>JANQGO010000458.1 GCA_028277285.1 Alphaproteobacteria bacterium | reverse complement strand
CCCGATCGAGGTTCAGGCCCTGGGCGAGGCCTATGGTCCGGCCAGGGCGAGCGACCTGCTGATCGGGTCGCCCAATGGCGTGCCTGTACCATGGCATTCCACGGCCTGCACGTCGCCCGGTCCCAAACCGGCGTTCTCCAGGGCGGCACGGATGACCGCGACCTGGGCCGGGCCGTTGGGCGCGGTCAAGGCGCTGGCGCGGCCGTCATGGTTGATGGCGCCGCCTTTGATGACCGCGCGGATAAGGTCGCCGTCGCGTTCGGCATCGGACAGGCGTTTGAGCACCACGACCCCGCCGCCTTCGCCGCGGACATAGCCGTTGGCGCCGGTATCGAAGGTCTTGCAGGCGTGGTCGACGCTCAGCATGCCGGCGGCTTCGAAACCGTCGCTCAGGTCACCTTCCAGCAGCGCGTTGACGCCGGCCGCGATCGCCATGTCGCAGGCGCCCGAGCGAAGCGACAGACAGGCGATGTGCACGGCGACCAGGGACGACGAACAGGCGGTGTCCAACGCCAAGGCTGGGCCCGTCGTATCCAGCCAATGGGCCAGACGTCCCGCGGCGATACTGCGTGCGTTGCCGGTGATGGCCGCCGGTGTGAAACCCCGATGACCATCGCCGCGAAACCGTTCTTCGTAGTCGCTGGTGCTGATACCGACAAAGAGGCCGGTATGGGCCGGGCGCCAGTTGCGGTCGGCATAACCGGCATCCTCCAGGCCGTGCCAGGTCAGCTCCATCAGCATGCGCTGTTGCGGATCCATGGCGGCTGCTTCGTTGGCGCGGAAGCCGAAAAAGCCCGCATCGAAGCGGTCGATGTCGGCGATGTAACCCGCCGGCGGCAGGTTCTCGGCTTCAGGCCGGCTGGCGGGCGGCGAACCAACGGCGTTCTCGCCGGCGAACAGCAGCCGCCTGAAGTCGTCGATGCCGTCGGCATGCGGCAGACGGCAGGCCTGGCCGACGATCGCGATCGGCTCGCGGACGGTGGACAGCTCGGCGCGCAGCCCGTCGATGCGCGACTGCAGGTCCAGCACGAGGTCGGCGATCTGGTCGGCCTCGAGCCGCGCGAGACGTTCGCGCAGTATGTCCTTGGCTGCCGGCTTGGCCGTCACGGGCTCTTCTGTTCGATCGCGGACAGCAGCTCCTCCAGGTCCGACCCCTGCTGGCCGGGCCGCGGCGGCTTTTCCGCTCTCATGTCCGCCGCTGCGCCCGTCACATGGTCGACCACACGGGAGACGGTCGGGTGGTCGAACGCAAGCGTCTCGGGCAGGTCGCGTCCCAGGTGATCGCCGAGCGCAAACGCGAACTCCGTGGCATCGATGGAGGCCAGACCGAGCTCGGCGAAGCCCCGGTCGACGGCGATCTCGCCAACCGGCAGGTCAAGACGCTTGGCGAGCCAGGCGACGATCCACGTTGTCAGGGCAGCATGATCCCCGGCCTGCGCGGCCGTTTCCTGTGCGAACGCCGGTTCGCGGTGGGCCGTTTCGGACGTGGCGCGCCACTCGGCGATGACAGGCAGCTTGCCGTTCAGGTAGGCCTGTTTGTTCGCCAGGCGCTGGATCTTACCGCTGGAGGTGCGCAGAACGGCGCCGGGTTCGACAAGAACGATGCGGGCGATCGGCAGCTCAAGCTCGCGCCACACCGCGTCACTGACCGCCTGGAAGATCGGCGCCGGGTCGGCTTTGCGCTGTGTGCGTTCCACCTCCTGTACCAGGGCGACGTGTTCGAGGCCGTGATCGTCCTCAAGGGAAAACGCCGCACCGTTGTCGATGCGCAGCGCGTTATGGGCCGCCTGCGCCGTGCGCTCGATGTCCTGGGGATAGTGGTTGGTGCCGTTGATGATGATCAGGTCCTTGATGCGCCCGGTGACGACGAGTTCGCCGTCGATCATGGCACCCAGGTCGCCGGTGCGCAGGTAACCCGTCGTGTCGGTTTCGCCATCGACCGTCACGCCAAACGTGGCGGCGGTCTCGTCGTCGCGGCGCCAATACCCGCGCGCGATCGTCGGCCCGCCGACCCAGATCTCGCCGACAGCGTCCGGCGCCACGCGGCGCTTCGTGTCGGCATCGACGATGGCGATGGGCACGTCCGGCAGCGGCGCCCCACAGCCGGCCAATACCCTGCCGGCGGGGTCGTCGTCAGAGTTCACCTTGATCGTGTGGTTCTCCAGCGAGGCGGTATCCAGTCTGACCATGACCGGTGGTTCGCCGACCGGACTGGCGGTGACGGCCAGAGTCGATTCGGCCAAGCCATAGGCCGGCGCAAACGCATCGCGCCGGAAACCGGCGGGCGCGAAGGTCTCGGCGAAACGTTCGAGCACCTCGGGGTTGATCGGTTCGGCGGCGTTCATGGTCATGACAAGGCTTGAGAGATCCAGGCCCGCCCGCTGGTCTTCAGGGATACGGCGGCAGCAGAGGTCGTAGGCAAAGCTCGGCGCCGCCGAGTGCGTGCCGCGATAGCGCGTGATCGCCTGAAGCCATAGGCCGGGGCGCTGCAGAAACGAGTTGGGCGCGAGTTGAACCACCGGGCAGCCGGCATAGAGCGGCTGGAGCAGGCCAAAGATAAGGCCGAGGTCGTGGAAGGCGGGCAGCCAGGTGACCATGACGCTGTCGGTCTTGATCGCCCAGGCATCGGCCATGCGCGCCATGTCTTCCAGCAGGTTGCGATGGGTAACCTTGACGCCCTTGGGCTGAGACGTGGAGCCGGACGTGTACTGGATGAAGGCAATGTCATCCGATGACGCGTCGTGCGGCGAGCCGGCCGCGCCATCGTCTATGCGATCAACGTCATGCCATGAGACGCCGGCGAGCACCGGACTGGCGGATTGCCACTGGTTTACGGAGTCGATAAGGCCCGGACCATTCAGGCCGACCTTGGCACCACAGTCACGAACGACGGACTCCAACCGACCCAGCAGCCGGTTGCGCCGGGGCGGATTGATCGGTACCGCGAGCCTGCCGGCCCATTGGCACGCCAGAAAGGCGGCGAGAAACGCCAGGCCCGGTTGGAACACCAGAAGAACCGGATCGCCGGGCGCGGTAGCCGATTGCAATCGCGCGGCGATCGCGCGCGTTCTGGCTTCAAGATCGGCCAGCGTCCAGGTCTCGGCCTCGCGGCCGGCACTGTCGAGGAACCGGATTGACCAGTTGAGATCGGGTTCGGCGGCGCGGTGCGCCAGCATCTGTGCGACCGTTAGTGCGTCCGCGATGCCCGATCGCACGGGCGCTAAGGACTTGGAACAACCAACTCGTGCAGTTTCCTCCACGTGATGTGCTCCCTTATCTCGTCTTCGCGCGCCCGCAGCATCGTTTGTATGTGGGCCAGCATTCTAGGATCGTCGCCCAACAGTTTCAGCAGGTCGAGCTTGTGGATCGACAGCAGCGTGCACGTCGTTGTTGTCGTTGCGGTCGCCGGGTTCGTCGCGTCGTCAAGAATAGCGTACTCGCCGAGAGCTTCGCCGGCGTCGAGCAACTCCAACTCGTGAATCTCGCCGCTGGGCATACGCACGGTCCGTTCCACCGTACCCTTGACGATGAGGACGAAGCGTTCGGCCGACTGGCCTTCTTCCAAAAGACTGGTGCCGGCCTGCACGGTCTCAAGCCGCATCGCCTTGAAGGCCTTTTCCATGGTGTCTGCCGGCAGGTCCTCGAACAGCGCGAACCGGCCCAGCATCTTGATGATGTCATCTGTTGTTAGGTCATCGGTCGCATTGGCGATTGTGTGCGCGTTCCACAAGTCGGCATAGGCGCCTTCGCGCGACACCAGTTCCTTGTGGGTCCCGGTCTCGACGATCTTGCCGTCCTTCAGCACGAGGACAAGATCCATCAGCTCGCAGTCGTTGAGGTGATGGGTGATGGCAAAGACGGTGCGGCCCCGTGTCACCCGTTCCAGGGTCTCGTTGATGGCGGCGGCGCTGGCTTCGTCGAGGGCTGACGTTGCCTCGTCAAGCAACAGGATCTCAGGGTCGTTGATGATGGCGCGGGCGATCGCGATACGCTGGCGCTGGCCGCCGGAAAACTTCCGGCCCGCTTCGCCCGAGTCCGTATCGTATCCATCGGGAAGGCTGACGATAAAGTCGTGGATTTCCGCCTTCTTTGCCGCTTCCTCGATCTCCTCGTCCGTCGCGTCAAGTTTGCCCATTCGGATGTTTTCGCGCACGGATGTCTGGAACAAGAGCGGTTCCTGCGGCACGACATTGATCAGCTCGTTGCGCTGCTCGTCGCCGATTTTCCGCAGATCGATGCCGTTCAGATAGATGTGCCCTTCCGTTGGGTCAAACTGATGCTCGATCAGACCAATGAAGGTGCTCTTGCCGGAACCGGAAGGCCCGACGACCGCGATGCGCTGCGGTGTATCAATCTGTATCGATATGCCGTCCAGGTTGACCTTGTCGCCTTCATAGCTGAACGAGACGTTGTCGAACGTCACGGCCTTCAGCGGCAGAGCCATCGATTCGACCGTGTCGGGCGGCTTGATCTCGACAGGCTGGGCCAGAAACGTCTCGATACGCTGGAGCGAACCGACCGCCTGTATCAAGATCGGCAATTGCGCACCGATGAAGCCGGCGGCGCCGCCGATGCTGAGCAGCAGCGTGATAAAGGCGACAATGGTGCCGGCCGACACCTCACCTTCGACGGAAAGGACCGCGCCCAGCCCGATCACGATCAACTGGCTGCCGCTGATCCCGAAGTTGGTGGCGCGCCCGACCAAGCCTGACGAGAAGTACTGCCCCCAACTTGATCGATAGAGCTCATCAAGTTGGCTCCTAAACCTGTCCACCAGGGTCGAGGTCAGTCCGAACGCGTGAATGACCCGTTGCAGAAGGGCGTTTTCCTTGATCACCCGAACCAGTTTGGCATCTTCGATGCTGCGTTCATGGGTTTTCTTCAAGGCCCATTTGGCAATCAGCCGCGGCAGCCAGAAGGCCAGCGCCATGGCAATCAACATCGGCAGCGCCAATTGCCAATCCAGATGGAACGCGATGCCGACGGATCCGATCAACATCAGACTCTTGGCGAAAAGGCCGGGAACCGACCAGACGACGGCTTTCTCCAGGACGGTCAAATCGTTGGAGAAGTTCGAGACGACTTCATCGCTGCCGTAGCGCGACAACGATCGGGTCGACATCTGCTGGAGCTTGTTGAACATGCGGAAACGCATGCGCTCCAGCATTCTGGGACCGAGGGCAGCGACACAGTAATCGAGCAGGACACCCGCTGCGCTCGTGAACAGGAAACCAACAACAAGATAAGTCAGCGTGAGTTCGATCACGCCGATATGGTTGTGCTGGATACCTTCGTCGAACAGCTGCTGAAGCCAAACCGGCACAACGACGCCGTAGGAGATTTGGATGGCGTTTGCGATGAAGAAGTAGGTGAGCAATCGTGGAAAACGGCATGCGGACCTGGCAGCCCAGCCGAGAACATGAAAGGGTCCCATCTTCTTGTGCTGCGCATCCGCGGAACCCTGCCATTCCAACTCCAGAACAGCGGTGGACTTTCCGGTCGCCGCCTTGCTCGCCTCGTCGACCGATCCTTCGGGCCCCATGGCGCGTCCGAAATCGATGAGCGCTTTCGGCCCATGGGTCTTCAGCAGAAAGCTGACAAAAGCTGCCGCCCTCTTGACATCCCCCGGATCGACCTGCGGCAGCAGCAGACGCGCGGCCAAACCGTTAAGGTCGGTCGCCTCCTCGGACGGCACACTCACCCGGCCGTATGCTTTGGTATCGTCTTTTTTCGCGGTGTCTGACGCCTCGTCGGCATCGAGAATTGCGTGAAGCAGCCCAGTGCCGATCAAGCCGAACGCCGCTGACGGCATACCAAGCTTTTCGGAGAGCAGTCTGGATACGAACTGACTGCCCAGATCGCTATCCCGACTGATCGACGTATCCTGCAACACCGTCTCAACAAACCCGTCATCTGGCTCGACATCCAGCCAGCGACACGCTGTTGCATAGATCTGCTGCAGCTTTTGTTTGGTGCGACTCTTCGAATGACCTATTGCGAAACGGTTCAAAGCACCACCGGTCTTCGACCAACCAGACCGCCCGATACTATCATGCGGGGTAAGATCTCTGTGTCGAAAAAGCTACGTTGCGATTGCCCAGGAGAAAGCCACCGTCACTCCCACGAACGCAGTACAGGCTATGGATCATTTGTCCACCATGCAAGAGGAAAGCTCATCTATGACTTCGCGAAATAGGTGCGGTTAAAGTAGAACGAAAATGTCATAACCTTTTACTGCGCTTTTCTTGCTGTCGGCTAGACAAGGCGCCGGACGATCACTGGTAGGTGGTCCAACTGCCGTGCGCAAAGAAGTTTGCAAAATGCGATGATCGAGCGGCAAGACGAGGACTCATGACGCGCCGTCGTCGATCAACGCGACGATGGTGTCAGCCACGGCCTCGGGATGGGTGGACCACGGAAAGTGACCACAATCCAGGTCCGTCACGACGACAGATGCCGTCGTGACCTCCTGCCACGCCTGTAGCTCGGCGCGCGACACCGAAGCGTCCTGAGCCATCGCCAAGACATCGATCCGCGCGTCCAGCGTGGAGCCTTGCCGGCAGCGGTAGGTGTCGCAAGCCTCCAGATCGGCGCGCAGGGCGTCTTCAATGTCAAACAGGCCGGTTATCGTCATGTCACCGGCCGGCAAGCCGAAGCGCTGGCAAAGCTCGGCGATCAGATCTTGCGAAGGCAACCCGAAGATCGGCGCGTCGGCCGGCGGCAGGGACGGCGATCGAAAGCCGGATACGATCAGTCGGATCGGCAGGGGAGGGCCGGCCCCGTCGGACATGGCCTGGAGCGATCGCGCGGTTTCAAAGGCGAGCAGCGCGCCATAGCTGTTGCCCAGAAGCACGACACGTTCACCGCTGCGTCGGCGGTTGAAGAGCGCGGCGACATCGCCGCCAAGTTTTCGGCCCGCCGTCGCGGCATGACGTGGCGGCTGGTCTTGGTCGCCCGGTTCACGACCCGGCAACGCGACCGCGACAAGACCGAACCGTTCGGGGATCGACCGCGCCAGCTTGGCCACTGACAGAACGCTGCCGCCGGCGTGCGGAAAGCAGACGATGATCGGGCTGTCGGGCTCGGCTTCACGCAGGACGTTGAGCCAGCACGGATTGGCAATGCCCGGATCGGATGAGTGCTGGTGCATGCGCGCCGTCGCTGATGGTTGACGTCGTGACACTGTCAACGCAACAGCCGCGAAGCGTCAACGTTCGGCGCGATCATCCGTGACCGTCAGCCGCCGCCAAGATGTCGGTGACCAGCCGATGCCCCTCGAATGCGCCGAGCACCCGCAGGTCAGGGCTCGGCCGCGGTTCGACGACCGACCACGGAAGGCCCTTGTAGCACCTTACGAGCAGTTGAAGCATGCCGGCCAATGTCTCGTGGTCGTTCGGTTCGACGATGACGCCATGCGCCCGTGCCGTGCCGATGGGGTCGTCGGCAAACCGGACCGCGATGCTGTCACCGCCTTGCGGTACTTGGTCGGGTCGCGCGCCGTTTGCGCGGACGTCGTCCTTGTCGAGGGTCTCACCGACCCTGCTGACGACGCCGGGCCAGCCGTGCGCCGGGTCGAAGCGGAACAGGGTCATGCTGCGATAAAGATGGCTTGAGGGATGGGCCAGCCTCCATCGCCATCCGATCGCCTGACCGAGCATGGTCCATACCGGAACGCCCAGCGCGCCGGCGAGATGAGCCGGCGCGCTGTCGATCGTGATGAACAGATCGAGCGCGGCGATTTCCCTGGCCAGGTCGGCCACCGTTTCGATGGACTTGCCGCGTTGTGTCACGCCGGCGCCCCAGGCGTGTCGGTCGAGCTCCCGTTCGGTGGGGCCCCATTGCAGGCTGACCCACTCGATATCGCGCCGCGGCGCGACCAAAGGTTCGAGATCGCGCAACGCGACGGACTTCATGGCAACGCTGACCGTTCCCAGCATGCCGGACCAGTTGATGCCGACACGCAGAGGTTTCGCAGAGCGGCGCAGGCCCGCGGATGACGCCTTGATGTAGGGGCCCGCCCCGGTCGGATCGTCGAACCGTTGATCAAGGCGCATGTTGGACATCTCATCCAAAGACGGATCGTTCCGCCGGTGTCCCGGTTCGACGGGTTCGACGTCGATGTCTTGAGCTTCAACGAGCTGGTGAAGATGGGCCGGGCACTCCAGCAGGATACGGCGCCCGGCCAGTTGCGGCGCGCTTAGATAGCGCAGCTGTTGAATGAAATCGCCGATACCCTGGCGATGCGTGACCAGTAGAGGTCTCTGGCCGTCGCCCGCCACTCGATCGGGAGGCGCGATGATCAGCAGATCCGGATAGCGGGCGTTCCACTCGAAGGCGCCCGATTCGCCCGTGCCTTCACGGGACAGGTCCAGAGTCAGGCACCAGGGCGTGTCGTGTTCGTCGGGCCGGACATTGCACGACACGTCATCCAGCCGCCATCGAACCAGGGTATTGCTGCTGCTCATCGAACCGGAGTCGGTTTACCCCGCCCGCCAAGGCAACCGGTCATCAGATCTGCGCCCGCACGCATGTAGCGCGCAAAGCGGCTGCAATGACCGGGGTGATGGACTATCATAGCGGGCAGGTCGCGATGTGGAATGTGGGATGCGCGGCGAGAGCTCTTCAGAGCATCGGATTTGTTGATCAGCTTATAGAAGAGAAACCGCAAGGGAACCGAATTTGTTCACCAAGGAACAACTCGACACGTTGCACAGCGATGGCGCGATACGTGTCAAGAACGCATTCTCCGGCTACTGGGTCGAGCAGTTGCTTAAGGGAATTGAACGCAACATTCGCCATCCCGGGCCGCTGTTCAAGGGCGACATCGACGCCGATACCGGCGGCTACATGTTCGACATGTGGACGCGCAAGGACATTCCGGAGTTCCAGGCTTTTCTGCATGAATCCGAGCTTGCCGCCATGGCCGCCCAGTGTCTGGGTGAACCGCAAGCCCGATTGATGCTGGATGCCTGGTTCTCCAAGCCCGCCGGCACGGTGGAGCGTACGCCCTGGCATCAGGATATCGGCATCTTGGGGACCTATTACTCGTTCTGGGTCGCGCTCGATCCGATTCCGAAGACGGAGTCGCTTGAGCTGGTGAAGGGGTCTCACCTTTGGGATTCCTGTTTCATGTTCGAGCAGTACTTCACGACGGAGAAAGGCGCTGAGACCCTGCGCGAGATGCAGGAGGCCTGCCGGGCCTATCACGGCAGGGGCGAGGCCCAGAGCGATGCCGCCGGGCGTCTGACGTTCAAGCAGATTCCGGACATTGAGAACGCGCGCGGCGATTACGAGATCCTGTCGTGGGCTGTCGAGCCCGGCGATTGCATCGTGTTTCACGGCATGATGCTGCACAGTTCGTCCGGCAACCCGAGCAGCGCCGACGCGCGGCGCTTTGTGTCGCGTTGGGCAGAACCCACGGCGGTTGTCGGTCCCCACGGCGACGTGCTGAAGGGTGCCGTCGAAGCGACCGGTCACGACGTGCCGCTTGAGCTGGGCACGGCGTTTGGCGGTGAGATGTTCCCTCTGCTGCCCGAGAAGGCCGCATGAGCGGATCGTGCCCGATCCAGGCGGTGCCGTGAGATGACGGCAAGCGATGTCGGGTCGGCGGTAAGGCCGGACGATCTTGAGGCCCTGAACGCCGATGGCGCGGTTCGCGTTCGCAATGCGATTTCCGAGAACTGGGTCGAAGCGCTTCGCGCCGGCGTCGAGCGCGGCCTTAAGGAACCCGGTCCCTTGTTCGGCAAGTTGAGCGGCGATGATCAGCCCGGCGGTTTCTACCTCGATACGTGGACGCGCGACCGGATCCTGGAGTTCGACGACTTCGTTCATGAATCCAACATTGCGGCGATGGCGGCAAGCTGCCTCGGCGAACCGCATGTTCGGCTGATGCAGGACACGTGGTTCGTCAAACGGCCCGGCACCGTCGAACGCACGCCCTGGCATCACGACAACATCGTGCTTGGCCCGTTCCTGTCGATCTGGGTCGCGCTTGATGCGATCCCCAAGGAATGCTCGCTTGAGTTCGTGCGCGGCTCTCACACGTGGAACCGCTACTTCATGCCGGCCCAGTATTTCGAACAGGAGGACGGCGGCGATAAGGCGCTAGAGAAGGCCGAAACGTACTACAACGCCCACAATCGCATCGCGTCGATCAAGGAACACGGTGAGCAGGGGCGTTTTGAACTTGAACTGATCCCCGATATCGAGGGGACGCGCGACCAATACGACATCCTGTCGTGGGACATGGCGCCCGGCGACTGCCTGATCTTTCACGCGCTGACGCTGCACGGCGCGCCGGGAAATCCGAACCCCACGGAGGCCCGGCGGTTTGTGACGCGGTGGGTCGGCTCGTCGGCCGTTCTGGCGCCCCATGGCGGAGAAGTCGTCGCCAGTCTGCGCGCGATGGGTTTCGATATGCCGATCGGACCGGGCGATCCCATTCGCGGCGACATGTTCCCGCTTCTGCCATAGAGCAGTTAGAGAGCGGATCGGTATCGACAAGCCTACGTATCGAGAAACTCGAACGTCGCACACGCCAGTTGGTTCTTGAGCGTGCGCGGGTGGCCCGCTTGGTGAAAGTGCATGGGGATCTCGTAGTAGCGCGCGGGCACAAAAAGTTCGTCGATTTCGTAAGGCGTAAAACGTTCCCGATAACGCTCTGCGACGAAGAAGGCGTTGGTGCCGGTCATGTTGCAGGCGACAAGGTGATAGCCGAAAGGCGCCAGTCCGTTGGTCAGCCCCCGCAACGAACATCCCATGTAGTCGTCACGCTGCCACCGATAGCCGCCATCGGTGCGGAACACGAAATCCGAGCGCGCACCAAGAATGGAGTTGTACTCCATGCAGATGACGCTTGGTTGGTAGTGCTCCAGAATCGCTTGGCCGCATGCCAGATCGTTGCCGTCGATATCGATCGACAAGAAATCAAACTGCGTGCTGGAGAGCGCCGCCAATCCAGCTTTGGCCGTCGACGCCACGGAGTCGGGGGTGACGAACTTCTCGATGACCGCGACATGACCCGGCCTGTCGTATAAGGCGGCCTCGTCCGCGAAATCCGCGCATTGGCGGCGGATGAAATCAACGAACTCCTTGTTGGCGTCGACCCAAACGCCGGACCAGCCTTTGAGGCATAGGTAAGCCGTCATGTTCTCGATGCCATGACCGCAGCCGATTTCTACAAAGGTCCCGCGGTCGACACCGACGACATCGAAAATGTGCTCGATGACGCCGTCTTCGTCGTTTTGCGAATAGTACTTGGCGCCATGGAGCGCAGGGTTGTCCGGCGTCCGCTCGGCCATCCTTCGGCGAAACAGCTCGTAGTTCGCGGTCAAAGCGACCAGGTGTTCAGAATCCATAACGAGATCCGTTGTGTTGGGTTGTGACGGGTCAGGGGCATGGCGAGACCTTGGGATCGAAGGCGGCGCGGCCGGTTCCGGTGATGTCATTGCGCGGCGGCGTGCGTGCCGACAATTGACGCCGCGATAGCCTGCGCCACCGCTGCCGCCTTATCGCCGGCCAGGATCGAAACGTGGTCGCCCTCAACGATCGTAATGTCGATGGCCGCGTCGATGAACTGAGACCAGCCCAGGGTCGGGTCGTCGCGCCAGCGGACATCGACGTCGTCGAGATCGCCGTCCGCCTGATGCGATGCTTTGATGAGCAAGACCGCCACGTCGCGCGCCACGCTGCGATCCGGCGCATAATCCAGGAACGCGCGATAGAGGGTCAAGCCGGTCGCGTGCGCGCGCGTCAGCCAGCCTGTGTCGGCATCCTGGGGCAGCAGACCGCTCCCTTGCAGACGTTCCGCCGCGAACGACAGACGCCCGGCCTGATCGCGCCCTAACAGGTCGTCCAGGTCGAAGGGCACGTCGGTGCCGTGGTAACGCGCCCTGACATCGGCCATGCGCAGCAGCCACTCCGCGTGGGCGCGGTTCTCGTCGTCGCTCAGGATGGACTTGTGGTCGAGCGGTGCGGGCGTGTCGATGATGATGACCTGGCCGGGATCACGGCCCGCCGCCGTCAACTGACGGGCCATTTCGAAGGCGACGATGCCGCCGAACGAATAGCCGCCCAACCACCGGGGCGAAGGCAGGTCCCGTCTCGACAACGCTTCAAGGTTTGCCGATGCCAAGCCTTCGACCGTATCGATGGGAACCTGTCCTTCCTCCAGACCCGGCGCCTGAAGGGCCCATAGGGGTATCTCGCCCGGCATGGCGCGCGCCAGGTCCATAAAGGCGCTGACCTCGCCCGCGATCGGGTGAACGCAGACAAACGGCTCGCCCTTTCCGCCCGACATCGGAACGACCGCGTCCCAGGTCTGCCCCTTGTTCAAAGCCGCCGCCAAGGCCGCGACGGTCCGGTGTTCGAGCATCAGTGTGACGGGCACCGGATGCCCCAGCCGCGCCGATAGACGCGCCGCCAGGCTGGCGATGCCGAGAGACGTCAGACCGAGCGATGCGAAATCGTCATCAAGACGGATGCTGCCGTCGACCATGGCGGCAACCGCTTCTGCCACCAGGGCCTCAAGCGTGCTGCGCGGGCGCTCCACCAGCGAGCCCGAAACCCGCCCGGCATGCGCCGTCGAAGCGACCTCGGCGTGGCCGGGCGCCGGCAGCGGCAGATCCGCAACGACGCCGTCAAACGTCTGTGGCAAGGCCGTAAGGATGGCCGCGATGCCCTCAAGGATGGCGTCGCCTTCCTCGCCGGCGCCGCCGTCGGCGTCCGGCAGCACCAGGGAAAGCGCAATCTCCTCGCCGGGAACGACGACAAAGGTCAAGGCATACGCCGTCTTCAGGGTGCCGTGGATCGACTCGACCGTCAGATCCGGCGCGCCCGCCCATGCGCTGGTGCCCGACGGCACGTTCTCGACAACCATCAGCGTATCGAACAGGCCCGCGGCCCGGTCGGTGGCACCGGCGGCGTCCAAGACCTCAAGCGGCGAAATGTAGGCGTGGCTTTGCAAGTCGCCCAGTTGCTGCTGGATGCCGGCGGCAAGGTCGCTGAGCGGCGTGTGGTCGCCGAAGCGCAGCCGAAGCGGCAGGTTGTTGATGAACAGGCCGACCATCTGCTCGACGCCGGCGATGGTGGGCGGCCGTCCGGAGACCGTCGTGCAGAAGACCGTGTCCGATTGACCGCGGCGCGCCGCCGACCAAAGGCCCCATGCCAGATGGGTCATCGCCCCGATCGTCAC
Source organism: Alphaproteobacteria bacterium (assembly GCA_028277285.1). Taxonomy (GTDB): domain Bacteria; phylum Pseudomonadota; class Alphaproteobacteria; order SP197; family SP197; genus JANQGO01. Next base: position 45,326 of record JANQGO010000458.1, on the reverse strand, counting down.
GCCGCGCCGGCGTGCCAGCCCGTTGAGCGATTGGCTTGTCGCGCGGTCGAGAACGCGCCTGGCCGTGACGAAACCCCGGCGCGGTTCGACCTGACGGATCGGCGGCTGATCCGGGGCATGGTTCAGGCTGCCGGCGAAGTAGCGGCGCATCGCGCCGCGATCCACCTGGGCCAGCCAGGCGATGTAGTCGCGGTAGGGCGCCACCGCTTCAAGCATGGGCGGGGTGCCGCGGCGAAACGCCTCATAGGCGGCGCGGACCTCCCATTCCAACTGGGAGAGACACCATCCGTCGACCAGAAGGTGATGGAAACTTGCCATCAGATAGGCGTCGTCGGACGCCGTGACGATCAGGGTCATGCGCGCCAGCGGACCGGCTTCCAGATCGAAGCCGGTGGCGCGGTCGTCGGCCAGCCTGGCCTCAAGCGACGTCTCGCTGAAACTGTCCCAATGTTCGATCGTCAAGGGCGCGGGAACATGGCCGCGCACGATCTGCAGCGGCCGATCGAGGCCGCGCCAGCGAAACGTCGTGCGCAGGACCGGGTGGCGATCGAACACGTAGGTCCAGGCCCGCTGAAAAGCCGCGATGTCGAGGTTGCCCGTGAAACGCGTGCAGCTTTGCTCGAAGTTCACCTCCGACCCGGTCGCCGACAGCGAATGGACCAGCATCGCCTCCTGCATCGGCGACAGCTGATAGATGTCCTGGAAATCGGATTCACGGTCGATCAGCCGTTGAAGCGTGTCGGCGTCGATCCGGGCAAGCGGGAAGTCGAAGGGTGTCCGAAGCGCGGCGCGGGCCTCGCCCGCCCATGCGGCGAACGCCGCCAAGTCGTCGGCGATCTGTTGCAAGAGCCGTTGGGCATCCTGGGAAACCCGGGCGCCGGTCCATTGAAGCCGCAACCGGCCATCGACAATCCCCGCGATCAAGGCGCCGCGCACGGAGGCGGAGAATCCGGGCATCTGGTGCAGCCGCAGCGGTCCCTCGGCGCGTTGCGGCGGACGCCATGCCAAACCGATGGGTGCCGCGGGCAGATCGAATGTCGAACGAACGCCCCGGTAGACCGGACCCATCGGCTGGACGGCTTGGCGTGCTGCCTTGGCGGCAATCAAACGTTCGGCTTCGTCTTCAGGCGACGGTCCCAGCCGGATCGGCAGGACTGTCTCCAGATTGCCGAGCATGTTCTCCGGCCGCGGCGCGTCGGGCGGCAGCGCGCGGCCGCCGTCAATCATCTCGATCACCAACCCATTGCCGCGCTCGTCACCACCGAGAGCGGCGCCCAGGCTTGCCAGGATCGGATCCAGCGGGGAGATGTCCAAGCGGGCGGGCATCGTGCTGGTCAACGCGCGGGTCAGCGACGGGTTCAGCCAGATCTCGGCGCGAACGTCGCCGACGTCGTGACTGTCCAAGAATGCGGGCGCGCCCAGGTCGCCGGACCACGATTCCACGGCGGTGGCGCTGTCGCGAACGGCTTTACTGGCGGCATGGCCGCGCAGCCAGTTGAGCCAGTCTTTGAGTGTCGGGCTTTCTCCCGGCTTCATGCGTGGCGCCAGACCGCTTTGCAACTCCGCCTCCAGCTCGGCCGCCAGCACGGCAAGCGCGCGATCGTCGGCAACGGCGTCATGCAGGGCAATCGCCACGACGGGTCCCAGGTTAGGCGGGCGGTTGACCAGTGTCGCCGTAATCGTGACGCCCGCCGTCAGATCCAAACCGCGCCCCAAACGCTCGCGATGGTCGTCGATCCACGCGCCGATGTTGCCGTCTTCCAGACCCGGCACGTCGACCACGCGCACCGGGATGATGGGCAGGAAATCATCGACGGTCAGCCGCCGCGTCACGCCGTCCGCGACGACGCGCAGGCGTAGCCCTTCATGGCGTTCCGCCAGGCGCTGAACGGCATAACCCAGCTCGACGGAGCCGATCGCGTGATCCAGCACCACACTGGCCAGGGCGAACGGGACCGTCTCGTCACCGGCTTGCGGCAGCAGGTCCATGGCAAAGAACTGATCACCGCCGCGCGGGGCGCTTTGCTGGCGTTGCGATACGGCGGCGGCAGCAAGGCTTTCGATTGTCTGATGTTCGAAGACGTCCTTCAGGCTGATCGACATGCCGGCATCGAAGGCGCGGGCCACCATGCGGATGGCCAGGATCGAATCGCCACCGACCTGGAAGAAATTGTCGTGCACGCCGATCCCGGTTTGGCCGAGCAGATCCTGCCAGATGGCGCTGAGGCGTTGCTCTTCATGGGTGCGCGGCGCCGTCACCGTGTCGGCGCGGTCGAAGTGCTGCTGCTCGACCGGCGGCAGCGCCTTGACGTCGATCTTGCCGTTGATGGTCAGCGGCAGCGCATCCATCACGACATAGGCATGCGGCAGCATGTGCGGCGGAAGCTGCGTCTGCAGATAGCCGCGTAGCGCGGTTTGGTCCAGCGCATGGCCGTTCTTGGCGACAACGTAAGCGACAAGCTGACGCGCTCCGGACGCCATGCGCGGCGCCGTGACCGTTGCCGCACCGATGTCGGCGTGGCGTGACAGGGCAGTGGCAATCTCGTTCAGCTCGATACGGAAGCCGCGGACCTTGACCTGGTTGTCGGCGCGCCCAAAGAACTGGATCACGCCGTCGCTGCGCCAGCGTCCGAGGTCGCCGGTGCGGTACATCCGCGCCCCCGGCTCGGTCGAGAACGGGTCCAGTGGAAAACTGGACGCGGTTCGCTCGGGATCGCCGATATAGCCGAGCGCCACGCCATCGCCGCCGACATAGACTTCGCCGACCACGCCAACCGGTGCGGGCTGACCGCTGGCGTCCAGAACATAGGCCGTGCTGTTGGCGATCGGTCTGCCGATCGGGATGGTCGTCGCCGTTTCCTCCAACGCACCGATGTCATAGACCGTGCTGAAGACGGTGTTCTCCGTCGGGCCGTAGCCGTTCAACAGCCGGAAGCCGGTGCCTTCGCCGGCCTCGAGCACGGCCCTTGCGGCGGCCGGGCTGACCACGTCGCCGCCGGCGATAAGCGTGCGGTCGCCGGCGAACACCGCGGGGTCGACCGCGACGATCTGCTGGAACAGACCCGCCGTCATCCAGATCAGATTGATGTCGTTGGCCGACAAAAAGTCGCCCAACGAACGGGCGTCCATGACGACCGTGCGGTCCACGGGCACGACCGTGCCGCCGTTGAGAAGCGGCGCCCACACCTCAAGCGTCGACGCGTCGAAGGAGGGGTTGGAGTAGGCGGCGCCGCGTGTCTGTGGGCCGAAATCGCAGAAGTCGGTATTGCGCACCAGGCGGACGATGGCCCGGTGCGGCACGGCGACGCCTTTGGGCACGCCCGTCGAGCCGGACGTGAACATGATGTAGGCGGGGTCGGTGGCGTCGACCGGCGATCCGCCGTGCGGCTTGGCCGATGCCGCGCGCGCCTGCACATCCTCGACCAGCAGCACGGTATCGGCGGCGAGATCGAGGCCATCGGCATGGACGATGGCAAAACGCGCCTCGATACTCCGTGCCAATTCGTCGCGGCGGGCTTTCGGATAGTGCGGATCGATCGGCGCGAAAACGGCGCCAAGCGTCAGGACAGCGAGCATCAACTGGATGCAGGATGCCGAGAGCGTCATGGCGAGGATCACAGGGTCGCCCTTGCCGACGCCTTCGCTTGCCAGAACGGCGGCCAGCCTGCGCACCTCTATCGCCGTGTCGCCATAGCTCAAGCGGACACCATCTTCCCGTATGGCGATCGCGTCGGGTGACGCGGCGGCGACCTCAAAGAACAGATCGATGGCCGAGCGGTCGCGCGGATAGGGCCGCTGTGTCGCGTTGAAACGCGCGACAAGGTCCTTGCCCTCAGCCTTGTCGACCAGCGGGATGGCATCGACGGCGATATCGGGCTGATCGCCGACGGCCGTCGCGATCCTGCCGTACCAGTGCAGCAAGGCCTCGACCGTGGACGCATCGAACAGCATCGCGTCATAGCGGCACCAAAGCTCCAGCGCGTCGGGCGCGGGGCTGTAGACCATGGACAAGTCGGCTTTTGCCGCCTGTTCCACGCTGTCGCTCAGCACGTCGAAACGGCACCCATCGGCGGTTTCCGGCAGGTCGATCTGGCCCTGATGGGCGCCGAACAGGACCTGCATCAGTGGAATGACATCGCTGCGCCGCTCGATGCCGATCGCTTGAACGATGCGCTCGAAGGGCAGGTCGCGATGTTCCATTGCCTCAAGGACCGCCTGGCGTACCTGTCCGAGCAGATCGGCAAAGGTCGTTTCGCTGTCGATGAATGTGCGGATCGGCAGGGTATCGACAAACAGGCCGATCAAGTCGGTCAGCTCCGGACGGGTTCGCTTCGATATGGGGATGGTCACGACCATGTCGTCGAGCCCGCTCCAACGGCGCAACACCGCGATCCATACGGCCAGGAAGGCCATCAGCGGCGTCGCGCCCGACTGCCGCGCGACGGCCGTCAGGTTCTCAGCAATCGGTCCCCGAAGCGTCAGGCTCCGGTGCGCACTGGCGGTCTCGCCATCCGTCCTGCGCGCGCGGTCGAAGGGCAGATCAAGCAAGGGTGGGGCGTTACGCAGTTGCGTGCGCCAATAGGCTATCGCGGCATCAAGTTCCGGCGTGTCGGCTTGGCCGAAGCTCTCCTGTTCCCAATCCGCAAAATCTGTGAACTGAAGCGGCAGGTCGCCCGTCTGTGCGGCGTGGTCAGCCTGGGCGGCGGCATAGGTGCTGACCAGATCGCGCGCCAGAATGTCGAGCGACGCGGCGTCGGCGAGGATGTGGTGCACCACGATGACGATGCCACGGCGTTGATCGGATGCGCGCAGCAGCCTGGCCCTTATCAGCGGCCCTGCCGCGAGGTCGAAGGCTTGCGCGGCCAGTTCGTCGGCTGTCGTCAGCAGGTGGTCACGCCAGCTTTCGGACACCGACGTTTCGACGTCGACTTGCGGCATCGCAAGGATCAGACTATCGCGCACCGCCTGAACCGGCGACCCGTCGACAAGGGGGAACGATGCGCGCAGGACGTCGTGTCGGTCGATCACCGACTGCAGTGCCTGTTGTAGCGCACGCTCGTCGCACGGGCCTTCGATATCGATGATAAGCGGCATGGCGAAGCTCGACTGGCCAGGCCGCAGCAGTTCGAGAAATCTGATCTGGCGCTGTCCGAACGAAAGCGTTGCCAGATAGCCACTGCTCATCAGTTCGATTGTCCTATCGGCAATTCGACACGAGCACGCTGCCGCGGAACCAGGGTAGCGGTGGTCTGTGACTCCGCCCCGTCCCTGGCGGCCAGACGTGTCGCCAGTTCGGCGATCTCAGGCGCCTCGAAGAGGTCGAGCAGTTCGGCACCCAGCTTCATGTCGCGGCGAATGCGCGAGACCACGAGCATCGCAGTCAATGAATCGCCGCCGAGGTCGAAGAAGTCTTCATGGCGGCCGATCTCTTCGCGGCCCAGCGCCTCGCGCCAGATTGTCGCGAGCGCGTTCTCCCGCTCGCCTTCGGGCGGTTCCGATGAGGTCCTGACCTCAGGCACTGGAAGCTTGGAAAGCACGATCTTGCCGGTCGACGTGCGCGGCAGCGACTCATGCTGCAAGACGGCCTGGGGGATCATGTAGGCCGGCAGGTGCAGGCCCAGGAAGTGGCGGATATCGGCCTGCTCCAGCGGTTCGGCGGCGACGATATGCGCGACCAGGCGCGCGGGCCCACTGTCAGCCTCCAGGATGACGACGATGGCTTCCTTGATCGCCGGGTGGGACGCGAGGCAGGCCTCGATCTCACCGAGTTCGATACGGTTGCCGTTCAGTTTCACCTGACGGTCGGCACGGCCATGAAACCACAAGCGCCCGCCCAGATCGAACCGCGCGAGGTCACCGGTGCGATAGGCCGGCGCGAACCATGGGTCGTCGTCGAAGCGGTTGCGCTCGAAGCCGGACACGGCTTGCTCGTCCAGGCCGATATAGCCGCGCGCGATGGCGGGCCCGGCAAAGATCAGCTCGCCCATCGTGCCGGGCGGGCAAAGTCTGTTGTGGCGGTCGACGACATAGGCGCGCGTGCCGGCGACCGGCCGGCCGAGCGGTTCGATCGGCTCGCCAAAGTCCTCGCCGCAACGATGCGCCGTCACCCAGACGGTCGTCTCCGTCGCGCCGTATTCGTTGTAGAGCGGCGCGTTCGGCAGTTTCTCGTAGTGGTCGCGCACCAGATCGACCGAACAGGCCTCGATCGCGACGATCGTCAGTTGCATCGTCTTCAACTGCTCGGGGCTGGCCGCCTCCAAAATCATCCGCCACAGAGACGGCGCCATCGCGGTCTGCGTCACGCCGGCGGACCCAATCAACGCGGCCAGGCGGTCAGGGTCCATGGCCTCGTCCTTCTCGGCCAGGACCAGCGTACCGCCGGTTGCCAGCGTGCAGAACACGACGGTGATCGAACCGTCGAAGTGGAGCGGCAGGTTGAGAAGAAACGTATCAATCGGGTTGTCGGGGTAGACGGCCTTGCGGGCGGCGATGTGATAACGAAGATTGCTGTGATCGACGACCACGCCTTTGGGCTGGCCGGTCGATCCCGATGTGAAGATGACGTAAGCCTCGTCATCCGGCGAGGGCAAGGCATGGGTCAGGGCGGGTCGCGCCTCGAGTGCCAGCTCGTCGGCCACGATGACATGCCGGTCGCCAACGTCTCCCGTATGTGCCGACGATGTCACCACGGTCCGGACACCGGCGGTCTGCAGGATGCGTTCACGGCGGTTGGGGGCCGTGTTGGGATCCAGTGGCACGTAGGCTGCGCCCGCCAGCATGACACCGATCATGGCGGCGAAAGCCTGGGGCGAACGTTCCAGCAAAACGCCGATGCGCTTTTGCTTGCTGTCGTCATGGCGCAGGATCTGCTCGGCGATGTGCGAGGCGGCGGTGACGAGTTCGCGATAGGACGTGTCCTTGCCGGCGAACCGCAGCGCGATCGTGTCTGGATTGTCTTCGGCGTGGCGAAGTATGAGCTCCGGCACCGTCGGATCGGCGACCGCTATCGGCCCGAATCCGGAAAACACATTGAGCAGGCGACGGGCCAGTGCGGGCGGCAGCACGTCGATGGTCTCGACCGGCGTATCGAACTGGCCGGGCATGGCGCCGAGGGTGTTGGCGAGCATGGCGAGGATCTGATCGGCCTCGCCATCGGCCTTGTAGCGGCGGTCGTACATCAGCCGCAACGTCATCGTGTCGCCCGTCTCGACCATCATGTTGAGCGGCATGTCGGGAAGCGAGATGTCGGCACCGTCGCGCACGATGAGCCCGGCCTGCATCACCGGACCGCGCTCGTCGAGGGGGTAGTTCTGGAAGCCCACCATGCTGTCAAAGGGCAAGGCATGGCGCGGTCCCCCGATGAGGTCGCGTATCACGTCCAACCCGACCGCGCCGGCCTCGCGTCCAGCGATCATGTCGGCCTGCAGTCGATGCAGCCAATCGCCCAGCGGGGTCGAGTCAATCCGCGCGCGAACCGGTAGAATAGCGATCTGCGGCCCGACCAGCGGTCCCGACGCGTCATCGAGCAGGTGGGCGGGACGCAGCGTCTCGACCGCGCCGTACAAGACCTCGTCCATACCCGAAATCCGGGACAGGACGAGCGCCCACGCGGCCTGTACCAGGGTGTTTGGCGTCAAGCGGGCCTGGCGCGCGGCGTCGGCGATCCGGCTGGTCGTCGCTGCGTCCAGCGTCTCGACGCGTTCACCGAGGTCGATCGCGGAGCCGAGCGGGGCGCCGGGTGCCGGCGGTGCCTCCAGCTCAGCCAATACACGCTTCCAATGCGCCCGCGCGACGGCGCTATCGCGGCCGCGGTGCCAATCGACATAGGACCTAAAGGGTGTGGCGGGCTTCAACGATACCGGTTCATCGTTGGCAATTGATCGATAAACCGTGAAGACTTCATCGAGAAGAACGCCAAGCGACCAGCCGTCGACGACCAGGTGATGGCGCGTCCACACGATCAGGTGGCGGTCTTCGCCGATCTTGATCAGCCTGACACGCATCAGCGGCGGGCGCTTCAGATCGAAGGGCCGCTGCCTGTCCTCTTCAAGATACGTGCTCAGCCGGTCGCGCCACGCCGTGTCACCGGACCAATCCAGGTTCTCGACCGCGAAATCCGGTTCGCGGTGTACAACCTGAAAGGGTTGGTCCTTTAACTCCCAGTGAAATGCCGAGCGCAATGCGCTGTGGCGCTGGACGACCGAACGCCATGCCGCGCCGAACGCTTCGCCGTCGATGGGGCCTTCGATCTCGGCCCACCACTGGCCCATGTAAACCGGTTGGTCGGGATAGGTCACGCAGCGCACCAGCAGGGCGTTCTGCATGTCCGTCAGCGGATAGATATCCTCAATCGGCCCTTGCGCCTTAGACGCGGGTTGCTCGGCAGACTGGGCGTTAGCAGGGCTAGAATGGTCATGCATGACGTGTTGCCAAAGGTGGTCAAACGAATGTGCTGGCGACGCTGAATGAAACGTCAGGCCCGCCACATGCCAGGCGTGCCGCCGGATGTGCCCGATGTTTGAACGCTGGCGCCGGAAGAAATCCAGTCATGGGAACGTCAACCCCGATTGCCGCGCCCACGGTAGCTCTGCTGCACCATAGATTAATCGAGAATGCCTGATATCGCCATACCAGCCGGGCGACGAAGGTAGCGCAGAGATCGCCAGAAAGACAAAGGCGCAGACCCAGGGTTATCCCGGGTCTACGCCCTAATCTCATCAAATCGTTACAAAATGCGGCCTCTTTTGCACATGGGTGAAACGATCACCCCTCGATAGCCGACGCCCGCCGGCTATCGACATGTGCTCACCGCCGAACGATCAGAGGCTTTCGATGTAGAAGCCTTCACCCTTGATGTCGCCGTCGCAGAGCTTCTGAAGCTTCTGGACCAAACCGCCGCCGTCTTTCGCCGCGGGATTAGCACCCATCTTCTCAAGTGCAGCCTCGCTCTCCCAAACGGAGACGATGCCGTACATTGACGGGTCGGTCTTAGACTTCATGAGCCCGAACCCAATCAAACCGTCGACGTGATCGCCAGGCTTTGAGCCGTCACCTGGAAGCAGCTGATCTTCGAGCAGCGCGCGAGCCTCCTTCTCACTGCCAGCTTTCACGTGACAACGAGACATCGTCATAAACATTCCGGCCATAAAAGCCTCCCCTTCAAAGCAGTTGAGAACTGCACCCAAACTATCGATGTCTTAGTCCAATATGGGTCATCTCGTCAATGTGACTTCCGTCACGTTCGCCGGGATTACGGCGTGTAATGGCACTTATCCCCATAAAACTAGCGGTTGAACAGAGTCGACAAGACAAGATTGATTCCACCGGTGAAATGTACACCGGTTCTGCGACAGTTTTACTCTACGGTGTCGATCCTGTTCACAAGTATCCCTTATGCCCTGGCGATGCGCATGCGCGACCGCCATCGATGGCAGTCAAACGCGACGGCAAGACCTGACCGTCGGCTGGAAGACGAACGTCTTGTCCGCGCCAGCTTCCCGATGGACCGCCAGCGCCAGCGTGTGGTCCGGTTGAACTTTCGTGACGTGAAACTGCCATAAGCCCGGATCATCGTTAAGGTCGTCGTGGAAACGGACGTCTGCGCCGCCGCCGCCTGACACAACGAAGGCAAATCGGTCCAACCCCAGCGAGAGCCCCATGCCGCGAGCCTTGATGTAGGCTTCCTTGAGCGTCCAGACGGCAAGAAACATGTCATTGTGTTGATCGGCGGGCGCTTCGCGGAGCATGCGGTGCTCTTCCGGCGCGAAAAAACGTTCGGCGAGCTCGAGCACAGGGGTCCGGCGCGACGTCATTTCGACGTCGACACCGATGTCCGACTGTTTTGTGACGGCACAGGCAACCAGTCCGTCCGTGTGGGAGAGACTGAACCGCAGGGCGTCTGCCTCCGGCGGGCCCGCGATCTCGGGGCGTCCGAAGGCGTTCTTCTCAAATGCCCAATCCCCTGGCGGGACCGGCGCGTAGCGCGACAGGCTGGTCCGCAGCAGCAGGTGGGCGGCCAGGAAAACGCGGCGGTCGCGGTCGAAGCGGAAGGCGCGATAGCGGTGCCGTTCATCGGCATCGAGGAGGTCGAGCGCCTCGTCGATCGTCTCCAGCGATGCCAGAAGCGTATCGGGCTCGGCAAGCCACACGTGGACATCGCTCTTGGTCAGGGTGTCTGGATGCTTCATACGCTGGGAACAGGCGCGCCGGGTTCAGCCCACCGGTCCGTCCGTGTCGTCATCGATCAGTTCGTTGGGTTTTGCCAAGCCTCGCAAGTCGCCGGCCTTGGTCAGCCTGATCTCCGATCCGCTGACCTCAACGCCGTAGGGTTTCAACGTGTTGAAGGCGCGCGACAGGTTTTCCGGCGTCATGCCCAGCAACGACGCCAGGGTGCGCTTGTCATAGGGCAAGGTGAGGCGGCCCTTGCCGCCCTGGTCCCGTTCAATCACCAGCAGGCGGTTGGCCAGGCGCTCAACACCGGTGCGCAGTTTCTGGTTCTTGTGGTCGCGCACGACGGCGCGATAACGCGACGCCAGCTCGACGACGATGGCGCGGGCGAACGCATCGTCTTGGCGGAACGCCCGCCGGATGTCCTCCGACGGTATCAAGAGGATACGCGACTTCTCCGTCGTGCGGCCCGACATCAGATACCGGACGTCCTTCAGAACGGCCGCCAGAATGAAGGTAGAGACGGGGCGGACCAGCGACATGGTCGCCTCGCGCCCGTTCGATCGGGCGTAGAGTTCGACGCACCCCTCGACGACGACATAGAGAAAATCGGCGCGGTCGCCTTCGCTGATCAAGTCGACCTGCGGCGGAAACGTCTGCAAGTAGGCCGCGCGCATCAGGTCGGCAAAGTGCTCCTCGTCCATGTCGGCGAACAACGGTAGCTGACCAATGACCGGCAGGTCCTCAGAGCGCATCGCGACTCCTCATACGTCTCTTGATGATTATCAAGCCAACTGTTGATCACGATCAAGGCTCAAGGATCGCTCTTCGGACCCCATACCAAGGTGTCGATCAATTGCTGGAACGAAGTTGGTACCCCCAAGCCTTATTTCAGTATCCCGGTCCAGCACCATTGATCTGGGTCAAGTGGGCCCGCGTCGCGTCCGCGAATGCTTCCCTTGTGACGTCAGCCTCAATCGGCGGCGTCACGCACGTGAAGAAGGGGGAGATCGGTCATGGACCATCTGGACGGTGTCACGAAGCGCCAGCAAACCAACGTCCTGGGCTTAAGCACGTTTGCCTTCGCCGTGTGTTTCGCGGCGTGGACGATCTTTTCGATCATCGGCGTCAAGATCAAAGCCGATCTTGGCCTGAACGATACGGAGTTCGGCCTGCTGGTGGCGACACCGATCCTGACCGGTTCGGTCAGCCGCATCTTCCTCGGCATCTGGACCGACCAGTACGGCGGGCGTCTTGTCTATACGCTGGTCATGATCTTCTCGGCGATCGCAACCTATCTGCTGTCGACCGTCGAGACCTACGTCATGTTCCTGGTCGCAGCGCTGGGCGTCGGCCTGGCCGGCGGTTCGTTCGCGGTCGGTATCGCCTATATCTCGCGCTGGTATCCGCGTGAGAAACAGGGCACCGCGCTCGGCATCTTCGGCGTCGGCAATGTCGGCGCGGCCGTTACGAACTTCGGCGCGCCGTTCCTCTTGGTGGCGTTCGGTTGGGAGCAGACGGCGCAGGTCTATGCGGTCGTTCTGCTGATCGTCGCGATCGGTTTCTATCTGTTGACCAAGGACGACCCGGCCACCGTCGCGCGCCGGGCGCGCGGCGAAAAGGCGCGCAGCACGCTGATGGAGCTGGCGCCGCTGCGCAACATCCAGGTCTGGCGTTTCTCGCTCTACTATTTCTTCGTCTTCGGCGCGTTTGTCGCGCTGGCGCTGTGGCTGCCGCGCTACCTGATCGGCGTCTATGGGCTCAGCATCGAGACCGCCGGTATCCTGGCGGCCTTCTACGCGGTGCCGGCCAGCCTGTTCCGTGCCTATGGCGGTTACCTCTCCGACCGCTATGGTGCCCGCAAGGTCATGTACTGGACCTTCGGCGTGTCGGCGATCTGCTGCTTCATGCTGTCCTATCCCAACACGCAATACATCATCCAGGGCATCGAGGGGCCGATCACGTTCACCACAAGCATGAGCCTGGTCCCCTTTGTCGTTCTGATCTTCATCCTCGGTTTCTTCATGTCGCTCGGCAAGGCGGCGGTCTACAAGCACATCCCCGTCTATTACCCGACCCATGTCGGCGCGGTCGGCGGTCTGGTCGGCATGATCGGCGGATTGGGCGGGTTCGTGCTGCCGATCACCTTCGGCGTCATGAACGATCTGACCGGTGTCTGGACCAGCTGCTTCATGCTGCTGTTCGGCATCGTCGCCGTCGCGCTGGTGTGGATGCACTTCGCCGTCAGGCGCATGGAGCAGGCCGCGCTCAAGGAAGAGCTCGGTGCTCTGCCGGAACTGCCCGAAATGCAACCGATCCACGGCAAAGAGGAAGCCAAGGTTATGACTAAGAGTCACGCCATCGAGGACTGGCGCCCGGACGATGAGCAGTTCTGGCAAGAGAAGGGGCGAAAGATCGCCAACCGCAATCTGTGGATCTCGATCCCCTGTCTGCTCTTGGCCTTCTCGGTCTGGCTGGTCTGGAGCGTGGTCGTCGCCAAGCTGCCGTCGATCGGTTTCGACTATTCGGTCGATGAGCTGTTCTGGCTCGCCGCCTTACCGGGGCTGTCGGGCGCGACCTTGCGCATCTTCTATTCGTTCATGATCCCGATCTTCGGCGGGCGTCTATGGACCACGATGACGACAGCGTCGCTGCTGCTGCCGGCCTTCGGCATCGGTTACGCGGTACAGAACCCGGACACGCCCTATCTGATCTTCCTGGTCCTGGCGCTGCTGTGCGGTTTGGGTGGCGGCAACTTCGCCTCCTCCATGGCCAACATCAGCTTCTTCTTCCCGAAGCGGCAGAAGGGTCACGCGCTGGCGCTCAATGCCGGGCTCGGCAACGCCGGCGTCAGCGTCATGCAGTTTGTCGTGCCGCTGGTGATCACGGCAGGGGTCTTCGGTGTCATGGGTGGCGAACCTCAGACGACCAGCGACAACACGCAGCTCTGGCTGCAGAACGCCGGCTTCATCTGGGTGCCGTTCCTGATCATTTCGGCGATTGCCGCCTGGTTCGGCATGAACGATCTGGCGACCGCCAAGGCGTCGCTGAAGGAGCAATCGGTCATCTTCAGCCGCAAGCACAACTGGATCATGTGCTGGCTCTATATCGGGACCTTCGGCTCGTTCATCGGCTATTCCGCGGGCTTCCCGCTACTGGCCAAGACCCAGTTCCCGGACGTCAACTCACTCCAGTACGTCTTCTTAGGACCCCTTGTCGGCGCGCTGTCACGGGCGGCGACGGGCTGGATGTCCGACAAGTATGGCGGCGGGCGCGTCACGTTCTGGACTTTCGTCGTGATGATCGCGGCGGTCGGCGGCGTGCTCTATTTCCTCGCCACGAAGGACCAGCCGGGTGCGTTCTGGGGTTTCTTCGCCATGTTCATGATCCTGTTCTTCGCAACGGGCGTGGGCAACGCGTCGACCTTCCAGATGATCCCCGTGATCATGCGCAGCGAGGTCGGCCGGCTGATGCCGCAGTTGAGCCCGGCCGAGCAGGTGCGCCAGGGCGAGAAGGAGGCCGCCGCCATTATCGGCTTCACCTCCGCCATCGCCGCCTATGGCGCGTTCGCGATCCCGAAATCCTACGGCACCTCGATCGTCCTGACCGGCGGTCCGTCGGCGGCGCTGTGGGGTTTCATGATCTTCTACGTCACCTGCGCGCTGGTGACCTGGTGGGTCTACACGCGGCGCGGCGGTCTGCTCCATGACATCGAACGCGGACGCACGACGGCGGATGCAGCCGGCACAGCGGCCGCGCACAAGGGAGGTGCGGCATGAGCCACCTGATTGATCGGCTCAATTTCTTCCGGGCGAGGACCATCGGCGAGTTCTCCGACGGCCACGGCGTCGTGACGTCGGAGAACCGGGCTTGGGAAGACGGCTACCGTAAGCGGTGGCAGCACGACAAGGTCGTGCGTTCGACCCACGGCGCGAACTGCACGGGCTCGTGTTCCTGGAAGATCTATGTGAAGGGCGGGATCGTCACCTGGGAAACCCAGCACACCGACTATCCACGCACCCGGCCGGATCTGCCGAACCACGAACCGCGCGGCTGCTCCCGCGGCGCCAGCTACAGCTGGTACATGTATTCAGGCAATCGCTTGAAGCATCCGCTGATCCGTTCTCGCCTCCTGAAGGCGTGGCGGTCGGCGCGCGCGACCATGACGCCGGTCGCCGCCTGGGCGTCGATCGTCGAGACGCCGGATACGCGGGCGTCCTACGTCAAGAAGCGTGGCCTGGGCGGTTTTGTCCGCGCCGGCTGGGACGAGATCAGCGAGATCATCGCCTCGGCTAACGCGTACACCGCCAAGACCTATGGGCCCGACCGGGTCATCGGCTTTTCGCCGATCCCCGCCATGTCCATGGTCTCCTATGCGGCGGGTTCGCGTTACCTGTCGCTCATGGGCGGCGTCTGCATGTCGTTCTATGACTGGTACTGCGACCTGCCGCCGGCCTCGCCGCAGACCTGGGGCGAGCAGACCGACGTGCCGGAATCCGCCGACTGGTACAACTCCGGCTTCCTGATCCTGTGGGGGTCGAACGTGCCGCAGACGCGTACGCCCGACGCCCACTTCTATACGGAGGTCCGCTACAAGGGCGCCAAGTCGGTCGTCGTCTCGCCCGACTACAGCGAGGCCGCCAAGTTCTCCGACCTCTGGCTGCATCCCAAGCAGGGCACGGACTCCGCGCTCGCCATGGCCATGGGTCATGTCATCCTGCGCGAGTTCCATTTGGACCGTCAGGCCGAATACTTCGAGGATTACGGCCGGCGCTACACCGACATGCCGATGCTGGTGCGACTGGTCGAAAAGGACGGGTACCTGGTGCCCGACCGTCTGGTCCGCGCCTCTGACTTCGCCGACGGCCTGGGCGAGAGCAACAATCCCGAATGGAAGACGGTTGCCGTCGACCGCCTGTCGGGCGAGATCGTCGCGCCGCTCGGCTCCGTCGGTCACCGATGGGGCGAGGAAGGCAAATGGAACCTGGAGTCCAAGGACGGCCGGGGCCGCGACGTCGAGCTCGAGATGAGCTTCATCATGGACGACGTCCACGACGAGGTCGCCGAGGTCGGTTTCCCCTATTTCGGCAACCGCCAGCACGACCACTTCGAAGGCACCGATCATCCCGACGTCCTGGTACGCCGGGTGCCGGCGAAGACCGTCAGGCTGGCCGACGGCGAGGCGCTGGTCGCGACCGTCTTTGACTTGTTCGTCGCCAACTATGGTTTGGACCGCGGTTTGGGCGGCGACCATGTCGCGTCAAGCTTTGACGAGAACGTGCCCTATACGCCGGCCTGGGCGGAGGCCATCACCGGCGTGCCGGCCAGTCACATCATCACCGTCGCGCGCGAGTTCGCCGCCAACGCGGAGAAGACGCATGGCAAGTCGATGGTGATCTTGGGCGCCGGCCTGAATCACTGGTACCACATGGACATGAACTACCGGGGGATCATCAATCTCCTGGTCATGTGCGGCTGCGTCGGGCAGTCGGGCGGCGGCTGGTCGCATTATGTGGGGCAGGAGAAGCTCAGACCCCAGACTGGCTGGCTGCCCCTGGCGTTTGCCCTGGATTGGGGACGGCCGCCGCGCCACATGAACTCGACCTCGTTCTGGTATGCCCATACGGACCAGTGGCGCTACGAAACCTTGTCGATCGACGAGATCCTCTCGCCGACCGCGCCCGCCGGCCCGTGGGACGGTTCGCTGATCGACTATAACGTGCGCGCCGAACGCATGGGTTGGCTGCCGTCGGCGCCACAGCTTCAGACCAACCCGCTGGAGGTCGGCCGTGCCTTTACTGAGGCTGGTGTCGAGGCCAAGGACTATGTCGCCGACAACCTGAAGTCGGGCACGCTCAAGATGTCGTGCGAGGATCCGGACAACCCGGCGAACTGGCCACGCAATCTGTTTGTCTGGCGCTCCAATCTGCTGGGTTCGTCGAGCAAGGGACACGAATACTTCCTGAAACACCTGCTGGGCACCAGCCACGGCGTGCAGGGCAAGGACCTGGGCGAGGACGGCGGCCAGAAGCCGACCGAGGTCGCGTGGCATGACGACGCGCCGGAGGGCAAGCTGGACCTGCTGGTCACCCTCGACTTCCGCATGTCGACGACCTGTGTCTACTCCGACATCGTGTTGCCGACGGCGACCTGGTACGAGAAGAACGACCTCAACACGTCGGACATGCATCCGTTCATCCACCCGCTGACCAGCGCGGCGGACCCGGCCTGGGAAGCACGTTCGGACTGGGAGATCTATAAAGGCATCGCCAAGGCGTTTTCCGATGTCGCGCCCGAGGTGCTGGGCGTCGAAAAGGACGTCGTGCTGGTGCCGATCCTGCACGACACGCCGGCCGAGATCGCGCAGGCGCTGGATGTGAAGGAGTGGAAGAAGGGCGAGACCGACGCCATCCCGGGCAAGACCATGCCCCAGGTGGCGGTCGTCGAGCGCGACTATCCGAACCTCTACAAACGGTTCACCGCGTTGGGTCCGCTGATGGAGAAAGCGGGCAACGGCGGCAAAGGCATTACCTGGAACACCGATCATGAGGTCGAGAACCTCAAGCGGTTGAATGGCGCGGTGACCGAAGACGGGCCGACGAAAGGCATGGCCCGCATCGAAACCGATATCGATGCGTCCGAGGTCATCTTGATGCTGGCGCCGGAGACCAACGGCGAGGTCGCGGTCAAGGCCTGGGATGCCCTATCGAAGAACACCGGGCGCGAGCACCGGCACCTGGCGGTACCCAAAGAGGACGAGAAGATCCGCTTTCACGATGTGGTGGCGCAGCCGCGCAAGATCATCTCGTCGCCGACCTGGTCGGGGCTTGAGTCCGAAAAGGTCTGCTACAACGCCGGTTACACCAATGTGCACGAGCTGATTCCTTGGCGCACGCTGACGGGACGTCAGCAGCTCTACCAGGATCATCTGTGGATGCGCGCCTTCGGTGAGGCGCTCTGCCTCTATCGGCCACCGATCGACACCAAGTCCATCACGCCGATGATCGAAGCGAAGTCGGAGGGCTACAAGCAGGTCATCCTCAACTTCATCACCCCGCATCAGAAGTGGGGTATTCACTCGACCTATACCGACAACCTGCTGATGCTGACGCTGTCACGCGGCGGTCCGATCGTCTGGATTTCGGAGATCGACGCGCGGAAGGCAGGCATCGTCGATAACGACTGGGTCGAAGCCTACAACGCCAACGGCGCGCTGGTGGCGCGCGCGGTCGTGTCGCAACGCATCAAGGAAGGCACGATCTACATGTACCACGCCCAGGAGAAGATCGTGAACGTGCCGGGCGCGGAGACAACCGGTCAACGCGGCGGGATCCACAACTCCGTCACCCGCGCCATCGTCAAGCCGACCCACATGATCGGCGGCTACGCGCAACAGTCTTACGGCTTCAACTACTACGGCACCGTGGGCTCGAACCGCGACGAGTTTGTCATCGTGCGCAAGATGCAAAAGGTCGACTGGCTCGACCGGCCGGCCCGTGACGCGCAACCCACCCACACGATGGAGGCGGCCGAATGAACATCCGCGCGCAAATCGGCATGGTGCTGAACCTGGACAAGTGCATCGGCTGTCACACCTGTTCGGTCACCTGCAAGAACGTGTGGACCAACCGCGAGGGCATGGAATACGCGTGGTTCAACAACGTCGAGACCAAGCCGGGCACCGGCTATCCCAACGACTGGGAAAACCAGGACCGCTGGAACGGCGGCTGGCAGCGCAGCAAGAACGGCAAGATCCGGCCGAAGATGGGGTCGAAACCCTTCATCCTGGCCAAGCTCTTCGCCAACCCGGACCTGCCGGAGATCGACGACTATTACGAACCCTTCACCTTCGACTACGAGCACTTGCAGACGGCACCGGAGCTGGAGGCTTCGCCGACGGCGCGGCCGCGCTCGCTCATCACCGGCCTGCAGATGGAAAAAGTCGAAGGCGGGCCGAACTGGGAAGAGATCCTGGGCGGCGAGTTCGAAAAGCGGTCGGCGGACTACAACTTCGAGGACGTTGAGAAGGAGATTTACGGCGAATTCGAAAACACCTTCATGATGTACCTGCCCAGGCTCTGCGAACACTGCCTGAACCCGACCTGCGTCGCGGCCTGTCCCTCGGGCGCCATCTACAAGCGCGAGGAGGACGGCATCGTCCTGATCGATCAGGAAAAGTGCCGGGGTTGGCGCATGTGCGTCTCCGGTTGCCCGTACAAGAAGATCTATTACAACTGGCAGACCGGCAAGTCGGAGAAGTGCATCTTCTGCTACCCGCGCATCGAGGCAGGCCAGCCGACGGTGTGTTCGGAAACCTGCGTCGGGCGCATCCGTTATCTGGGCGTTGTGCTCTATGACGCCGACCGTATCGAAGAAGCGGCAGCGACGGCGGAAGAGGAAGACCTCTACGAAGCCCAGCTCTCCGTCTTCCTCGATCCCAACGATCCCGAGGTCATCGCCCGGGCCAAGAAGGACGGCGTGCCGGATGCCTGGCTTGAGGCGGCCAAGCACTCGCCGGTCTGGAAGATGGCGTTCGATTGGAAGGTCGCTTTCCCGCTGCATCCCGAATACCGCACCCTGCCCATGGTGTGGTACGTGCCGCCGCTCTCGCCGATCCAGTCGGCGGCGGAGTCCGGCATGATCGGGGTCGACGGCGCGATGCCGGACGTGCGCTCGCTGCGTATCCCGGTGAAATACCTGGCTAATCTGCTGACGGCCGGCAAGGAGGCACCGGTCGTGCTGGCGCTGGAACGTATGCTCGCGATGCGCGGCTACATGCGCGCCAAGACCATCGACGGCGTCACCGACAACACGATCGCCGAACGGGTCGGGCTGACCGGCCAGCAGATCGACGACATGTACCACGTCATGGCGATCGCCAATTTCGAGGACCGGTTCGTCATCCCGAGCAGCCACCGCGAGGTCGGCGAGGACGCCTATGACGTGAGAGGCTCCTGCGGTTTCTCGTTCGGCAATGGTTGTTCCCTCGGGTCGACGGACTTCGATCTGTTCGGCGCCAAACGCAAGAAGACGGTGGCAACGCCGACAGATGCGTTTGCCGGGGGAGGCCGGTCATGACCCAGACTTTCAAGGTGCTGTCGCTGGTGTTGACCTATCCGACGCGCGAGATCCGCGAAGCTGCCGGCGATATGAAGGCGGTTTTGGCCGACGAGGCGTTGTTGGGACGCCGTGAGATCCGCGTTGTCAACGACCTGATCGACGAACTCGCCGGCGGCGATCTCTATGACATGCAGGAACGGTACGTCCTGTTGTTCGACCGCACGCGGACGCTGTCGCTGCATCTCTTCGAACACGTCCACGGCGAAAGCCGCGACCGCGGGCAAGCCATGGTCGACTTGATGGCGATGTACGAGGAACACGGTCTGAAGATCGACGCCCGCGAACTGCCGGACTTCCTGCCGCTGTTCCTGGAGTTCTTGAGCACGATGCCGCTTGATGACGCCAGGGATGTTCTGCGCCAGCCGCTCCACATCATCGTCGCCATCGGTAAACGGCTGGCCAAACGCCAATCCGCCTATGCCGGCGTGTTTCGCGCGTTGGAGGACATTGCCAAGCGCGAACCGGAAGCCGACGAGGTCGCCGCGTTGATGGCCCAGCCGGAACACGACCCCAACGACTTAGAGGATCTCGATCGTATCTGGGAGGAGGAGGCCGTGACCTTTGGTGGCGGCGACGATGGCGGTTGCGGCCCCGACCGGCTGAGAACACGCATAAGGGCGGCCAATCGCCCGGCACTCGACCCGACGGAAGGAGCGTAAGGCGATGACCGACACCCTCAACACCCTTCTTTTCGGCATTTATCCCTATATCGCGCTGTCGGTGCTGATCATCGGCTGCATCGTGCGCTACGAACGCGAACCCTATACGTGGCGGTCGGGCTCCAGCCAGCTCTTGCGCCGGCGCCAGTTGATGTGGGGCTCGGTGCTGTTCCACATCGGCATCCTCGTCCTCTTCTTTGGCCACCTGATCGGACTCCTGGTGCCGGAGGGGCTGTTCGATCTGATGGGTATCAGCAAGAGCTTCAAGCAGATGATGGCCATCGTCATCGGCGGCCTTGCCGGCCTTGTCATGCTGGTCGGTGGCGCCCTTCTGATCCATCGGCGCCTGTTCGATGCACGCATCCGGCGCACATCGACCTTCGGTGACATTGTCATCCTCTTGCTGCTCTATGTGCAGCTTCTGATCGGCCTGGCGACAATCTTTATCTCGCTGCAGCATCTGGACGGGCAGGAGATGATCAATTTCATGACCTGGGCCCAGGGTATCTTCACGTTCCAGGCTGATGCGGCGAGTTATGTCGCGGATGTCCATCCGCTGTTCAAGCTGCACCTGTTCTTGGGGCTGACGATCATGCTGGTGTTCCCGTTCACGCGTCTGGTGCACATGCTGAGCGCGCCGCTGCGCTATGTCTGGCGCCCGGGTTACCAGATCGTGCGCAGCCGGCGGGCGGCCTAGGGAGCGATTTCGAAGTCTGAGATCGTCTCCTCGAAGGAGCTTTCTCCGACCCACTCGTCGTTCTGAGGCGATGGCATGAGATCGTTGTCATGCCAGTCGATCAGCAACAGCAGGACCCAGTCGGTGCTCTGCGAGAACCCGTAGGCGGGCGCGAGCGAACTGTGGAGTTCGCCGGTTCGCGCATCGTAGCTGGTCAGCGCCAGTTTCACGACGCCCTGCTGCCGATCCTCCTTGAAGAGCGCGAGTTCGGGAAACTGAAACTCGCCGGTCAGCGGGATCGGTATCGGGAAGCTGGGAATGCCGACCAGGGTTGTCCGACGATCGATGGAAAGCGCGCCCACGCGCGGCTCGAAGACCAGATCCGCCTCGCTGCGGGTCGTGACCAGATAACCGCCTTGCCGCAGGATCCGGTCGCGCAGCGTCGCCACCAGATACAGACTGTCGGTACCTTGGACGTAGCGGGCATCGACAAAAACTTTCGTCTCCGCCGGGATCTGGATCGCCAGATTGTCGAACACGCGCTCGATCGCGGTCGAGAACATGAGCTGTTCGGTTGCCGTGCGGCCGGGCTCGCTTTCGCGCAGTTCCGAACAGGCGGCAAGGAGGGTGGCAAGAAGGGCCCAGGCCATGGCCTGCAGCCTTATGCGCGGCTCACCGAGGCCCCAGACCGGGTTGCCCGTTTTGAGCCACTCGCTTCGGAAACGCACGCCATCACCCCGCGCAGAACGGCGGCCCACGCGCCAGCGATGCGGGCCGACGCGATGGGACCAGGTTCCCTGAGATGCAGCTTGTGTGGAAACTAGCGCTGCAGGATGGCGATTAGATGGCGGTTGGTTAGACTGCGCGCGGGCCCCAGGGTGAGACGGGAGAATCGATGGCAGACGATATCGTGGATGTGTTGATCGTTGGCGCGGGCGCGTCGGCCGCGGCGTTTGCCTGGAGCCTCGTTGAAACGCGCATGCGCATCGTCTGCCTGGAGCAGGGCGACTGGATGAACTCCGGCGCCTACCCCAGCACGGGCCGTGACTGGGAAGCGCGCGCGAACGGCGATTTCAGCATCGATCCCAACGTGCGCAGGCGGGAGACCGACTATCCCATCAACGGCCAGGATTCGCCCATTGCCGTGGCCAACTTCAACGGCGTCGGCGGCGGGACGATCCTTTATTCCGGCCACTTCCCGCGCTTCCATCCCTCCGACTTCCGGGTCAGGACGCTCGACGGCGTGGCCGACGACTGGCCGATCGACTACGCGACGCTTGAGCCGTTCTACGAGGTCGACGAGCGCATGACGGGCGTCTCGGGTCTGGCCGGCGACCCCGCCAATCCCGACAAGTTCCCGGTCATGCCGCCCTTGCCGCTGGGCAAGTCGGGCGAGGTGCTGGCGCGCGGGTTCAATGCCATGGACTGGCACTGGTGGCCGTCCGACAGCGCCGTTGCCAGCCAGCCCTATAACGGCCGCGACAAGTGCGTGAACCTCGGCGCGTGCGGCAGCGGCTGCGCGCAAGGCGCCAAGGCAAGCACGGACATCACCTATTGGCCGGACGCCATACGCGGCAGGGTCGAGGTCAGAACCCGCGCGCGCGTGCGCGAGGTCACGGTGAACGACGAGGGCATGGCAACCGGCGTCATCTATTACGACGCCGACGGTGTCGAGCACGAGCAGAAGGCGGAAGTCGTCGTGATGGCCTGCAACGGTGTCGGCACGCCCCGCATCCTGTTGCACTCGACGTCCGCGCAGTTCCCCGACGGCCTTGCCAACAGCAGCGGCCTGGTCGGCAAGAACTTCATGTTCCATCCCTACGCGTTGATCCAGGGTGTCTTCGACGAACCGTTCGACGGTTACAAAGGTCCGCACAATTGTGTCCTGAGCCAGGAGTTCTACGAGACCGACCGGGACCGGGGCTTTGTCCGCGGTTTCACGTTTGAATGCTGCCGCGGCGTCACGCCCATCAGCACGGCGCTGACCGGCATGGGGGCAGGGCGTATTCCTTGGGGCGAGGATCACCACCGCGCCTATCGCGAACTCTTCAACCGCCTCCTGCCGATCTACGCGATCTGCGAGGATCTTCCCGAAGAACACAACACCGTCACGCTTGATCCGGACCTCACCGACTCGAACGGTATCCCCGCGCCCAAGATCTCCTACACGCTCAGCGACAACAGCACGAAGATGCTGGACTTCGCGATGGCGCGCGCCAGTGACGCGCTGCGCGCCGCCGGTGCCACGGACATCATCTGCGAATCACCGATCGCCTATGCCGGCTGGCATCTGATGGGAACCGCGCGCATGGGCGCGGACCCCGCCACATCGGTGGTCAACGAATGGGGCCGGTGCCACGACGTCAAGAACCTCTTCATCATCGATGGCAGCATTTTTGTCACCTCGGCCGGCGTCAATCCGACACGCACGATCCAGGCCCTGGCGCTCTATATCGCCGATGCGGTGAAGCAACGATTGGCGACCCTGTTCGATTGACGCGCGTCCATCACCGCGCCCTATGACGATCACAATGATTCGACAAGCCCGACGCCCCGCCAGGCGGCCGGCGTCGTCTCAAAGGCGCAGTTTCCCTGGGCCTTCATGGCACCTTCACCCGTCCCGCGACGAGAACGGCGGGGATCGCATGTCGTTTTCTTGAACGGAATCCGGGTGTTTCAAAGAAGTTCGAGAGGGTGCAATGTTGTACGTGCTGAGTGTGGGGAAGGCGGCCAAACGAACGCTCAACAAGGGCGCGGGCACCGAAACATCGCCATAGATAGCTCTCAAACCCGCTGGTTCCGCGGATTCGTCGGTATTGGGAGCACACAGGTTTGGTGATGGCGCATCCCTTGGGTGGATGTCGGCTGGGCTTCTCCGCATGGGACGTGACAGGGGAGCACAAGATGCACAAAAACCGACTGAGAAACGCATGCGGCAGGTTCGCCGCAGCCGTTTTCCTGGGCTCGGCGCTGCTGGGCGCCGGAGCGTTCGCACAGGATGACGAGAACCCCGATGCCGAGTTCTCGGAGCAACTGCACGACGCGGCGGCGTCGCCGGGCAATCCACGAAACGAGATCACCTTCACGACGTGGACCGGCCCTTACATGCGAAGCCAGATGCTCGGCTTTGTTCGGCCCTATGAGGAGATGATCGGCGGGCGGGTCAATGTCGAGCACTATGCCGGTGACCTCGAAGAAATCCGCGATCAGGTCGAATCGGCTAATGTCGTCTGGGATGTGGTCGATCTGACGCAGGCCGACTCGCTGCGCGCATGCAACGAAGGTCTGTTGGAAGATCTTTCCGATGTCGATCTTCCCGATGGCGTCGACGGCACGAACTTTCGCGATGACTTCGTCGAAGGCGCGCTGAACCGCTGCGGTATCGGCGTCATCATCTGGGCAACGGTCTACGCCTACAGCAACGAGGCTTTCGGCGATGATCCGCCGAGCTCTGTGCAGGATTTCTTCGACGTCGATACCTATCCAGGCCGCCGTGCGATCCGCAACGATCCGACTGTTGTGATGGAATGGGCGCTGATCGCCGACGGTGTCGCTGAAGAAGACGTCTATAGCGTCCTGGCGACACAAGAAGGCATCGACCGCGCGCTCGCCAAGATGGATGCGATCAAGCCCGGTCTCATGCTGTGGGAGGACGGGTTGGAGCCCGTGCGCCTGTTGAATGCCGGCGAGGTCGTCATGTCGTCGGTCTGGGCGACGACGGGCGCCACCGCGTCACGAGAAGAAGGCGCCAACTTCACCGTCGAGTGGGACGGACGGGTTATCGAGCTCGATCTTTTCGGAATCCCGAAGGGCAGCCGTTACAAGGAAGAAGCCATCGACTTCATTCGTTTTGCCAGCAGCTCGCAGTCGCTGGCCAACATGGTGAGCTATCTGCCCAACGGGCCGACGCGCAAGTCGTCGCTGACGCTGCTGTCAGACGAGATATTGGCGCAACTGCCGAACGGGCCTGCCTATGAAGAAAAGGTCTCGATCATGTCGGACGCCGAATGGTGGGCCGAGCACGAGCAGGTCTTGGAAGAGGCGTTCGACGCGTGGATCGCAGGATCGGTCAGGGAAGGCGCTTCCGGAACGGTGCGCTAAGCAACATGGGGACTTTTAGGGGGAGTAGAAACAATGAGTGATGGAACTGGCGCACCGCCGCAAGCGCCGATGGACGACGACGTCCATCTGCCGCCGGAAGGCCTGGTTGCGAAGTCCGGTTTCTTTGCCGGATCGAACGCCGTCATGGCGGTCGCATCGATGGTCATGATCATCGCGTTCGTCGTGTTTACCATCTGGGACGTCGATTATTCCGGCGCCCTGTTCGCCGAAGCCAAGGACTTCATCATCGGCACGCTGGACTGGTTCTACGTGCTGGTCGTGACGCTGACGCTTCTGTTCATTCTTTACCTGCTTATGAGCCGGTTCGGTTCGGTCAAGCTGGGCAAGGACGACGATGAACCGGACTTCTCGACGTTTTCGTGGATCTGCATGCTGTTCAGTGCGGGCCTCGGGTCCGGTCTTATCTACTGGGGCGTCGCTGAGCCGATGTACCACGTCCAGGGCAACCCGTTCCTGACCCGCGAAGGCATCGAGCCGGGCACTGTGGAGGCGGCCGGCGTTGCCATCCGCATCACCAACTTCCACTGGGGTTTGCACGGCTGGGCGCTTTACGTGCTGGTCGGCTTGTCCCTGGCCTACTTCTCGTATCGCAAGGGCCTGCCGCTCTCGCTTCGGGCGGCCCTTTATCCGGTGCTGAAACACCGGGTCTATGGTCCGTGGGGCCACGTGGTCGACCTGATCGGCGTGTTCGGCACGATCTTCGGTCTGGCGACCTCGCTGGGCCTTGGCGTCGCGCCGATTGCCGCCGGCCTGGCGGACCTGGGCTGGATGTCGAACACGACAACCAACCATCTTATCTTGATCGCCGCGATTACGATCATGGGAACGGCCTCGGCCGTCTCCGGCGTCGGTAAGGGCGTGCGCATCCTCAGCGAGATCAACGTGTGGGCAAGCCTGGTGCTGTTGCTGTTGTTCCTGATCTTAGGCCCGACCGCGTTCATTCTGGGCATGGTGATCTCAGGCGCCGGCGACTACTTGTGGAACGTCATCCCGATGGGCTTCTGGATCGACAACGAACAAGACCGTCAGTGGCAGAGCTGGTGGACCATCTTCTATTGGGGTTGGTGGATCGCCTGGTGTCCGTTTGTCGGCTTGTTCATCGCGCGTATCTCGAAGGGCCGCACGGTCCGGCAGTTCTGCTTCTGTGTTCTGCTGGTGCCGACCTCGGTCGTCGTGTTGTGGATGGGCGTGTTCGGTGGCGCGGCTTATGGCGTCGACCTGTTCAACAACGCCGGCGTCGTCGACGCGGTCAATGCGGACTACGCAAGTGGCGTGTTCAAGACCATCGAAGGCTTTGGCGTTTCGAGCCTTGTCGTCCCGATCACCATCCTGACGACGGTGCTGCTGATATCGTGGTTCGTGACGTCGTCGGACTCCGGCACGCTGGTCATGTGCACCATGCTGTCCATGGGCGACGAACATCCGCCGATCAAGTTCCGTCTGTTCTGGGGCATCACGTCCGGCGTCGTCGCCGGTGTCCTGTTGTTGGCAGGTGGCCTGGGCGCGCTTCAGACGGCGTCCATCGTCGCCGGTCTGCCGATTGCGGTGATCCTGCTTATGATGGGTTGGGGTGTCTTCCACACGCTCCAGCACGACTTCCCGTCGCCGGACGTGGAAGACAAGCGGGAGTTGGAGTTCTTGAAACGCTAGTACTGCGTTTGTCGGGCGTGGGCCGGTTCATTCCTCCTGGGTGCGGACCGGCTCACGTCGACCCGTAAGTGGGCGATGGCCAGGGTTAGCAGCGCCCTGG
Organism: Alphaproteobacteria bacterium; assembly: GCA_028277285.1. Lineage (GTDB taxonomy): Bacteria > Pseudomonadota > Alphaproteobacteria > SP197 > SP197 > JANQGO01. The sequence goes on along the minus strand of JANQGO010000458.1, from coordinate 18,832 downwards.
CCATTGTCGTTTCACGGTCTCCTGAAACTGCTAGAGTTAGCGCGTTTGAGAGGCACGCCGTTGAAAGGGTAGAGGCTGGAGCATGACGGAGAGCACGAAGGCGCGGCAACGCGGCAGCAGCCTGACGGAGCAACAATCCACGACGCTTCGTCTGCTCGTCGGCCGGATGATCCCGGCCAGCGACGCCTATGGCGTTCCCGGCGCGGACGACCCAGCCGTTTTCGAACGCATTGAGGCGGCTGTGGCGGCGGTGGCGGCTGACGAAGAGCGTGTCGCATACGCCCTGACAGTTCTCGACCAGATGGCGGAAACCACCCACGGCTCAGCCTTCAGCGCCCTCGACGACAAAGACAGAGCCGGTGTCGCGGCCGCGTTCGCCGCATCCGGCTCGCCCGCCGTCGACGTCATCACCGCCGTCACGGAAACGAGTTACTACAGCGACGAACGTGTGATGGACGCCCTCGGCATCGAAGGGCGGCCGCCTTTCCCGCAAGGCTATGACGTCCCGCAAGGCGACTGGTCTCTGCTGGACCCGGTCAAGCGGCGGCCCAAGCAATACCGCGAGGCCTGAGGAGGGCTGGACGTGACGGCCATCCGCCACGGGATTGTGAACCCGGCGGAGCGATGGTTTATGGCCGGGCGGGCCTATATACTTGGCGGGATCGGGGCGACATGGGCTGGGAGGTCGATAGAGGCATGATGCCGCTTGACGGAATGTCGTGCGTTGCCGGCGATACGAGCGAACCGCTTCGCGATGCGACAATCCCCGAAGCGTTCGCCGACACGGTCGCGCGGTTTGGCGACCGCGAGGCCGCCGTCTTTCGCGAGCAGGACAAGCGGCTCACCTATGATCAGCTCTCCCAAGAGATCGATTATCTGGCTGCCGGTCTTCTCGCGCTGGGTCTGAAGAAAGGCGACCGCATCGGCATCTGGTCGCCCAACCGCTACGAGTGGCTGCTGACACAGTTCGCGACGGCGCGCGCCGGTCTGATCCTGGTCAACATCAACCCGGCCTACCGGCTTTCGGAGTTGGAGTTCGCGCTCAACAAGGTCGGCTGCAAGGCGCTGGTGACGGCGGCCCTCTTCAAGTCGTCGGACTATCTGGGCATGCTGAACCAATTGGCGCCGGAACTCGCCGACGCCGAGCGCGGGGCGCTGAACGCGGCGAAGCTGCCGGCGCTCAAGATCATCATTCGCATGGGCGACGAGACGTCGCCCGGCATGCTGAACTTCGATGACGTGGTGGCGCGTGGGCGCGATGCCGACAAAAGCGATCTGGACGCGATCTCCGCCACCTTGAAGCCGGACGATCCCATCAACATCCAGTTCACCAGCGGCACGACCGGCATGCCGAAGGGCGCCACACTGACCCACTTCAACATCCTTAACAACGCCCACTTCACGGTGCGCGCGATCAAGTTTAGCGAAGCCGACCGGTTGTGCATTCCGGTACCGCTCTATCACTGCTTCGGCATGGTCATGGGCACGCTGGGCTGCGTCACCAAGGGCGCGTGCATGGTGTTTCCGGCTGAAGCGTTCGAGCCGGTGTCGACGCTGGCGACGATCGCCGAGGAGCGATGCACCGGGCTCTACGGTGTCCCCACCATGTTCGTCGCCATGCTGGAGTCGCCGGGTTTCTCCGACCTCGATCTGTCATCGCTCAGGACCGGCATCATGGCGGGTTCGCCCTGTCCGATCGAGGTGATGAAGAAGGTCGTTTCCGACATGCACATGAGCGAAGTGACGATTGCCTACGGCATGACCGAGACCAGCCCGGTGTCGCTGCAGAGCGCGACGGACGATCCGATCGAGAAGCGCGTCTCGACCGTGGGGCGCCCCCACCCGCACGTCACGGTCAAGGTGGTCGATGAGGCCGGCGCGACATTGCCGCTCAACCAGCCCGGCGAACTATGGGTGCACGGCTATTCCGTCATGAAAGGCTATTGGGACGATGAGGAACGCACCCGCGAAGCCGTCGTCGAGGATGGCTGGATGCGTACCGGGGACCTGGCGACGGTCGACGACGAGGGCTATTGCAACATCGTTGGGCGGGTGAAGGACATGATCATCCGCGGCGGCGAGAACATCTACCCGCGCGAGATCGAGGAGTTTCTCTATCGCCACCCCAAGATACAGCAGGTCCAGGTCTTTGGCGTGCCCGACCACAAACTCGGCGAGGAGGTGTGTGCCTGGATCATTCTGCTGCCCGACGAGACCGCGACGGAAGACGACATCCGCGCGTTTTGCCGCGACCAGATCGCTCACTTCAAGATCCCCAGGATCATACGCTTCGTCGACACACTGCCGATGACCGTAACCGGCAAGCCGCAAAAGTTCGTCATGCGCGAGACGATGATCCAGGAGCTCGGTCTCGTTGAAGAAGAAACCGCCTAGAGCAGATCCTGTTTTGATGGGATCGCTTCGCGATTCCGTCAATGCAGGTGAATCTGCTCTCCTCATAGATAGAGAGCGGATTCACGCAGTTTGTGGAACCGTTCGACGGTTCCACCAAACTGCGATCCGCTCTAGGTCTGGCAGGGAGGGCTGACGTGTTCCGCGCCTCCATGGGATTCGCGTTGGGTGAGGAGGTCGAGGCCCTGCGCGATGTCGTCCACCGCTGGGCCCAGGACAAGCTCGCGCCGCGCGCCGCCGAGATCGACGCGACCAACACCTTCGCCCGCGATCTCTGGCCCGAACTGGGCGCGCTCGGCCTCTTGGGGATCACCGCCGATCCCGAGCATGGCGGCTCGGGCATGAGCTATCTGGCCCATGTGGTCGCCATGGAGGAAATCGCGCGCGCGTCCGCGTCGATCGCGCTGAGCTACGGGGCCCACTCCAATCTCTGCGTCAACCAGATCAACCGCAACGGCACGCCCGAGCAGAAGGCGGCCTATCTGCCGAAGCTGTGCTCGGGCGAGCATGTCGGCGCGCTCGCCATGTCCGAGCCGGGTGCGGGGTCCGATGTGGTCTCGATGACCCTGCGCGCGGAGAAACGCAACGACCGTTATGTCCTGAACGGCAACAAGATGTGGATCACCAACGGGCCCGATGCCGAGACGCTGGTCGTCTATGCCAAGACCGACCCGGACGCCGGCGCCAAGGGCATCACGGCGTTTCTGATCGAGAGCGGCTTCAGCGGTTTTACGCCGGCACAAAAGCTCGACAAGTTGGGCATGCGCGGCTCGAACACCGCCGAGCTTGTGTTCGAGAATTGCGAGGTCCCGTTCGACAATGTGCTGGGTGCTGAAGGCGAAGGCGTGAAGGTGTTGATGTCGGGCCTCGACTTCGAACGGGTCGTACTGGCCGGCATCGGCGTCGGTATCATGCATGCGTGCCTGGACGTGGTGATGCCCTATCTGCACGAACGCAGGCAGTTCGGCCGGCCGATCGGCGAGTTTCAGCTGATGCAGGCCAAGATCGCCGACATGTACACGGCCATGAATTCGGCCCGCGCCTATGTCTATGCGGTCGCCGCCGCGTGCGATCGCGGCGAAGTCACGCGCCAGGACGCGGCGGCGTGCTGTCTCTATGCGTCCGAGCAGGCGACGCAACAAGCCTTGCAGGCGATCCAGGCCCTGGGCGGCAACGGCTACATCAACGACTATCCGACCGGGCGCCTGTTGCGCGACGCCAAGCTGATGGAGATCGGCGCAGGCACGTCGGAGATCCGCCGTATGCTGATCGGGCGTGAGTTGATGAAGGAAACCGCCTGATGGCCGTCATCAAGTCCGCCGTGCAGACCACGAGCGACGAGTTCACGGGGAACGAAGCCGCCATGCGCGCGGCCATCGCGGAGGTCGACGACGCCGTCGCCATCGCCATGGCAGGCGGCGGCGAAGCGGCGCAGACGCGTCATACCGGCCGCGGCAAACTGCTGCCGCGCGAACGGGTCTCGCGGCTACTCGATCCCGGCGCGCCGTTTCTGGAGATCGGCGTCACGGCGGCCCACGGCCTTTATGACGGCGCCAGTCCTTCCGCCGGCCTGATCGCCGGCGTCGGCCGTGTCGAGGGCCAGGAGGTCATGGTCGTCGCCAACGACGCAACGGTGAAGGGCGGCACCTATTGCCCGGTGACGGTCAAGAAGCATCTGCGCGCCCAGGAGATCGCCCAGGAGAACCGGTTGCCGTGCGTCTATCTGGTGGATTCCGGCGGCGCCAACCTGCCGAATCAGGACGAGGTGTTTCCCGACCGCGACCACTTCGGGCGGATCTTCTATAACCAGGCGCGCATGTCCGCCGACGGCATCGCGCAGATCGCCGTTGTCATGGGCTCGTGCACGGCAGGCGGCGCCTATGTGCCCGCCATGTCCGACGAGACAATCATCGTCGGCGAGCAGGGAACGATCTTTCTGGCCGGCCCGCCGCTGGTGAAGGCGGCGACCGGCGAGGTGGTGAGCGCCGAGGAGCTTGGTGGCGGCGACGTGCACACGCGCCTCTCCGGCGTCGCCGATCATCTGGCCCGCGACGACGACCATGCGCTCGCCCTGGCGCGCCGCTCGGTCGCCAACCTGAACCGGGTCAAACCTGCCGAAATGCAACTGCAAGCGCCGGAGGAGCCGCTCTACGACCCCGCAGAGATCTACGGCATTGTGCCCGCCTCCTTGTCGACGAGCTACGACATCCGCGAGGTCATCGCGCGTCTGGTCGACGGGTCCAGGCTGGACGAATTCAAGGCGCGCTTCGGCGAGACGCTGGTCTGTGGGTTCGCCCATATCCATGGGCTTCCGGTCGGCATTCTCGCCAACAACGGTATTCTCTTCTCCGAGAGCGCGTTGAAGGGCGCTCACTTCGTCGAGCTGTGTTCCCAGCGACGCATTCCCCTGGTCTTCCTGCAGAACATCACCGGCTTCATCGTCGGCCAGAAATACGAGGCCGAGGGCATCGCCAAACACGGCGCCAAGCTGGTGACGGCGGTGGCGACGTCGGCGGTCCCCAAGGTGACGGTGCTGGTCGGTGGTTCGTTCGGCGCCGGCAATTACGGCATGTGCGGTCGCGCCTTTGGCCCGCGGTTCCTGTGGACCTGGCCCAACAGCCGGATTTCCGTCATGGGCGGCGAACAGGCCGCGAGCGTGCTCGCCGTCGTGCGCCGCGATGCCATCGAGCGCAAGGGCGAGACCTGGTCGGCGGAGGACGAGGCCGCTTTCAAACAACCGATCATCGATCAGTTCGCCGAACAGAGCCATCCGCTCTATGCCGCCGCGCGCTTGTGGGATGACGGCATCATCGATCCGGCGAAGACGCGCGACGTGCTCGGCCTGTCGTTGTCGGCGGCGTTGAACGCGCCGATCCCGGAAACCCGGTTCGGCCTCTTCCGGATGTGACACCCACGCGATGCTGAAACGCGTCCTGATCGCCAATCGCGGCGAGATCGCCTGCCGGATCATCAGGACATGCCGGCGAATGGCTATCGAGACAGTCGCCGTCTATTCCGATGCCGATGCGAACGCCCTGCATGTCGCCATGGCCGACGATGCCGTTCGTCTCGGCCCGCCGCCCGCCACAGAGAGTTACCTGAGAGGCGACCTGATCATCGAGGCGGCGCAGGCGATGGCGGCGGACGCCGTTCATCCTGGTTACGGCTTCCTGTCGGAAAACCCGGACTTCGCCGAGGCGGTGACAGAAGCGGGCCTTATCTTCGTCGGGCCGTCGGCCGATGCGATCCGCGCCATGGGTTTGAAGGACCGCGCCAAGGCCCTGATGGCCGAAGCCGGCGTGCCCGTGGTGCCCGGCTATCTGGGTGATGACCAAACGCCGGAGGTCATGGCAGCCCAGGCAAACGACATCGGCTACCCCGTCCTGATCAAGGCCCGCGCGGGCGGCGGCGGCAAGGGCATGCGCCGGGTCGATAACCCCGATGACTTCGCTGATGCCCTGGAGAGCGCGCGCCGCGAGGCCGAGTCGAGTTTTGGCGATGGCCGCTGCCTGATCGAAAAGTGGATCGCGACGCCGCGCCATATCGAGATGCAGGTCTTCGGCGACGCCGACCGCAACGTGATCCATCTCTTCGAGCGCGACTGTTCCCTGCAGCGCCGCCATCAAAAGGTGATCGAGGAAGCGCCCGCGCCCGGCATGACGGCGGCGATGCGCCAGGCCATGGGTGACGCGGCGGTGAAGGGGGCTGAAGCAGTCGGCTACCAGGGCGCGGCCACGGTGGAGTTCATCGTCGACGCCAGCGACGGCCTGAGGCCCGACCGTTTCTGGTTCATGGAAATGAACACGCGCCTTCAGGTCGAGCACCCGGTGACCGAGATGATCACCGGCCTTGACCTCGTCGAATGGCAGCTTCGCATCGCGGCGGGCGAGCCCTTGCCGTTGAGCCAAGAGGACGTGCCGTTGAATGGCTGGGCGTTCGAGGCGCGGGTCTATGCGGAGGACGCGGGAAAGGGGTTCCTGCCAACGACCGGACGGCTGGACTATCTCTCCCTGCCGGAAGACATCGCGCGGGTCGACAGCGGCGTACGGCAAGGCGATGTGATCGCGCCGTTCTACGATCCGATGATCGCCAAGATCATTGTGCACGGCGACAGCCGGACGGAAGCGCTCAACGCCATGCGCACGGCGCTGTCGCAGAGCTTCGTCGCGGGCACGGTAGCCAATGTGGCGTTTCTCGCGGCCTTGTGTGCCGATGATGCGTTCGCGTCGGGCCAGGTCGACACCGGACTGATCGAGCGCAACTTGGATCGCCTAGTTCAAACGCCGGAAGCGCCGACGGCGGCCTATGCCCTCGCCGTGATGGCGGCGCTCGGCTGCTTCGAGCCGCACAACAGGGCCGATCCCTGGGTGACCTTGACGGGTTGGCGGCAGTGGTCGCGCGAGAGACAGACAATCGACCTTAGCCACAACGGCGTGACCGAGGCGATTCCGGTGACATGCGACAGTGACAGCAAACTCAGCTTTGAACACGCAGGGATCGCTCATGCTGTCGAGGTGCGGCAGGTCGACGGTGTCCACACCGTCATCGTGCTTGACGGCAAGGAGGTCGGCGCCCGCGTGGTCCGTCATGGGCGCAACATCACCGTCTTTCTCGGTGGTGCGGCCCACGTCTTCACACGCCCCGATCCGCTTGACGGGGGCGAGCAAGTCATGGCGGGCGACGACCGGGTGCTTGCGCCGATGCCCGGTCTGATCAAACTGGTGCCCGTCGCGCCCGGTGCCTGCGTGCGCCGGGGCGAGCCGCTGGTCGTCATGGAGGCCATGAAGATGGAACACACCTTGCGCGCGCCGTTCGACGGGACCGTGGCCGAGGTGCTGGTCGGCGAAGGCGAGCAGGTCGCCGCCGACCGGCTGTTGCTGGTCATGGAAACCCAGGACCCATGAGGCCGCGATGAGCGAACACGTGACCATCTTTGAAATGGGTCCGCGCGACGGTCTGCAGAACGAGAAAACGTTCGTGCCGACCGCCGACAAGATCCGTCTGGTCGACATGCTGTCCGGCTGCGGGTTCTCGAAGATCGAGGTGACCAGTTTCGTCAGCCCCAAATGGGTGCCCCAGATGGCCGACGCGGCCGACGTCATGGCCGGCATCGCGCGCAAGCCCGGCGTGACCTATGCGGTGTTGACGCCGAACATGCGGGGTTATGACGGCGCCAAGGCGGCACGGGCCGATGAGGTCGCGATCTTCGGCTCGGCATCGGAGGGGTTCAGCCAGAAGAACATCAACTGCTCGATCGCCGAGGCCCTCGAACGGTTCGAGCCGGTGCTTGCCGCGGCCAAGGACGATGGCGTGGCCGTGCGCGGCTACGTCTCCTGCGTCACCGATTGCCCCTATGACGGCCCGACGCCGCCCAATCAGGTGGCCGATATCGCGGCGCGCCTGATTGCCATGGGCTGCTATGAGGTATCGCTGGGCGACACCATCGGCAGGGGCACGCCGGAAACAATTGCCGCCATGCTGGACTCGGTGCTCGCCATCGTCCCCGCCGAACGGCTTGCGGGCCACTATCATGACACCGGCGGCCGGGCGCTCGAAAACATCGAGGTGAGCCTCGACAAGGGCCTGCGTACGTTCGACGCGGCGGTCGGCGGGCTCGGCGGCTGTCCCTATGCGCCCGGCGCCAAGGGCAACGTCGCGACCGGACCGGTGGTCGAAAGGCTTGCGTCGCTGGGCTTTGAGACCGGCATCGACCGGGCGCGGCTGTCGGATGTCGAGCGATTTCTTACCGAACAACCCTGGCGATCGGCCGCGACGGGCGATCGAAAAGAGGCGAACTAGTCATGGCCCCATTCGAGACCATTCGTGTTGAAACCGACGCGCGCGGCGTCGCGTTTCTCTGGCTGGCCCGTCCGGACAAGCACAACGCGCTCAACACCCAAATGATCAACGAGCTACGCGCGGCCGCTGCACAGCTTGCCGGTGACGCATCCGTGCGCGTCGTCGTGCTGGCGGGTGAAGGCAAGAGTTTCTCGGCTGGTGCGGATCTCACCTGGATGCGCGCGCAGTTCGACCGCGACCGTGCCGGCAAGATCGCTGAATCGCTGGAACTGGCACGCATGCTGAGCGACCTCGACAGCCTGCCGAAACCGCTGATCGGCAGGGTGCACGGCCAGGCGTTCGGCGGCGGCATCGGCATGATGGCGGTCTGCGATATCGTGATTGCCGCTTCCCATGCGAAGTTCGCGCTCACCGAAACGCGGCTCGGCGTCATCCCGGCCAACATTGGCCCCTATGTCGTGCGGCGGCTGGGCGAGGGGAACACGCGCCGCATCTTCATGAACGGCAAACGGTTCGACGCCGCCGCTGCGCGCGAGCTCGGCCTGGTCAGCGAGGTCGTCGACGCCGATGCTCTGGATGACGCGGTCGAAGCGGAAGTTGGCTGGTTCCTGGACTGCGCGCCCGGCGCGATTGCCGACGCCAAGGCGCTGTGCCTGGCCTTGTCACGCGATCGGATCGACGACCAGCACGGCTTTACGTCGGAGAGCCTGGCGGACCGCTGGGAAACCGAGGAGGCTCAGGAAGGCATCCGCTGTTTCTTCGACGGCGAGAAACCGTCGTGGTCGCGTGATCGGAGCGGCGCCTGACCCTCACCCTCCCAACGCTTCGCGTCGGGTCCCTCCCTCTCCCGCAAGCGGGCGAGGGGAAGTATGGCCAACGCCACGTCCCCTCGCCCCCATGTCAATGGGGGAGAGGGTTGCGCAGGCTTGGGCGCGAAGCGCCATAGCCGAAGCTGGGTGAGGGGGTTGGCGGTGCGTCAGCCCTTACGGCCCTCGATGGCCTCGAGGGTTTCGGTGATGGTATCGCGGGCGCGGATCATGTCGTCGGTGCTGCCGGACATGAAGATGCGGCCGGACGCGCCCATCATCTGGACGTCGTTGATGGTGGCTTCGGGCGCGGCGCGTTCGGCCTCGTTCGCCGCGACGCAGGCGAAGAGGGCGGGCGCCATTTCGTAGACCAGCAGTGAGGTGCCGGGGACCAGGATCGAGGCGTCTCGGGTCCGGTTCAGGATGATCGCGTGCTGGTCGGCGATATCCTCGATGATGTCGTGGAACAAAATCGTCGGCGCCAGTTGGTCCGACGCCTTGGCACCGATGCCGTCCAGGATGGCCTGACCGGCATCGGCCAGCGCCGCCTCGTCTTCGGCATGCAGTTCCAGGAGACCGAACTGCCGTTCGGTGAACAGGATGCCCGGTTCCATGTCGGGCGCTGCCTTTAGCGCCAGATCGATGATCCGGTGGATCGACAGCGCCGGCGAGACCTCGATGATCAGACTGTGTTCGTGCTCGAACGGCGGGTAGCCGCGCGCGCGTGTCGGCGAGCTCAGGTAAGCCGCGAACTGTGGCTGCAGATCGTGGATCGGCAGATAGACTCGTAGCTCGGTCATCGACGCCTCGCCCAATCTGACAGTGACGGGGACGGGGAGCGCGGCGTCACTTACCGGTGGAGTCGAAGTACTTGCCGAGGTCGGCGTGGGGCCGCGGAATGACGTGGACGGAGACCATCTCGCCAACCTGGTTGGCGGTCTCGGCGCCGGCTTCGGTCGCCGCTTTGACGGCGCCGACATCGCCTTTGATGACAACCGCGACAAGGCCGTCGCCGACTTCTTCGCGCGCCACGATGGTGACGTTCGCCGCCTTGACCATGGCGTCCGCCGCGGCGAGCGCCGCAACGAAGCCTTTGGTTTCGATCATTCCAATCGCCTGGTTCGACATGGGATTTCCTTCCTTCCGAGGTGCGGCCTTGCGGCCGGATGATGCCCGCTTGGGCGTGACGCCGGCGGGTGAACGTTTGCGGGTGGCGATGCGGGCCATGGCCTTAGCCGCCTTCTTCGTCGATCGAGCCGATGATCAGCGCGTCGACCGGCGCCTTGGTGCCGGTGAAGTATCCGGCGGCGACGGAGCCTTGCGTGACCAGCACTGCCTCGCCGTCGGCGCAGCCGAGCGGATCGAAGGCGACCAGCGTGCCGCCGCCTTCAGTCTCGACCTCCAGCAGGCCGCCATTGGGCAGTGTCTCGATATGTTTGGAGGACCAGACCCGGCCCTTCACGCGACCACGGATCATGACGATGTCCTTTCGATGGTGACGCCGCGTCGGCGTAGTTCGTCCTTGGCGAGCGGCGTGAAGCGCACGCGCTTGCTCACCCGGACCGTTGTAAGACCGGGCGGCAGCTTGCCGACGTCACGCTCGGTGACGACGCCCCGGTCGAAATGCGGTGTGGCGCCGCCCGCCTGACTTGGTGCGGTGCGCGCGGCGGCCGACTCAGCGGCTTGTGTGTTCCCGCTCAGGCGAAACCGGTGGCGCCCGGCTTCGATCTCGCCGCGCGCCTTGGGATCGCTCGCAAGCGCCATCAGGCGTTTGACGAAAGTCTCAAGGTCCTGGTCGGACGCGATCGTCACTGCTTCTTCGTGCACCCCCGGGGCGGCCGGTTTGCCGCCAATTTCGGCGCGCACCTTGGCCAGTTCCTCGGCCAGGAGTTCGCGGATGACGCCTCTGAGTTCCTCGACCAACGCCCCGCTCCCTAAGCCGCGCCCTGGAGTTCGAGCGCACGGGTCGCAGCCTCATGGGCGGCGCGGATCTCCGCTTCGCGGCCGGCCAGATAAAGGCGGCCGTTGGCGCCGATCATGCGGTAGTCGATGACCTTGATGTTGGCTTCCTTCTCCGCCTCGTTGCAGGCGAGGATCGCGTAGGACGCCGGCTGGCATTCGAGCAGGAAGAGCGAATCGCCGCCCAGGATCATCGACCCCAGCTTATTGCGGTTGATCAGGAAGGCGTGCTGCCGGTCGACCCGCGACACGATGCTGGAGCCCAGGATCTTCGGCGGCGTCGCGTCCTCGGGCCGCGCTTCCAGCGCGTCGAGCACAGCCTGTGCGCCGGCCCGGACTTCGGCGGGCGACTTGGCGTGGAACTCCAGGTAACCGAACTGGCGTTCGACCACCAGGATACCCGCCTTCACATCGGCACCCTTCAAGGCGACGTCGGTCAGTGCTTCGATATCCAGGCCCGGCGCGATCTCGATGATCTGGGCCGCCATGTTGCGGCGCGGCAGGTGGCCGCGCATCCAGGTCGCGATATAGGCGAGCGTCTGGGGCTGCAGCTGGTCGATGAAGATGAAGGATCGGAGATCGGCCATGACGGTCTACGTCTTGAGCGCCGCGCGCAGTTCTTCGGCGATCAGCCGGCGCAGCTCCTCGCGCATGCCGGCATCGATCGCCGCCGCGGCGGGCTGCTGCGTGCGTGGCGTCATGGAGAGGCCGGGCACGCCGTCGGACGGCGCCTGCTGCAACGGCCCGTCGAGCTGTTGCCGGAGGCCGTGATAGTCGCCCATGACCTCGTCGGCCGCCGTGTTGTGGGCGAGCCGCGTCCAGTGGACCAGATGGTGCGGGCCGATGTTCTCGCCGATCGAGCTCCTGCCGAAAAAGCCGGTGCCGATGGTGAAGGTGGGCGCCAGATTGGTGTCGAAACCGGCCGCGCCCTGGCTGCACGGCGCGTTGACGACGACGCGGTAGCTTTCGACCGCCGAGGCATAGGCAAGGGTCACTGCCGGATCGTTGGCGTGGATCGCGGCGGAGTGACCGGCGCCGGTCAGGCGAAGCAGGGCGCGCGCCTGGGCCAGCGCCTGGCTGCGGCTGGAGGCCACGTGATAGGCCAGCACCGGGCAGAGTTTTTCCTTTGACAGCGGCTCCTCGATGCCGATCTGGGTGATCGGCGCGACCAGGATCTTGGTCTTGCCCGGCACCTTGATGCCACACTCGCCCGCGATCCAGGTGGCGTCGCGCCCAATGGCCTCGATGTTGAAGCCGCGGTCGTGGAAGAGATAGGTGCGCAGCCGGTCGACATCGTCGTTGGAACAGATATGGGCGCCCGCCTGCTGCAGGGCGCGGCGCAGGCGCTGGTCGACCTCGTCCAGCGTGATCAGCGTCGACTCGTTGGTGCAGAGAACCGAGTTGTCGAAACTCTTGGAGGCAACGATGCGCTTGGCCGCCTTGTCCAGATCGGCGCTTGAATCGACATAGACCGGCGCGTTGCCCGGTCCGACGCCGATCGCCGGGTTGGACGAGGAATAGGCCGCACGCACCATGGCCGTGCCGCCGGTCGCCAGGATGACGTCGGTTTTGGGCGAGGCCATGAACTCCTCGATCAGCGGCACGGTCGGATCTTCGATGATCTGGATGACGCCGTCCGGCGCGCCGGCGGCAACCGCCGCGTCCTCCAGGATCCGGCACGCCTCGACGCACGACTTGCGTGCCGCCGGGTGCGGGCTGAAGACGATGGCGTTGCGCGTCATCAGCGCCATGATGGTCTTGAAGTTCAGCGTCGCGATCGGGTTGGTTGAGGGCGCCAGCGCGAAGACGACGCCGGCAGGCCGCGGGATCTCGACGATCTTGCGCGCCTCGTCGATGCGCGGGCTGACATAGTCCTGGTCGCGGTAGAAGTCGACGAGGGCGTGGGACGTCATCTCGTTCTTGAGCTTCTTGTGGGCGGCAACGCCGAAGCCGGTCTCCTCGACCGCCATCTCGGCGAAGCGTCCGGCATTGGCGAAGGCGGCGTCGGCGACCGCGTCGACGATCTTCATGGTGGCGTCGCGGTCGTAACGCAGGAAGACCTGGGAGGCCCAGCCGGCGCGTTCCAGCATCAGGTTGGCGCGGCCGGTCATTGCCGCCTTGCTGCCGGAGATGTCGACCAGCGTGCGCACCTGCGCCTCCACTAGGCAATCCTCCGCTGGCCACCCATGACCTCCTGGCGGGCAAGACCGATGGCGATCTCGCACCGGCGCAGCAGGTCTTCGCATTCGGCCTGGGTCATCAGGATGCCCGGCTTGAACTGCAGAACGCGTGGGTCGAGCGTCGAGAAGATCGCCCAGACGCCGTTTTCGTAGAGGTGCTTCATCACCGGCTTGGCGCCCTGTTCGTGGTTGAACTCAAGGCCCATGACGACGCCATGTTGGCGGATGCCGACGAAGAAATCGGGATAAAGATCCTGGATCTGGTTGAGACCCTGGCGCATGTAGTCGGAGACATAACGCACCATCGTCCGGACCTCGGGCCGCTGCAGGATCTCCAGCGTCTTCATGGCGACAATGCAGCCGAGTTCCGCACCGCCCGCCGTCGACATATGGGCGAAGCCGTCGACCTTGAGCCAGCCGGCGCAGCGCTCCGACGCGATGCAGCAGGAGATCGGGTAGAGACCGCCGGTGATACCCTTGCCGGTCACCAGGATGTCGGGCTCGACGCCATAGCGGGTGATGCCCCACATGTCGCCGGTGCGCATCAGGCCGGTCTGCACCTCGTCGGCGATATAGAAGGCGTCGTAGCGTTCGCAGAGCTGCTTCACGCCCGGCAGATACCCTTCGTGCGGCATGGGAAAGCCGTAGGTCGCCGGGATCGTCTCCATCAAAACGGCGGCGACGTCGCGGCCCTTCAGCGCGTCTTCCATGGCGTCGAGGTCGTTGAAGGGCACCTGGACGAACTCGCCCTCGGTATCCTCTGACAAGAAGATTTTCGTGAACCGTTCGGCGCCGGCCTTGACCGAAAGACCGCTATGGCCGTGGTAGGCGTTGATGATCGAGACGATCTTGCGTTTCTGGGCGGCGTGGCGCGCGGACTTGATCGCGAGTTCAATGGCTTCCGCACCGCCGGCGCCGTACATCGTGTACTTGAGGTCGCCGGGCGTGCAGAGTGCGAGCGCTTCGGCCAGCGCCGTCCTGGCGAGCGCCGGGAAGTGGTGGTTGCCCATGTCGAAGCGGGCGGTGCCGGCCTTCAACACCTCGACGAGCTCGGGATGGCGGTGGCCCAGGTTGTAGGTGCCGCCGTTCAGGTGGACGTCGATCAGCCGGCGTCCGTCCATATCGTAGAGGTAATAGCCCTCGCGCCGATCGATCACCAGATCGACGCCCATATCCTGCCAGTCCTGCGTCTTGCGCGGGTTCCAGAAGGTCCGCGACCTCTCGAGAAATTCGAGCTTTTCCTGGCTCATAGCGGCTCCTCGCGATGGAAGAACGGTAGAACCGGAGGCCCGGGGCCGCTTGACAGCGACCCCGTTCGGGTTGACAGGCGGGCGATGGTGCCGGGTTGCTGTAGAGCAGACTTGCGGTACGTGGCACCGGTCTCGCGCCCATCCAGTCCTCGCATGCCGGACAAGCGCAGCGCAGATCCGGCATCCATGAACACGTTACCCGGCATACCCGGCCCCCTGTGTTTATGGGTCCGTGTGCTTGGGCACCGGGTCAAGCCCGGTGCGAGGGGAGGGTAATGACCGGCATCGATTCCACGTGAGCGGGGAACACGCTAGGCGAAGCGGGAGAGGTAATCCTCGGCCAGATCGACCGAAACCTTGGTAAATGTCTTGCCCATCTCCTGGGCCAGATCGGTCTCGATATGCGAGCCGATCCAGGCCAGCAGTACCATGCGGCGCAGCATGACGAAGGTATCGATTTCGTGCTCGTCTTCGGCCGGCAGGTCGATCACCTTGCGGTAGCCCTTGACCCAGGCATCCTTCAGGGCCGGGATCTGCGGACTGTCCTCGATGAAACTCACGCCGGCGGCGAAGTCGTACATGTGCCAGCCGAGCCCGCAGTCGTCGAAATCGATCAGGCGCGTCGCGCCTTCGTGGATCAACAGGTTCGCCAACCGCATATCGGCGTGAATCAGGCCGTAGCGTTCAGGCCCCATGCCGAACGCCTCCAGGCGGCGGCGAATGACCTCCTGCTGGCGTTCCAGAACCGCCAGGGCGGCTGCGTCCATGGCCGGTGCCGCGCGCCAGTCACCCCAGTTGGGCGTCGAGCCCAGGGTGTGCTCGTAGTCCCAGATCAAGCGCTCGAACGATGCGGGTTTTTGCCAGTTGGCGACGTGCACATGGGTGCGCGCGGCGATCTCGCCCAGCTCTTCGAACGGGCCGACCAGATCGGCGGTCTCGTCGGGCTCCACGCCCTCGACAAACTGGAACATGACCATCTGGCGCGGGCGGGGCAGGCCCTCGACACCGGCTGTCTGGATCAGCTCGCCGTCGCGGCCGGGGATGGCGGGCGGCGTATCGACGCCGCCTTCGCTCTTCAGCGCGGCCATCCAGGCGAGCTCGCAGCCGATCGCGTTGACGGTGTGATAGTCCTCGCGGTGAACGCGCAGGACCGAGCGATAGCCGTTCGGGCCTTCGACCATATAGGTCGCGTTTTCCGACAGGTTGATCAGCCGCGCCGTCGCGCCTTCCGGCACGTCCCACAGATGGAGCGACGCGTTGGCCAGTGCGTGCAGCCGTTCAACCAGGGTGTCGTGCGATAACGCCGCGTCGTCCATCGCGGCCTCCCTTCCACTTGATGTTAGATGTCCGCGATCGCTTCGACGGATTCGGGGATCGTCTGCCCGCCATCGACGACGATGGTCTGGCCGGTGATGAAACCGGCCTCGTCGGAGGCCAGGAACAGGGCGGCGTTGCCGATATCGGCGACCTCGCCCAGGCGTTTGATCGGGATCGCCGCGATCATCGCGTCGACATAGTCCTGGCCCAGGTCGTGCAGGCCCTCGGTCGCGATGTTGCCGGGCATGACGGCGTTGACCGTCGTGTTGTAGCGGCTCATCTCCATGGCGGCGGTCTTGAGGAAGCCGAGCTGGCCCGCTTTCGACGCGCCGTAATGGGTCCAGCCGGGGAAACCGGTCATCGGTCCGGTGATCGATGAGGTCAGGACGATGCGGCCTTTGCCGGCTTTCTCGAAATGCGGAATGGTCGCCTTAACGCACAGGAAGGCGCTTTTCAGGTTCACCGACATCACGTGATCCCACTCCGACGGGTCCATGCTGACCATCTTGGTCTGCGGGAAGATGCCGGCATTGGCGCACATGACGTCGAGGCCGCCGAAGGTCTCGGCGGTGTCGTTGACGAGCGCCTGGACGGACTCCCAATCCGACACGTCGCATGTGCGGCACTCGCACGTACCGCCGGCCGCGTTGAGTTCATCGGTCGTGGCCTTCAGATCGGCTTCGCCTCGCGCGGCGAGCATGACCTTGGCGCCCTGGGCGGCAAACACCTTGGCGATGCCCTTGCCGATACCTTTCGAGGCGCCGGTGACGATGACGCTACGGTCTTTGATCGATGTAAGCATGGTGTCCTCCGGTGTTGTTACGCGCTGGCTCTCAATCGGTTTTGCTGAACCGCGCGCACGATGCAGAAAATGATGTAGGCCAGGATCAGGATGACGACCGAGACCGCGATCGACAGGATGCCGACCGTCGGCACCAGCGGCGAATAGCCCGAGACCATCTTGGCGTAGAGCCATTCGGGCAGGGTCGAATCCGCGCCGGTCGTGAACAGCGACAGCGGGAAGTTGCCCCAGCTCAACAGGAACGCGAAGAGGCCGGCGGAGATGACGCCGGGCATCAGGAGCGGCACCGTCACCTCCTTCAGCACCGTCCAGGTCGAGGCGCCCATGTCGCGGGCGGCCTCCTCCAGCGCCGGGTCGAAGCTGTAGGCACGGATCGCGATGATGAGCGTGGCGATCGGCGCGATCCAGACCAGATGGGCGACGACGGCGGTGTGCCAGGTCGGGATGATGCCGATCGAGTTGAACCAGATCAGCAGCGCCAGGCCCAGGACGGTCTGGGGAAAGAAGATCGGCAGCAAGATCAACTTCTGGAACAGCCCACGAAAACGCCAGTGATAGCGCGCGAAGGCGAGCGCGCCGAAAAAGCCGACGATCATCGAGACGATGGTGACGATACAAGCGACCTTGAGAGACGACGCGACGAGATCGTAGACGGTCGAGCTTTCCAGCGCCTTGCCGTACCAGTCGAACGAATACTTCTTGATCGGGAAGGTCAGGTAGCGCGCTTTGGAGACCGACGCGAAACCGACCGCGATGATCGGCAGATAAAGGAAGACCAGCGCCAGGATGCCATAAACGAAAAGCGCCGAGCGCGTGAGCGGGGTCGGTTTCATCAGCGCCTGCGCCCCATGATCGCGTCAAGGTTGACCTTGCCGATGCCGACGACGGCAAGCGTGCCGACGATCAGGATCAGCACCATGGCGAGGCTGGAGCCGAGCGGCCAGTTTTGGGAATAGGTAAACGCCGTCTCGACCTCGTCGGCGATGACAATCACCGTCTGACCGCCGAGCAACTTGGATTCCACAATCGCGCCGGCGGACAGCACGAAGCACAGAAGCGAGCCGACAACGATGCCCGGCGCCGACAACGGCAGGTCGATCTCCCGCAGGATCTGCCAGCGGCTCGCGCCGAGATCCGCCGCGGCCTGGCGCGCGTCGTCGGGCACCATGGCGATGCCCTGGGCCAGCGGGAACAGCATGAAGGGGACGTAGACATAGACCAGGCCGAAGATGATGACCGGCACGTTGTAGAGCGCGTTTTCGAAGCTGACGCCGAACCAGGCGCGCAGATGGCCCTCGATCAGGCCGCCCTTCATCAAGGTCAGGACCCAGCCGAACAGGCGGATGTTCTCGGAGACAAACAACGTCATGACGACGCCGATGGTGATGACGATCGCGAACTTGCCGAACACCTTCGCCATCGCGAAGGCGAGCGGCCAGCAGATGATGAAGAGGATCGCCGTGGCCGCGAACGCCATGCCAAGCGACCACAGCAGCGACCGGTAGTAGCCCAGCTCGAGCAACGTGATGTAGGCGGAAAAGTCGGGCACATGACCGAGGTCGAAGACCCTGGTTGGCATGGTCGAAAACGCAGCGACGACCAGAAGCGGCGCCAGGAAACTGACCGCCAGCACGATGGTCAGCGGCAGCGCGCTTAAGAATCCTTGCCGGCGTTCGGCCCGTTCCACCGCTCAGCCCTCGCGGATCATGTGCGAGTGTTCGAGGTCCCAGCCGAGCACGACTTCCTCGCCCAGGGCACCCGAGAAACGGTCCTCCCGCAGTTTCTCGACGGTCAGACGCGTGCCGTCGGCGGTCTCGACCTCGTACTGGATGCGCGATCCCAGCGCATATTCGCCGCGCAGGATGCCGCGCACGATGAAGTCGCTGGTCTGGCCCGGCGGCTGGAAGCGGATGTATTCCGGGCGCACCATCAGCGCGCCGCGTTTGCCCGGCTCCAGCGTCATGCCGAAGTCGGAGGCTTCGCCGTTGACGTGGATCTCGACGCCATGGCCGTGCAGGCCGCCACTTGCGGTGCCTTCGACATCGAACAGGTTGACCTCGCCCATGAACTCCGCGACGAAGCGGCTGTTCGGGCGGTCATAGATCTCCTCGGCGACGGCAATCTGCTCGAACTGACCACGGTTCATGATCGCGATGCGGTCGGACATCACCATGGCTTCTTCAAGCGAGTGGGTGATGTAGACGAACGTCTTGCCGGTGCGCGCGTGAAGGTCCTTCAGTTCCTTCTCCAGCTTCTTGCGCAGGCGATAGTCGAGCGCCGAGAGCGGCTCGTCGAAGAACAGGATCT
>JANQGO010000252.1 GCA_028277285.1 Alphaproteobacteria bacterium | reverse complement strand
GATCATCGCGCTGTCGCGCCGTTTGCGCCGCACGCCGTTTTCGCCGCGCGTCGAAGCCGCCGGTGTCAAGGGGTTTACCGTCTACAACCACACGCTTCTGCCGACCGTGTTTGTTTCGGTCGAGGACGATTACCGGCACCTGAAGGACCACGTGCAGGTCTGGGATGTCAGCTGCGAACGCCAGGTCGAGATCCAGGGGCCGGATGCCACGCGCCTGGTGCAGTTGATGACGCCGCGCGACTTGGGTAAGGCGCGGGTCGGGCGCTGCTTCTATGTGCCGCTGGTCGACGAGACCGGCGGCATGATCAACGACCCCGTCGCGTTGAAGCTGGCCGAGGACCGGTTCTGGCTGTCGATTGCGGATTCCGATGTCGTCCTATGGGGCAAAGGCCTGGCCACCGGCATGGGTCTCGATGTCAGCGTCGAGGAACCGGATGTCTCGCCGCTCGGCGTCCAGGGACCCAAGGCCGACGATCTGATGGCCGTCGTCTTCGGCGAGGCCGTGCGCGATATCCGTTTCTTCGGTTTCACCACCCTCACCTTCCGCGGCCACCCCCTGGTCGTCGCGCGCTCGGGCTGGAGCAAGCAGGGCGGCTTCGAGATCTATCTCGACGATTCCTCGCTCGGCCTTGATCTATGGGACGCGCTGATGGATGCGGGGAAACCGCTGAATGTCCGCGCCGGCTGTCCCAACCTGATCGAACGCATCGAAGGCGGTCTTCTGTCGTACGGCACCGACATGACCTACGCGAACAACCCCTTCGAATGCGGTCTCGATAGGTTCTGCAATCTCGACGCGCCGACCGAGTTTCTGGGGCGCGATGCCCTGCAAGCGGTCCATGACAACGGGCCGGATCGTCTGATCCGGGGCATCCGTATCGACGGCGATCCCGTGCCGGCCTGCGTCGACACATGGCCGGTTACCGTCTCTGGCGCCGATGCCGGCATGGTGACGTCTGCCGCCTGGTCGCCCGACCTCGCCACCAATGTCGCCTTCGCCATGCTGGAACGCGGCCACTGGGACACCGGACACCAAGTCGAGGTCGGGACGCCGGCCGGTACCCGGTCCGGCGAGGTCGCCGACATTCCGTTCATCTAGGTTGCGCCGGCGACATGCAGGGCGAGGTTGTCGAGCGCCTCGCCCCAGCCTTCCATGTGGGAATCGCGCGAGGCGTCGCTGGCAAACGCCGTCTGACGAAACGTGAGCCTGGTGCCTTCGCCGTCATCGGCCAGGCTCACCGTGATGACCGTCTCCGGGCCCGCTTCCCCCGTTTCGTCGACCCAGGCATGGGTAAAGACAATCAGCGCATCGGGCACGATCTCGCGATAGACGCCGCGATGCCGGTAGTCTGTCCCGTCGGCCGCGCGCATGTGCGACGACCATGCCCCGCCGGTCCTGAAATCCATCGAACCGTCGACAACCGTAAAGTCCTTCGGCCGGAACCACCGGCGCATGTGCTCAGGCTCGGACCAGACGCGGAACACCAGCGCGCGCGGCGCGTCGAGATGGCGAGTCATGGTGAAGCTGATCGCATCGTCCAGTGCGACGCCCAAAAGGTCGAACATCGACGACCAAGCGTTCTTGGTGAAGTCGATATAGGGCGCCCAGTGGGGGTGCAGATCGTGGGTCAACGTCAGCAACGTGCCGGTTCTGTCCGGCGTCATCTCCGCCGTAAGGATGTCGGGCGCGTCGGGCTGCTCGGCGGTCCAGAAGCGGAAAACGAGACGGTGCGGCCGGTCGATCTCCAGGAAGGTGCCCTGATGCTCGACCGGCTTGCCATCGCGTTTGTCGACGAACACGAAAGAACCGCCGACGCGCGCGTCGATCTCAACATGGTCGGTTGCGCCATCCGGCGAGGTAAAGAGCCAGCGGCGCGCGACATCGGTATTGAGCCAGGCGTCGAACACCTGCTCCGGCGTCGCGTCGAAATGGCGTTCGACGGTGACACGAACAAACCCATCGCTCGGTTTGGCCTCTGCCATCACCGTCCCTCCGCGCGCAGATAATCCGCGAGCTGCACCAGACCTCTGGCCCAATGTGTGGCGTAACCGGTTGCGTCGGCAGCGCTGGCGGCCTCTACGGTCTTGAACCGCGTTTCCACGGTCAGCCTTGTCCGCCCATCTTCCTCGGCAAACGTCACGATCACCTCGGCGCCCGGCGGCATGCCGGCGCCGCCGGCGTTGCGGTCGTCGAGCGTGCCCTCATAGAAGATACGCTCCGGCCGGACGACCTCGCGGAACGTGGCGCTGCAGCGATAGGCAACGCCGTCCGGCGAGCGCACGACGTGATGAAAGGCGCCACCAGCGCGCAGTTCGATCGTCGTGTCGCCGACCGACCATCCGGCGGGATACCACCAGCGGCCAAGATGCTCGGTCTCGGTCCAGGCCCGCCAGACAAGCTCGCGCGGCGCATCGAGCAGCCTGGTGACGACGACACGGCGCTCGTCCGGCCGGGTGATGCCGCCGGGCTGCGTATCGCGCATTACAAGGCTCTCCTGCGCCACCGTCATCAGGCGCTCTTGGCCGCCGGCGCGCCGTCGTACTCGTCCTTCAGCCGGACCCAGCTCATGCTGCCGTCCTCGTTACGGCCCTTGGGCGCGTAGTCCAGGAAGTTGAACGGCGTGAACAGGTTTTCGGTGCCGCGCGTGTAGCCGGAATAGGTGTGAAACACGTCGCCGGAAGCGTCCTTGGCGAAGATGCTGATCGCCGGCAGATCCTCGGCGACATAGGGCGTCGTGCCGTAGTTGTAATCGCCCTCGCCCTTTTCGATCTGTTCCGGGGTGAACGACGACCCATAGTCGTAGTTGAAGCGCGTGCGGCCCGACGACACCCACTGGAACGTCCAGCCCATGCGCTTCCTGACCCGTTCGATCTCACCGATCGTCGCGCGCGACACCGCGACATAGGAAAGATCGGCATGCTCGAAGTGCCGGCGCGCGGCATCGACATGATCGGACATGCCCGAGCATCCCGGGCAGATATGGTCGGAGCCCGGCGCCAGCATGAAGTGCTGGACGAAGAGCTGACTGCGGCCATCGAACAGGTCGCCAAGCGTTTTCTCGCCGTCCACCGCGTCGAAGACGTAAGGCGTCTCGACCCGGACCCAGGGCAAGGCACGGCGCTGTTCGTTCACGGCATCGCGCAGATGGGTGACCTCACGTTCCTTCGCCAGCAGCGCCTTGCGCGCCCTAAGCCAGTCGTCACGGGAAACAATCGTCGGTTCCATAGTCATGTCTCCTTTGGTGTCTTGTCGGTTCGGGTTGACAACAACTCCTCGGCCAGCACGTCAAAACAGGACTGCCAGCCTTCCGTGACACCGATGTCGCGGGCGAGCGCATAACCCTCGGCCGTGGCGAAGACGATCCTGAGGGTCACCGTCGTCTGATGCCCCCGTTCGTCGAACGTCACGGTCACGCGCGACGGCGTCGACGGCATGGGGTCGCCATCCCAGTCGTCGGTGTAGACGAGGTGTCGGGGCGGCACGATCTCGTGATAGACACCCTTGACCGGATAGTCCGTCCCGTCGGCGCCGTGCATGACGAAGCGATAGGTGCCGCCGGGGCGCAGATCCAGGGTCTCGACCGTTGTCGTCATGCCTTTGGGCGCCCACCAGCGTGCGACATGCTCCGCCTTGGTCCACATGTCGAAGACGAGCGCGGCCGGCGCGTCGAAACGCCGCTTGATGATGATCTCGCGGTCGGCGGCGGCTTCAGGTATCGCGGCCATTGCCGTCCTCCTCGGCCTTGAGTTCGACCAGATAGGCCTCCAGGCGGTCCAGGCGGCCTTCCCACACGGCGCGCTGTTCGGCGATCCAGGTTTCGGCGGCCGTCAGGCTTTTCGGCGTCATCTGGCAGGTCCGCACGCGCCCCGACTTCTTCGATTCGATCAGGCCGCTCTCCTCCAGCACCTTCAGGTGCTGGAGAAACGACGGCAGCGCCATTTCAAACGGCTGCGCGAGGTCGCTGACCGAGGCGGGGCCGCGACTTAGATGGGTGAGCACGGCGCGCCGGGTCGGATCGGCGAGCGCGTGGAAGACGTCATCGAGGACTTCGGTTTTGTTAGGCATATGCCTAACTTATTGAGCGCGATGCCCGTATGCAAGAAAAAAGTTAGCTATCTAACTATGTATTGGTCCCTGGCGTTCAGCATGGGTGCCCGGCGGCGTCATCAAACTGTCACCGCGCGTGCCGTTGACCGTGCCCGATACTTCAATATAACTAGAATTATAGTTTTTACCGCGGCGACGGAGGAGCCCCGCCATGCGTTCGATCGTTACGGTCACCGTCGCGCCGGTCGCCGGCCCCAGACTTCTGGCGCCGATCGGCATCCCGACGCCCTATCAGACGCCGGTCCGTTTCGCCGTCGACGGCGGCCGCTTCGAGCTTGCCGGCGAGACCCAGACCGGCCAGATGGCGGCGCTGATCACGCCCAATCCCGGTGCCGCCGTCACCTTGACCTATGCCTATCAGGACGGCGGCTCGGGCTATCCCGAAAGCCTTTTCGCCGAGCGCCAGAACCGCTTCACCCGCGCCGCCGACGCGCTGATCGCCGACGCCCGCCGTCTGGCCGATAGCGCCACGGACGGCCACGGCGCGATCGCCGCCATCGTGAACGACGCCGCCAAGAAGTTCACCTACGGCCACCCGGAGGCCAAGTTCAACGACGGGCTGGACGCGATCCCGCAACTGGGGTGCGGCCTGACGGAAGGCTCCTGCGTCGACATCAACACCTATGTCATCGCCGCCCTGCGCGCCGCCGGCTTCGATGCCGGTTATGTCACCGGCTATTTCTTCCCGGCCGAAAAGGGCGGCTGCTGCGAGGACATGCATTGCTGGGTCGTCACGCGCCACAACGGCGTCGTGCTGGAATGGGATATCGCCCACCACCTGAAACTCGGCACGACGGCGATCTGCTGCGGCCTCAACCCGAAGCCGGGCGTGCGCGTCGCGACCGGCCATTCGATGGGCCTCGACTTCCCCGACCTCGGCATCCAGGCGATGAAGCTCCTGGCCGAGCCGGTCTGGGTCGACGGAAGGGGTGCTTTCGGACCGGCGGAGCTCACCATCCGCCTGAACGAGGAACAGGCCGAGCAGCCGGCCGCCTGAGGGCGGGAGCAAGTGGCCGTGCGAACATGATGCCCATGGCGCGCGGAATGGCGTAACGTCGATTCACAAACAGGGATCGGCGGCCATGGCGAAACCAAAAGACGATCTGACAGCGCGGCGACGGGCGCGGCGCGAACGCCGCGAGGCCGGCGGCGACGCCGTGACGGCGATCCCGCAACTGCCGTGGTCGCAGCCACGCCGCCCCTTCCCACCGGTCGACCTGATCGCCGCCGATCAGGTCGAGGCGATCCATCAGGCCTCGCTCAACGTGCTCGAAGAGATCGGCATGCAGATCCTGCTGCCCGAAGGCCGCGCGATGTTGGAGAAGGCGGGCGCGCTGGTCGACGGCGAGATGGTGCGCATCGGCCGAGATATCGTTGAGGCCTCGATCGGTTCGGCGCCGGAGGAGTTCACCTGGCACGCGCGCAACCCCGATCATTCACTCCGGGTCGGCGGTCCGTGGATCATGTTCACGCCGGTCGGCGGCCCGCCCAACTGTTCGGATCTGGACAACGGCCGGCGGCCGGGCACGCTCGCCGACGGCGAGAACTTTCTGAAGTTCTGCCAGTACTTCAACATCGTCCACATGGCGGGCCAAGGCGTTGACGCGATCGACGTGCACGCGTCGATCCGCCATCTGCGAATCGGCCACGCCCGCGCGACGCTGACCGACAAGGTCGGTTTCGCATCCTCGACCGGCCGCCATCGGCTTTATGACGGCATCGAGATGGCGCGCATTGCGCGCGGCGTCGGCGAGGATCAGTTGCTCGATGAGCCGTCTGTCATGACGGTCGTCAACACCAACTCGCCGCTCAAGCTCGACGGGCCGATGACCATGGGCATCATCGAGATGGCGCGCATGGGCCAGGTGTGCTGCGTCACCCCGTTCACGCTGGCCGGCGCCATGGCGCCGGTGACGATGGCGGGCGCGCTGGTCGAACAGAACGCCGAGGCGCTGGCCGGCCTGACCCTGCACCAACTGGCGCGGCCCGGCGCGCCGTTCATCTATGGCGGTTTCACCAGCAACGTCGACATGAAATCGGGCGCGCCGGCCTTCGGCACGCCGGAATACATGAAGGCGTGTCTGGTCGGCGGCCAGCTCGCGCGCCGATACCGCCTGCCCTACCGCACGTCGAACACCAACGCGGCGAACGCGGTCGACGCCCAGGCGGCTTACGAAAGTGTCTTCTCCTTGTGGGGCGCCATCATGGGCGGCGGCAACCTGATTGCTCATGGCGCCGGCTGGATGGAAGGCGGCCTGGTCGCGAGCTATGAGAAGTTCATCGTCGACATCGAGCTGCTTCAGACGGTCGCGGAGTTCCTGAACCCGCTCGACACCTCCGACGCCGCACTTGGCCTCGACGCCATGCGAGAGGTCGGCCCCGGCGGCCATTTCTTCGGCGCCCAGCACACGCTGGAACGCTACACCAGCGCCTTCTATGCCCCGCTCATTTCGGACTGGCGCAACTTCGAACAATGGCAGGCCGCCGGTTCGCCGACGGCGGAGAAAAAAGCCAACAAGCTGTGGAAACAGGTGCTGGACGAATACGAGGAACCGCCCATGGACCCGGCCATACGCGACGCGTTCGACAGCTTCATCGCGCGGCGCATCGAAGAAGGCGGCCAGCCGACGGACTTCTAGAGCGTTGCTGACGTCGTTGGCATCACCAGCCCGCTCCCCCGCCCGGCCACCCCGAGTATGCTGCCATGGGTGGCCGGGCGGGGGAGCGGGCCGGCGCCGGTGATGCGGAAGCAGACGATGCTCTAGGTAGAACGGACAGGCAGGCCGGTCATCGGTTTGACCTCGTTGATGGCGATGGCGCTGCGAATGTCCTTCACGCCCGGCAAGCCGCCCAGGCCGACCATCACCTCGAAGTAATCGTCGATATCGCGGGCGACGACCTGCAGCATGAAGTCGATCTCGCCGGCCAGCGCGTGACAGGCGATGACGTTCGCGTTCTCGGCCACCGCCGTCATGAAATCGGCCGCGTCGCTCTCGCTGTGATGCTGCAGGTTGATGCTGACGAACCCCAATACCGACCAGCCCAGCGGCTTCCTGTCGAGCCGCGCGCCGTAGCCGGTCACGACGCCCGCCTGCTCCAACCGCTTCACCCGGCGCAGGCACGGCGACGGCGACAGACCGACCTTGTCGGCCAGGTCCGCGTTGGTGATGCGCCCGTCGGCCTGCAGCGTGCGGAGGATCCGGCCGTCAATGGCGTCAATGTCATGCATTGGCACACTCTGCCCCAGGCTTTGCTGATTTGCTCAATCTCTGCCCTGAAACTGGGAAAACGTGATCGAAAACGCAACCCCTTACCGTTCGTTCTGGCCGATAAAGCCCCTTGGTGAGGGCATTGGATTGGCAGAAAACGAGGACTCCATGACCTCATGGCGATGCCGTACCGCCCGGCTGGACGAGGCGGCGGCGATCGAAGCGCTCCAGGTGCGGTGCGTGACGGCGCAGGAAGGCGGCTTCTACACGACACACCAGATTCGTTCGTTCATCCGCGAAGTCGGCACCCTGGATCTGGGCCTGATCGCCGACGGCACCTATTACGTCGTCGAGGACGGCGGCGCGTTGATCGGCTGCGGCGGTTGGAGTCGACGGGCACCCCACTACGACGGGTCACGCGACAGCAACGCGACTCGCGAGGTGACGCCCCACATCCGCGCGATGTTTGTCGATCCCCGGCGCGAACGCCAGGGCGTCGGCCGCGCCATCATGGCGCATATCGAAGGGGCCATTGCCGATGCGGGCCACGACGTGGTGACGCTGACCGCCATGCTGTCGGGCGTCGCCTTCTACCACGCCCTCGACTATCGCAAGACCGCCGACGGCCGCGTCACCCTGCCGAACGGTGTTTCGCTCTTGTCGATCGAGATGCTGAAACGG
>JANQGO010000429.1 GCA_028277285.1 Alphaproteobacteria bacterium | reverse complement strand
CCATGGCGCGGGCGACCAGCGGGTGCGGCGCGGGATGGGTCAGCGGCACGCCGGGACTCAGAACCAGCGCACGCACGATGTCCCATTCCAGCCGATAGAGGTCGTTGAGCGTGACGCCCTTGTCGGCGGCCAGCCGGCGCCGGGCGGGATCATCGTCCCAGGCATGGACCTGCGCACCGGCAGCGGCCAGCGCGAGGGAACTCGACACGCCGGAGCGGCCCAGTCCGAAAACCGCGATCGATGAGTCGGCATGACGTGAAAGATCGATCATCGGCTCACCTCAACTTCAGCGTGGCAAGACCGACAAGCGCCAGAACGATGGCGATGATCCAGAAGCGGATCACGATTGTCGGTTCAGCCCAGCCCAGTTTTTCGAAGTGATGGTGGATCGGCGCCATGCGGAACACGCGGCGGCCGGTCGCCTTGAACGAAACGACCTGAACGATCACCGACACCGTCTCCAGAACAAAGAGACCGCCGACGATCGCCAGCACCAGCTCATGTTTGGTCACGACGGAAATACTGCCCAGCGCGGCGCCGCTGGCCAGGCTGCCGGTATCGCCCATGAACACCATGGCGGGCGGCGCGTTGAACCACAGGAAGCCGAGGCCCGCGCCGACCATGGCGCCGCACAGCACGGCCAGTTCGCCCGCGCCGACGACCAGCGGCAATTGCAGATAGTTCGCATAGACCGTGTTGCCGGCGAGATAGCAGATAATGCCGAACGTCATCGCCGCGATGATAATCGGGCCGATCGCCAGACCATCCAGGCCGTCGGTCAGGTTGACCGCGTTCGACGCGCCGACGACCACGAACACCACGATAACGACGAACATCCAGCCGAAGTTGATCAGCACGTCTTTCAGGAACGGCATCGCCAGATGGGACGACAGATGGCTCTCGGTCAGCGCGGCGATAGCGAAAGCGGCGATCAAGGCGAGCACGATTTCTATCGCCAGCTTCACGTAACCCGAAAGACCCTTGCTCGTCTGGTGGGTCACCTTCAGATAGTCGTCGACGAAACCGATGGCACCGAAGCCCAGCGTCAGCAGCAGGACAATCCAGACGAAGCCGTTCGAAAGATCGGCCCACAGCAACGTCGCGATACCGAGAGACAGCAGGATCAACACGCCGCCCATGGTCGGCGTGCCGGCCTTGGTAATGATATGGCTCTCCGGTCCGTCGCTGCGGATCGGCTGGCCCTTGCCCTGCACCGACTTCAGCCAGCGGATGACCAACGGTCCAAAGACCAGGCTGATCAAGAGCGCCGTCAGAATTGCACCACCGGTCCGGAACGTGATGAACGAGAACAGCCGGAGCGCACCGATATCATCGGACAGGGGCGAAAGGAGAATGAACAGCATGGTTCGTCCCCCTACCCGTTGCCGGCCATGGGCTGCGCGGCACCATCGCGCAGCAGCGCTTCGACAACCGTTTCAAGACCGACGCGCCTCGACCCCTTGACCATCACCACGTCGCCCGCCTGGAGCACATTGATGACCGGCGCGAGCGCATCGCTCGCGGCTTCGACGTGCGCGACACAACGTTCGGCAGGCAAGGCGTTTTTGGTATGCGCGACTTCGTCCCCGACCAGGACGACAAGGTCGACGTTGTTTTCCAGAATATGCTCGGCCAGCGCGACGTGAAGTTCCGCGCTCTGGTCGCCCAGCTCCAGCATGTCGCCGATAACCGCGATGCGCCGGCCACCGGCGCCGACCGGCGTCACACGCATCACGCCAAGCGCAGCGCGCAGCGCAGCCGGGCTGCAATTGTAGGACTCGTCGATGACAAGGACATCGCCGCCGTCGATCGTCGCACGATGGCGCTGACCGCGCCCGGGCAGCGGCACCACCGAGGCCAAGGCGGCGGCGGCTTCGTCGACATCGGCATCCATCAGTGCGACAACGGCCAGCACGGCCAGACTGTTGAGCGCCTGATGGCGACCCCAGACTCCGACGTGGTAGTCGACCGACCGACCGAACACATCCGCTTTGAC
>JANQGO010000405.1 GCA_028277285.1 Alphaproteobacteria bacterium | reverse complement strand
GTCGGGCGAGCCGTCGATACCGTCCGTGTCCGCCGCCAGACCATGAACGCCGGCCAGTCCCTGCAGCGCGGCGGCCAGCGCCAGCGCGAACACGCGGTTGCGGCCGCCGGAGCCGCCGTCGTGGCGCATGGTGACCGTCGTCTCGCCGCCGGAGAGGATGACACAGGGCGGCGCGACCGGTTCACCGTGCTGCACGATCTGGCGCACGATCGCGGCGTGGACCAGGGCGACATCGCGTGATTCGCCCTCTACCGTGTCGCCCAGGACCAGAACGTTGAGGCCGGCGTCGCGCGCCTTTGCCGCCGCGGCCTGCAGCGATGCCTGTGGCGTCGCGATGACGGTGGCGTGGCTGTTCGCCAGCCGCGGATCGCCGGGTTTGGGCGTTTCATCCGCGGCGTCTGCCAGATGACGGGCGACGGCGGCGGGCGGTTCGATGCCGTACTTCGCCAGGATCGCGCGCGCGTCCTCGAAGCGCGTGGGATCGCCGACCGTGGGACCCGACGCGATGGAGGAGGGGTCGTCGCCGGTGACGTCGGAAATCGCCAGCGACACCGTCCGCGCCGGAAAGGCGGCAGCACCCAGACGTCCGCCCTTGATTGCCGAGAGATGTTTGCGCACGCAGTTGATCTCGTGAATCGTCGCGCCGGACTTCAAGAGGCCGGCGTTGACCTGGCGTTTGTCGTCGAGGCTGAGGCCTGGCGCCGGCAGGGCCATCAGCGACGAACCGCCGCCGGAGATGAGGCAGAGCACGAGGTCATCTTCTTCGGCCCCGTCGGCAAGCGCCAGGATGCGCCTTGCGGCGTCCTGGCCGGCCTGGTCGGGAACGGGATGGGCCGCCTCGACCACCTCGATCCGCTTCGTCGCCATGCCGTGGCCATAGGGCGTGATGACCAGGCCTTCCAGAGGCCCGGACCACTGGCGCTCGACTTCGGCCGCCATGGCGGCGGCCGCCTTGCCGGCGCCGACGACGATGGTGCGGCCCGCCGGCGGTTCCGGCAGCCGGCCCGCCAGGCAGTGGGCGGGATCGGCCGCGTCGACCGCGGTCTGGAAGAGGTCGAGCAGCAGTTGTCGTGGTTGGCTCATGTCCATGGCGCGCGAAGCTGCCACAGGCGCCGGGAAGGTCAACGAAAAAGCCCGTTGGGGGTATGGGGACTTCGGGCTGAAGCCCCTTGGCACGGCGCGGCCTGCGGCTATAGTCGCCACCCATGAACACAGTTATTCGTGACGGTTTCACCGACGCCGGAGAGCCCGGCGATCCGCTTCTTGGCCCCGATGACCCGCCAGCCTATGAGATCCTCAATCCCAGGGGTAAGGCGCCGGTCGTCTTCCTGTGCGACCACGCCAGCAATCGGGTACCGCTGGCGCTCGACAATCTGGGGCTTAGCGAGGCGCAGCTTCAGGGGCACATCGCCTGGGATATCGGCGCGGCGGAGGTGACACGCCGGCTTTCCGCCCATTTTGACGCGCCGGCGGTGCTGGCCGGCTTTTCCCGGCTGGTGATCGACTGCAACCGCCAGCTCGATGACGCCGAGTCCGTTCTGGAGGTCAGCGACGGCCACCCGATCCCCGGCAACCAGAACATTTCGGAGGCCGAAAGAGCGCTCAGGACAGAAGCCTGCTTTTGGCCTTATCATCAGGCCGCGGCAGCGGTGATCGAGGGGGTCGAGGCGCGCGGGGCGACGCCGCCGATAATCATGATGCACAGCTTCACACCGGCCATGGGGCACGCCCCCAGGCCCTGGCATATCGGCATCCTGTGGGACCGCGACGACCGGATCTCCGCGCCCTTGATGCACTACCTGCATACGCGCGGCGACCTTGTGGTGGGCGATAACGAGCCCTACACCGCCGCATCGCCACACGGCTATTCCCTGCCGGTCCATGCCGCCGCCCACGGCCGGCCCAATGTGCAGATCGAGCTGCGCCAGGATCTGGTCGGCGACGAGGCGGGCCTAGCGCGCTGGACCGGGATCATGATCGAGGGTTTCGAGCCTATACTGGCGGACCAGGATCTCTACCGCCGCCACGGGTAGCCGCCATGACGTCACAACCGCCCAGCCTGACAATCGGTGTCGAGGAAGAATATCTGCTGATCGATATCGAGACCGGCGATCTGGCGATCGATCCGCCGGAGGAGCTGCTGGAGACCTGCGTCGACGAATTGGGCAAGGGCTGCGTCAGCCATGAGTTTCTGCGCGCCCAGATCGAGGTCGGCACGAAGGTATGCGGCTCAATGGCGGAGGTGCGCGAAGACCTCAAAAGGCTGCGCCACGGCGTCGCCGATGTCGCCCGTCGCTTCGGCCTGGCGCCGATCGCCGCGTCGACACATCCCTATGCCGACTGGCAGGAGCAGGTGCACACCCATGTCGACCGCTATGACGGCATGGCGCACGAAATGCGCGGCGTCATCCAGCGCATGTTGATCTGCGGCATGCATGTGCATATCGGGATCGAGGACGAGGACTTCCGCGTCGACGTCATCAACCAGGCGCGCTACTTCCTGCCGCACCTGTTGTGCCTGACCGCGTCATCGCCGTTCTGGCAGGGCCGCGACATGGGGCTTAAGGTCTATCGCCTCGCCGTTTTCGACAGCCTGCCGCGCACCGGTCTGCCCCATCCGATCCCCAGCTGGGGCGAATACCAGCGCATGATCGATCAGATGACCAGCGCGGGCCTGGTGCAGGACGGCACCAAGATCTGGTGGGATTTGCGGCCCAGCGCGCGTTACCCCACGGTCGAGCTCAGGATCTGCGACATCTGCACACTGCTCGACGATGCGGTCGCGGTCGCGGCGTTGTTCCGCTGCATCGTCAGGCTGCTCTACCGGCTGCGCGCGACCAATCAACGCTGGCGCGAGTATTCGAACATGCTGATCCAGGAAAACCGCTGGCTGGCGCAACGTTATGGCGCCGAGGCGAAGCTGGTCGATTTCGGCAAGCGCAGCCTGATACCGATCGCCGACCTGGTCGACGAACTGGCCGAGCTGGTGCACGAGGATGCGGAAGCGCTCGACTGCCTGGCCGAGATCGAACGGGCGCGTCAGATCACGCGCGACGGCACCAGCGCCGACCGCCAGCTCGCCTGCTTTGCCGCCAACGGCGGTTATGACGACCCCGACCGCGCGTTCCACGCGGTGATGGATCAGTTGCGTGAGGAGACGCTCGCCGGCTGCGCTTGAGGCACGCGGCGGGCGTGCCTACATGCTGGGGTGACCAAACGAGTTCCCGAGGAGACGACCATGGACGACAAGACCCGGACCGAAGTCGAGGCCGCCGTGTTCCGGCGCCTGCGCGATCACTTCCAGCGCCATCCGGAGGTGCAGAACATCGAGCTCATGAACCTCGCGGACTTCTGCCGCAACTGCCTGTCGAAGTGGTACCGCGCCGCCGCCGAGGAGCGCGGTGTGGAGATCGACTACGACCAGGCACGTGAAGTCGTCTACGGCATGCCCTACGGCGACTACAAGCAGAAATACCAGGAGAAGGCTTCCGATGAGGCCCTGGCGACGTTCCAGGAAGGCGAGAAACGCCGCG
Organism: Alphaproteobacteria bacterium; assembly: GCA_028277285.1. GTDB lineage: Bacteria > Pseudomonadota > Alphaproteobacteria > SP197 > SP197 > JANQGO01. The sequence goes on along the minus strand of JANQGO010000405.1, from coordinate 10,851 downwards.
CCGCCGAAGCCGCCGCCCGCGGCGAGGATTACTAGCGGCGGCCACATCCACCACTCTCACACCCCGGCCTTGAGCCGGGGTCCATGAACGCGGAACGAGACCCGTGAGCGCCGCTCTAGCCTAAGGACGCAGGCCCGTGTTCATGGGTCCCGGATCAAGTCCGGGACGCGGTCGTTTTTTTTCGGGCTCACCATTTCTCGATCGCGGGCCTCAAATCCAGTTCGTGGGTCCACGCGGTCGGGTGCTGGCGGTAGAGCGCGTAGTACGTCTCCGCGATGGCGTCGGTGTCCAGGAAGGCGTCGACGCCGCGGTCTTCGATCTCATGCGCGTGATGCGGGCCGTTGATCTCGCCGTCGATGTTGACCAGCGCGACGTGCACGCCGCGCGGTCCCAGTTCCCGCGCCATGCTTTGGGCGAGCGCCCTCAGGCCGAACTTGCCGATGGCGAAGCCGGCGAAGTTGGCCGAGCCTTTGTAGCAGGCGGTGGCGCCGGTGAAGATGATCGTGCCGCCCGCCTCGCGCTCGACCATGCGCCGCGCGGCTTCGCGCCCGATCAGGAACCCGCCCAGGCAGGTGACCTCCCACTGTTCGGCGAGTTCGTCGGGATCGATCTCCAGGACCGACTTCATCAGGAAACCGCTGGCGTTGTAGACGACGACGTCCGGCTCGCCGAGATCGTTCGTCACGCTGTCGAAGAGATCGGTGACGTCCTCGGCGTTGGTGGCGTCGCAGCCATAGCCGCGCACGGTGCTGCCGGCGACCTTGGCGACCTCGCCGGCGAGCCGGGTGGCGTTCGCCTCGTTCCGCGACGCCAGCGCCACGCCCATGTCGGCGGCGGCAAACCGGCGGCCCAGGCCGCCGCCCAAACCGGCGCCCGCGCCGACGATCAACGCGACGCCGTTCGTTTCATCCGCCATCTCAAAACCCCTTCCGCTATGGTGTCATTGCGCGGCTTCCGCTGTCGCAACACCACCATGGGCGAGCGCCTCGCGCAAGGCCGGGCGGCGCTTCTCCGCCTTCTCGACATTCGCCTGCTTGACCGGACCGAAGCCACGCATGGCTTGCGGCAGGGCGGCGAGTTCTGAGGCGAGCGCGTGGTTACCGGCATCAAGGTGCTCGAGGATCAGCGCCACATCGGCTTCGAAGTCCGTGATCAGGCGCCGTTCCATCCGGCGCTCGGCGCTATGGCCGAAGGGGTCGAAGGCGGTGCCGCGCAGGCCCTTGAGTTTCGCGAGCAGACCGAAGACCGGCAGGATCCACGGCCCGAAGGTCCGCTTCTCGGGCCGGCCGGTCGCCGGGTCCGTGCGCGCCAGCAAGGGCGGCGCCAGATGCACATGGAGTTTTATCGACCCGTCGAAGGTCTGGGCGAGCTGGCGCGTGAAGGCGCTGTCGCTATAGAGCCGTGCGACCTCGTATTCGTCCTTATAGGCGAGGAGCTTGACGTAGCTTCGGGCGACCGCCTGGGTCAGGTCGTCGTGGCCGGGCAGGGCCTTGATCTCGGCGGCGCGCACCTTCTCGACCAGCGCGGTATAGCGTTCCGCGTAGGCGGCGTTCTGGTAGGCCGTCAGGTGGCGCTGATGAAGCGCCATGAGGTCGTCCAGGGTTTCGGGCACGCGCCGATGCGGCAGGGCCGGGCGCGCGGCCTCGGCGAGTTTCGCGACCTTCTCGGGCGCGTGGCCCAAGAGGCGGCCCGTGCGGAACGCCGCGATGTTGAGATCGATTGCCGTGCCGTTCAGCGCCACCGCGCGCTCGATCGCCTCGGCCGAGAGCGGCACCACGCCCATCTGGTAGGCGAGGCCCAGTAGCATGATGTTGCTGACGATGCTGTCGCCGAACAGCGCCGTGCCCAGCGCCGCCGTATCGTCGAAGTGGGTGTGCGAGGCGCCGCACGCTTTTTCGATGCGCTGGCGCAGCACGTCGCCGAACAAGGGCGCGTCGGGCTGGCGCGTGAAGTCGCCGGTCGGCGTCTCGTGGCTGTTGACGATGGCGTTGCTGCGGTCATCGGCCAGCCGCGCGACGACGTCGGCGCTCGCCGCCTGCACGAGGTCGCAGCCGAGCAGCAGGTCCGTGCCGCCGACGCCGATCTTCGACGCGAAGAGCTCGCCCGGCGCGGCGGCGATGCGCACGTTGCTGGTGACCCCGCCGTACTTCTGCGCCAACCCGATCTGATCGAGCACCGCGACGCCCTTGCCTTCCAGATGGGCGGCCATGCCCAGCACCTGCGCGATGGTGACGACGCCGGTGCCGCCGACGCCGGCGATCAGGATCGACCATGGCCGCGCGAGGTCGGGCAGTTCGGGCTCGGGCAGGCTCTCGAAGAGCGCGGGGTCGATGGTCGCCGCGGCGGGTTTCCGGACACGCGCGCCCTCGACCGTCACGAAGCTGGGGCAGAAGCCGTCGACGCAGGTGAAGTCCTTGTTGCAGGAGGACTGGTCGATCTGGCGCTTCCTGCCGAACGCCGTCTCGACCGGCTGGACCGAGAGGCAGTTGGAGGTGAGGCCGCAATCGCCGCAGCCCTCGCACACCGCCTCGTTGATGAAGACGCGCTTGTCCGGATCGGCCATCAGCCCGCGCTTGCGCCGCCGGCGTTTCTCCGTGGCGCAGACCTGATCGTAGATCAGTGCCGACACGCCCTTCACCTCGCGCAGGCCGCGCTGCACGGCGTCGAGTTCCCTGCGGTCGTGCACGGTAACGCCCTTGGCGAAGCCGGCGTCGGCCGGGTACTTGCCGGGCTCGTCGGTGACGACGGCGATGCGCCGGACGCCCTCGCCATAGAGCTGGTGCGTGATCTGCGGCACCGTCGGGTGGCCCTCGGGCGCCTGGCCGCCGGTCATGGCGACGGCGTCGTTATAGAGGATCTTGTAGGTGACGTTGACGCCGGCCGAGACCGCCGCGCGGATCGCGAGCGATCCCGAGTGCACATAGGTGCCGTCGCCGATATTGACGAAGACGTGGCCGGTCTCGCGGAATGGGGCCAGCCCGTTCCAGTTGGCGCCTTCCGCGCCCATCTGGGTGAAGGTCAGGGTCTCGCGGTCCATCGACTGGACGAGATAGTGGCAGCCGATGCCGGCGAAGGCCTGGCTGCCGTCGGGCACCCGGGTCGAGGAGGAGTGCGGGCAGCCCGAGCAGAAATAGGGGATGCGCGCAATGGGCGCGGCGTCACCCTTGCCGGCGCTGAGTTTCTGGTTGAGCCGCGCCGCGCGTCCGGCGAGCTCGCCGCCGATGCCGAAGCGGGCCAGCCGCCGGGCGATGACATCGCCGATCATGGCGGGCGACAGCTCGTCCCAGGACGGCAGGAGGGTGGCGCCCGCCTCGTCCTTCTTGCCGATGACGAGCGGGCGTTTGCCGTCGGCGAGGTGATAGAGCTGGTCGCGGATCTGCGGTTCGATCAGCGCGCGTTTCTCCTCGACCACCAGGATCGTGTCGAGGCCGGCGGCAAACGCCGCGAGCCCTTCGGGCTCCAGCGGCCACGGCATGGCGACCTTGTAGAGCGCCAGGCCCATTTCCTCGGCGAGGCCCGGCTTGAGCCCGATCTCGTCGAGCGCCTGACGCACGTCCAGATACGACTTCCCCGTCGTCACGATGCCGAGCCGGGCGTCGGCGCGCCCGAAGATCTTCCGGTCGAGCCCGTTGGCGCGTACGTACGCGGTCGCCAGGTCGAGCTTATAGCGGTGCAGGCGTTCTTCCTTGGCGAGCGCGTCGTCGGGCCAGCGCAGGTGCACGCCTTCCGGCGGCAGGGCGGCGTCACGCGGCAGCACGACCTGGACCCGCGCGGGATCGATCTCGACCGTCGCCGTGGTGTCGACGGTTTCCGACACCAGCTTGAAGCCGGTCCAGAGGCCTGAGAACCGCGACATCGCCCAGCCGTGCAGGCCGAGATCCAGGAATTCCTGGACGCCCGCCGGGTGCAGGATCGGGATCATGGCGTCGACCAGGGCGAACTCGCTCTGGTGCGCGGAGGTCGAGGACTTGCAGGTATGGTCGTCGCCGGCCAGCACCAGGACGCCGCCATGGGGCGACGTGCCCGCCGTGTTGCCGTGCTTCAGCGCATCGCCCGACCGGTCGATGCCCGGCCCCTTGGCGTAGAACAGGGCGAAGACGCCGTCGACGGTGGCGTCGTCAAACAGATGCGTCTGCTGCGTCCCCCAGACCGCCGTCGCCGCCAGGTCCTCGTTGACCCCGGGATTGAACCGGATGCCGGCGTCCGCCGCGAAGCGGCCCGCCTGCCACAGCGCCATGTCGATCGCGCCCAAGGGCGAACCGCGATAGCCCGTGACATAGGCCCCGGTGTTGAGCCCGGCCGCGCGATCGCGGGCGTGCTGCAGCATGGGCAGGCGCACCAGCGCATGGGTGCCCGACATCAAGACGCGCCCCTTGTCGAGGGCGTAACGATCGTCCAACGCGACGTCGGCGAGGGTCATGGTGTGTCCCGTGATGTGGTCACGGGGCAAAGGTAGGACATTGAGGGGATGGGGGCGAGAGGTGTGGAGCGAGAGAGTTCGGCAAAGGGCTAACCATCTTCTCTACGTATCGAAACCGTGATACGTCGCCAAAGCAACAAGGTGGAGAAGTAGTTCGTGATTCATGGAAACCTGTTCACACGCGATTACTTGCTAGAAGGCATTGCACGCACAGAGCGGTGTAAAAACCTCAATGAGTCGGTTCTTGAGTCAAAGAGGGTTCGCTTGTTAGAAGTCGCCAATGAATTCCTTAGAATAAAAAATCCAAACGAAGCCGAAACAGAAGCAAATTTTATTTATCCTGTATTAGAAATACTTGATTGGTCAGATTGTCAGGTTCAACAAATACTGTCCACGAAGGGGCGAAAACAGGTCCCTGACGCTCTGTTGTTCGCCGATGAGTCGGCAAGGGATCAGGCTGTCTCTGAGGCAGAGCAATGGAAGCGATTTCAGTATGGCCTCGCCGTGGTGGAAGCGAAGCGCTGGGGCCGAGCATTGGATCGGGCGGATCGGCAGAGTTTGAGTGAAGAGGGAGTCCCGTCCACGCAAATGCTTCAGTACTTGAGTCGGGTCGATGTGCAGACAGGTGGGCGCGTGAAACTTGGCATTCTGACCAATGGTGCCAAGTGGCGTCTGTACTTCCAAGGTGCGTTATCTGTATCAGAAGACTTTTTTGAGCTAGATCTTGCGAAGGCCCTGGAACTACCGGGTCACGAACTTGATCTTGTCGATTTATCAGACCCTCGCCTGACACCGGAAACTGCGCTGCGCCTTTTCGTCTTGATGTTTGACAAGACTGCATTCTTGCCGTGCGAAGGACAGCGCACATTTCACGATGTCTCAAGAGAGACTGGTCGAGTATGGGAAGAACAGGTCGCCACGGACTTGTCGAGGTTGGTTTTCGAAGAACTGTTCCCCAAACTTGTAGATGCACTTGCCACACACGATCCTGACCGCCCAGAGGAAGTCGATAGCACCTATCTAGAACAAGTGGGTCAAAACGCTCTAGTCCTACTCTACCGTCTGCTGTTCGTTGTTTACGCGGAAGATCGTGACCTTCTGCCTGACAGCCAAGAGCCCTACAAATCGTACTCCCTGACCGCGATGCGGCTGGAAGTCTCCGACGGACGATCAAGAGGCAAGACTTTTTCCTCAAGCATTGCGACCTACTGGCCGAAACTAATGGCAGTATTCCAAGCTATAGCTGAGGGAGACAACTCACTTGGAATTCCTCCTTACAATGGTGGTCTCTTCGCGAAGGACAGAGCAGATCTTGTTGATCGCGTACAACTGCCGGACGACATCGTGGCGGATTTGATTTTGGGGCTTTCTCATCGAATGGAAGATGGGGAATTCCTCTACATCAACTACCGAGACTTATCTGTTCAGCAGCTTGGAACAATCTATGAGCGCACTCTTGAGTACCGTCTACGTTACGAGGACGGGCGAATAGTCACTGTTGCAGACGATGCTGCGCGCCATGAATCTGGCAGTTACTATACGCCCGACAGCCTTGTCTCGTTAATCATTGAGAAAGCTGTAGGGCCGTTTGTTGAGGAAAAGCTCAGGGTGTTTCGCACCAAAGTTGCGGAGCTCGCAAAAGATACGCGGCGTATAGAAATTCGGTTGGCCGAGTTGCGCGGCTACGATCCCGTTACCGCGATTCTCAGCTTAAAAGTGTGTGACCCTGCGATGGGGTCCGGTCATTTCCTTGTAAACCTTGTTGATTGGCTTGCCGATCGAGCACTAGCTGCAATGGCAGAAGCCGAAGCATTGGTCGATTGGTCTGAAAATGCCTATCAGTCTCCAGTCGCAGGTGGCATTGAACAGACAAGACAAGATATCATTGAACAGGCAACAAAGCATGACTGGCCGTTCGTTCTTGAGCACTTGGACGACAAGCACATCGTCCGGCGGACTATCCTGAAGCGGTGCATCTACGGCGTCGACAAAAACCCGATGGCAGTGGAGTTAGCAAAGGTAGCTCTTTGGCTCCACACCTTCACCGTCGGTGCACCGTTGTCATTCCTTGATCATCATCTGCGCTGTGGCAACTCGCTGTTCGGGTTTTGGATGCGGGAAGCCATGGACACACTGTCGAACAAATGGGGCGGGCAACTCCTAATCAATGAGCCGATGCAAAAGGCAATGGCACAAGCTATCGCGATGCAAAAGCTGGAGCGGGTGACAGATGTTGATATCGCTGAGGTTCATGAGTCGAGAGCGTTGTTCGACGGAATTGATCAAGAAACGCGTCCACTGAACATTTTTATGAACGTGCTGTATGCGCTCGATTGGGTGAAACTAGGAAAGGAAGAAAAGGCAGCGGTTCGCGCGTGGCTGGATGGTCAGTTTGGTGACCCATTTGATGTCGCACGCGGACGCTATGTGCTTGGACCGACGGATGGTGGAGATGGCCACCCCCTGGCTAAAGACATTCTCGCCAGTATTCCCGCGAAGTCTCGAGCTGATGCGGAGCGCTTTGCCGGTATTCTGAATCAGGCACGCTCGATCATGCGTGACGAGCGCTTCCATAATTGGCAGGTGGCCTATCCTGGAGTCTGGAAACAGTGGGAAAGCAGCCAACTACACGGCGGCTTCGACGCGGTAATCGGTAACCCGCCCTATGTACGCCAAGAGCTCATAAGGTCGTCAAAACCTGCACTAAAGAGTGCCTATCCCGAGACATACAGCGGTACCGCAGATCTTTATGTCTACTTCTTTGATCAAGGGGTCAACTTGCTGCGTGCGGGAGGGCGGTTGTCCTATGTCGTAACCAACAAGTGGCTGCGCGCTGGGTATGCTGAAGGGCTGCGGTCGCTCTTCGCGGAAAAGGCGTGGGTAGAGTTTGTCGCTGATTTTGGCCACGCCAAGAAGTTCTTTCCCGATGCTGATGTGTTTCCGTCAGTTGTCGTTGTGCAAAAGCCGCATGAGGTTGAGCCGCCAATCGAAACTGATGTATGTGTCCTCTCGCGGGACGATGTGCCCGACAAGGATCTTGAAGGAGCAGTTGACAACGCGACCTACGCTTTGCCCCGAGCACATTTCACAAGAGAAAGCTGGATCCTTGAGCCGCCGGAAGTTCTCAGTCTAGTAGAGAGGGTCTCAGGTTGTGGTCGGACATTGTCTGATTTTGATGACGTCAAGATTTTCCGTGGAGTGACGACTGGACTAAACGATGCGTTCCTTATCGATTCGGAGACTCGCGAGCGGCTGATTCAAGAAACGCCGGAAGCCCATGAACTCATTAAGCCCTACTTGCCAGGACAAGACATCGAGCGGTGGTACTCACGCTGGGATAAGACCTGGATGATCTTCACGCGCCGCGGAGTTGAGATTTCAAGATACCCTTCGATCCTGCGTCACCTAGAATTGTACCGGGAGAAACTGGAACCAAAACCCGCTAACTGGCAGCCAGTTTCTGATGACGATAGATGGATGGGAAGAAAGTCTGGCCAATACAAATGGTATGAAATTCAAGATTCCACCGAGTATTGGGAAGCTTTTGAGAGACCTAAGATAATCTACCAGGAGATTGCGTGGTCTCAGACTTTTCAGATTGATCGGACGGGCCTTTTCCTCCCCAATACAGCATATCTAATTTCGACGACTGATCCCTGGTTACTGTGCGTACTGAACTCACCTCTCATCTGGTGGTGGAGTTGGAGGAAAGCTGTTCATGGAAAAGATGAAGCTCTTCGCTTCATAAAGGAGTTCGTACTCACTTTGCCGATACCCCATACTCCTCCAAGCTTCGCCAAGTGCGGTGAAGAGAGTATCGAACTACTTGAACAAAAGAGCCGAGATATCTCCCAAGCTAACACCGAAATCTCAGATTGGCTGAAGTTCGAGTTGGGACTCGAAAAGCTTAAGAAAGGATTGAGGGTGCCGACGACTCTCGATGCGGAAGAGTTTGTTGTAGCTGTGAGAGAGAACCTTCCTAAGCGACAAAAGTTGACCGCTGCCGAAATTGCCGAACTTAAGCGTGAGCATGCGGCCACTATTCAGCCCGCTAGAAAGCTGTGCAGAGAGGTTCTCAACCAGGAACGCCAGCTTTCCAAGCTTGTCAACAAAGCGTTCGGACTCACGTCAGAGGATGTACAGCTCATGTGGCGTACGGCCCCGCCCCGCATGCCGTTCACGCCGGCTGTGGTGCAACCCACCAAGCGCGACGCTTCAATGGCGGGGCCATGTTAGGCTAGGTGAGGATACTGAGCCGATGATGTCGAAGGCGCCCTCGTACCTCAGGCGCCCATCGCCGCCCGCTCAGCCCCGTTCTTCCTCCGCCGCTGTCCACGCCGCCGCGGGCGACGCTTCGGCCTTCCGCCGTCCCGCGCCTTCTTCGCCTTCGCCGGCCGCGTCTCTTCTTCCTCCGCCGCCGGCTCGTCGCCGATCACGGTCAGGCGCTTCTTGATCAACCGTTCGATGTCGCGGAGGTACGGGCGCTCCGACGGATCGCAGAACGAGAGCGCGGCGCCGGTGGCGCCGGCGCGGGCGGTGCGGCCGATGCGGTGGACGTAGCTTTCGGGCTCGTTCGGCAGTTCGAAGTTGATGACGTGGGTGATGCCGTCGACATCGATGCCGCGCGCGGCGATGTCGGTCGCGACGAGCACGCGGGCGTCGCCGCTGCGGAAACGCTTGAGCGCACGCTGGCGGGCGTTCTGGGACTTGTTGCCGTGGATCGCCTCGGCGCTGTGGCCGCGCTTGCCCAACTGGCGCGCGACGCGGTCGGCGCGGTGTTTGGTGCGCGCGAAGACGATGACGCGCTCGAGGTCCGGGTTGTCCAGGATGTCGGCCAAGAGCGCGCCCTTGCCGGCGGCGGGCACGTGATAGAGGCTCTGGTCGATGCGCTCGACCGGCGTCGCCTGGGGCGCCACCTCGACCCGCACGGGGTCGTTCAGGAGGTCGCCGGACAGCTTCGCGATTTCGCCCGGCATGGTGGCCGAGAAGAGGAGGGACTGGCGTTCATTGGGCAGCGCCTGGACGATTTTCCGGACATCCCGCACGAAACCCATGTCGAGCATGCGGTCGGCCTCGTCGAGGACGAAGTAGCGCACGGCCTCCAGGCTCACCTCGCCCTGGTTCATCAGGTCGAGCAGGCGGCCGGGCGTGGCGATGACGATATCGACGCCGCGCGAGAGCGCCGCCGTCTGGGGCCGCTGGCCGACGCCGCCGAAGATGACGGTGTGGCGCACGGGCAGATGCCTGCCATAGGCGCGGCAGGATTCGCCGATTTGGATCGCGAGCTCGCGGGTCGGCGTCAGGATGAGGGCACGGGGTCGGCGCGGCGTTGTCTTCGCGCGCTTGCGGTAGAGCTTATGCAGGATCGGCAGCAAAAAGGCCGCGGTCTTGCCGGTGCCGGTCTGGGCGATGCCCAGCATGTCGCGGCCGGCGAGAAGCTCGGGGATGGCGCCGGCCTGGATCGGCGTCGGCGTCACGTGGTTGTTGGCGTTAAGAGCACGTTGGATCGGATCGGCGAGGCCGAGCTCCGAGAAACTTGGGGTGTTCAAAAGAGATTCCTTAATGACCGGGTGGCGCGGGCGGTTTGTGGCGCACGCGGCTGTCCCGGCTTGTCGCCTGCCCCGGGCGCGGGCCGGTTCGGCGGTGTTTTTGTGATTGTTCCCGGGATGGTGTGCCGCCCGGAGAAGACCGCCCGCGGATAATCTCGTCCGTGGTGCCGGTGACGTTCTCCTGCGATGTCCTGGGGCCCGTTGGCTGGAAGCCGGGGCTCTAAGAAACGGCGCTTCGCGCGATCGCGAGACAATGTACGGCGCTCACATGGGGCCTTGTGGCCGGTATGTCAAGCAAATCAGGGTGTTGGGCGGCTGATCCGCTGGCTCACACCGCTTTTCAACCTGTGACGACGGGACGCCAGCGTTTAGGCTGCCGCCGATGGCACTTGCAAGGGAGGACGCGTCCATGAGCCAGAGGATCGTACGGAGCGTGACGGCGGCTCTCTTGGGCACGTTCGTCACCATAACCGCCGCAACCCCCGCCTCCGCCCAACACGCCTGCGAGCCGTTCACGCTGACCGGCACGCACAAGGCGATCAGCCTGCTCGATCGCGGGCCGCCGGGCGACAGCCCCGGCGACCGGCGGATCGTCATGACGGCGTTGATCGACGAGGCGGGCGAGGAAATCGCCATCAACAACGTGGTGGCGACGCTGGTCGGCGTGGGCGAGCATGACGGCGACACGCGGTTCTCGGCGCGGTTCGACATCGTCTTCCATGACGGCCAGATGGCCGGCGCGGCGGTCTATGAGCGGCCCAACGACGATGCGCCCAACCCGGTGCCGATCACCGTGATCATCCATGACGGCACCGGCGTCTTCGCCGGCGCCCAGGGGTGGATCGAGAACGGGACCGAGGATGACCCGACCTACGTCTTCAA
>JANQGO010000369.1 GCA_028277285.1 Alphaproteobacteria bacterium | reverse complement strand
AGATCCTTATCGTCGGGTCGCACGGCCAGCTTCTCGGCGGGCGGCCGGAGACGGCGCTGAAACATGACGCCATCGCGGCGCTCTACAACGACGCCGGCTGCGGCATCGACGAGGCGGGCACGAGCCGGCTGCCCGCGCTCGATGCGCGCGACATCGCCGCGGCGACGGTGTCGCACGACAGCGCCCGCATCGGCGATGCCCGGTCGAGCTGGGAGACGGGCGTCGTCACCCGTCTCAACGAGACGGCCGCGCGGCTCGGCGTCCACGCCGGCATGACGGCACAGGAATTCGCCAAGGCCATAGCCGACGCCCGCAAGGACAGTGACGGATGACGGACGCACCAGCGCTCCAGCGGCGCGCCCTCGTTCTCGACGGCCTGTCCTACTACAGCGACGGCTATACGAGAGACCTCCGCGACGGCGGGATCGACGCGCTCAACGTCACGACCTGCCATTTCGAGGCGGACTATCGCGAGGCCTGCGACAACGCCGCGCTCTGGCTTGCCCGCACCCGCGCAGAGGACAGCGAGTGGCGTCTGGTCGAGCGGGTGCGGGATCTTTCCGACGCCAAGGACGCGGGCAAAATCGGCATCATCATGGGGTGGCAGAACATGCGCCCCGTCGAAGACGATCTGGACCGGCTGTACCTGTTCCACAAAATCGGTCTGCGGATCATGCAGATCACCTACAACTACCGGAATCTTCTGGGCGACGGCTGCCTCGAAACGGAACCGTCCGGACTGAGCGTGCTCGGGCGCGACGCGGTCCGGTTGATGAACGAACTCGGCATCGCCATCGATCTCAGTCATGTCAGCGAGCGGACCTCCTTCGACGTGATAGAGCTGAGCGACAAGCCTGTCCTGGCCACCCATGCCAACGCCAGGGCGCTCGTCGACCTGCCGCGCAACAAGTCGGACGACATGATCCGTGCCATCGCCGACACCGGCGGTGTCATCGGCGCCAGCGTCTACGGGCCCATGCTCTGGGACGGCGATACCTCGCGCCGCCCAACGATCGACGACTTCGTCCGTCAGCTCGAATATCTGGTGGAGGTCGCCGGGATCGACCATGTGGGCTTCGGGACGGACCTACCGGCGGCGGGCGATCTTGCCAAGACGGCCTTCGTCGCGGCGAACCGGCGTTTATGGAGCGGCATTTCCAGCTACGGCGATGCGTTCGGGCACGACATTCCGGCGCGTTATCCGGCGGACGCGAATTCCCATGCCAAACTGCCGGCCGTCACCGAGGCGCTCCTCGCGCGCGGCTGGCGCGACAGCGATATCGCCGCCTATCTCGGCGGCAACTTCGCGCGCGTCCTCGGAGAGATCTGGCGGGACTGAAGCCGGCCTCGCTAGAGTATCATGCTCTAGACGAATTCTCCGCCGGGCTGCTGATTGCGGAAGCGTTCGGTCCAGGCCCGGCGAAGCTCGTCTTCCGTCTGCCCGCGGTCGTAGGCCGGCGAGATCAATGCCGACGCCGCTTCGATGCGGATGCGGACGATGGCTCCCATCGCCTTGACGAGGTCGCCGCTGCCGGCAAACAGACCGATCAGATCGTCAAACCCGGCACTGCCCCGTTCGAGGATTTCGGCGCTGCCCTTGAAGCGGTAGCCCTTGCGCACGAACGCATCGACGAAGTTGATCTCCACCTTCGATCCGTTGGCGATGTTGCGCAGAGTGTTGGGCGACCGGATTTCGGCAAAGGCGAGCGTATCGTCGTCCAGCACGACGAAGGTTGCTTTCGGCGACAGATTTGGCGTCCCGTCCGCGCTCGTCGTCGCGACGAAGCCAAGCCGTTGCTCGTCGATTATGCGTTTCATGTCGTCTGTCAGCGCGGCCATCGAGATCTCCCTTCGCAAGTGCGTTCCGGTAGCTAGCCCTATACCGGATGCCCGGTAAGGTCCAATCGAGCGCGCCGGCACCGGACCGGTCCCGCAGATGTGATGCGACAGGAGGAAAGTTCCGGTATATACTGGAATCAATGGCAGACTTCGGCCCTGATGCGGCCGGTCGCCGTATCGCGTCAGGCCATGATCGGGCCGTTGCTGCTCGAAACAACCGTTTCGAGAGGTACGATCATGCCTACCATCAGAAATCCGATCGAATGGGGGACGCAGCAGGTCAAGTCCGCGACCGCTCATGTCGAGGAGTCGGGCCGCACGATCGGCGGCCGCGCATCGAAGCCGTCGGTCCGCCGCATCGGCGTCGACGACCTGCGGGATGCGCTGGCGAAAGGCGTTGCCGATTTCGCCGCCTGCCGGACCGACGTCATCTTCCTCTGTATCGTTTATCCGATCGCCGGCCTCGTCCTCGCCCGCCTGGTCTTCGAATATGATCTGGTTCGGATGCTGTTTCCGCTCGCATCCGGCTTCGCCCTGCTGGGGCCGATTGCCGCCGTGGGCCTCTACGAGATGAGCAGGCACCGCGAAGCGGGTCAACAGACGGGCTGGGGCGACGCGCTGGGAGTCATGCGCTCGCCCCGGCTCGGCGCGATTCTGACGCTCGGCGTAATTCTGTTGGCGATCTTCCTCGCCTGGCTGGCCGCCGCAGAATGGGTCTATGCGGTCACGCTCGGCCCGGCCGCGCCCGCCTCGCTCGGCGGCTTCTTCGAACAGGTGTTCACGACTGCCGCCGGCTGGACGATGATCGGCGTTGGCATCGGTATCGGCTTCCTCTTCGCGCTGCTGGTGCTGGCGATCAGCGTCGTCTCCTTCCCGCTGTTGCTGGACAGGGATGTCGGCGTCGGCGCCGCCATCGCGGCCTCGTTCAGGGCGGTTATCGAGAACCCGGCGCCGATGGCGGTCTGGGGCCTCATCGTCGCGGCTGGACTGGTCGTCGGCTCCCTGCCGCTCTTCCTCGGCCTCGCCGTCGTCCTTCCGATACTCGGGCACGCGACCTGGCACCTGTATCGAAAGGTTATCGACGGCTGAGCGGGCCGCGACGGCGCGGTGTGATGCCGGGACGGCGTGCTCTCCGACGGTGGCACTTTGCCGGGCACGCCGTCGGCCTTCCCCGTTGACGGGAATTCGCGGTCGAATTTCCCTGCCCTTAATCAGCGCCATCCAAATGGTCCAGTTTGATGGCTATTGCATGACCGGCCGTTGGTCCAATCGTGCAGGATCCGCTATTGCAACTTGCTTGCGCTGGTGGCCCAAACCTCATGTTGATTGCCTGTGCTTGAACGCTGGTCTTGCGGTCATGGCATCTCACGGTGATCGGTTCTTTGTCGACCCAACCAGGATGATCGAACGACGACCCACACGACTTTGGTTCGCGGCCGAAGAATTAGGCTTGCCCAACATGTTCCAACGGATCGTTGCCCTAGTGACCTTCGGCACGAATGTCATAGTCACGCGGCAATAATTTGAATTACAACTTTGTCATTCACTTTTCATATTATTCAATATAACAATACTTTAAAGACAAGCAGGTGAATGACTGGCTTGAATTCGCGTTAGGATGGTCAAGTCATCGCGAAACCGGACGCGGCTGTTGATCGGCATTGCGTGATGTTTTGGGCCCCGACACTGCAGGGGCTGCCATGAGGCTGATACCTAGGAGACAAGAATGGCGTTGTCGAGGTTCAAATTCACAGTAGCGGTGTTAGCGGTGTTGGCTCTGGCGATATGGCAACCAACCACGGCGGCAGCTTACGTCAAAGAATACGTTAATTGCGGCAACCCAAGCTGCGCCATACCAGACCTGGCGGTTGGAGGTGGCCTAACCGGGATCATCGATGGCGTATGCACGGACGTGAGCCGGCCAAGAATAGGCATGCAATGCTACTATAAGAGCGTCCCCAAACAATCAGGTTGTACGTATACTAAAAAATCAACTTCAGAAATGACATGCAGCTGCCCAAATGTCAGCGCAGTTTTCACTAGTAAATTGAAGGGTACAGTGACCTGCGTACCTTGATCAGCGTCATGTCCTTTCCATTGCTGCTGGACCGGGACGCGGCGTCGACGCCGCCATCGCGGCTTCATTTCGAGCGGTCGCGACAAACCCAGGGCTGATGGCGGTCTGGGGATTGATCGTCGCGGTGGGACTGGTGCTCGGCTCTCTGCCGCTGTTCCTGGGCCTCGCCGTCCTCGTCCCGGTGCTCGGGCACGCCACCTGGCACCTCTACCGCAAGGTCCTCGACGTGGGACCGGAAGAAAGCCGCGCGGAAACGGACGGTAGTCGTCCCCAGCTTTTCT
>JANQGO010000315.1 GCA_028277285.1 Alphaproteobacteria bacterium | reverse complement strand
CGACACGCGGGAGGCGGCCATGGAATACATCCGCGTGTCGCTGACGCCCAGCTCGGCCATGTAGTGATGGCCGGGAATCCAGATGCAGCCGCCGGACATCGCGGTCGTGCCGCCGGCGACGGCCGCTTTTTCCACCACCAGCACGCTGGCGTCCGACACGCGGGCCGCGAGCGCCGCGCTCAACCCGGCGGCGCCGGTGCCGACGACGATGACGTCGACCTGATGGCGGGTCTCTGACATCGGCCGTGCGCGCTCAGACGACTTGGTTATGCAGCGGTTCGTCGCCGCGCGCCAAGCGGTTGAGGTTTTCGAGCAGGATGTCGATCACATTGTCCTCGTATTGCCGCGTCTCGCCGCCGGTATGCGGCGTCAGGATGACATTCTCGAACCCCCACAGCGGTGAGTCGGCCTCAAGCGGTTCCGGCACGGTCACGTCGATCCCGGCGCCGGCGATCTGGTTGTCGTTCAGTGCCGCGATAAGCGCGTTCTGGTCGACGCACCCGCCGCGCGCCACGTTGACGAGGTAGGCGGACGGTTTCATCGCGGCGAGGGCCGTTGCGTCGATCACATTTTGCGTTTCCGGCGTCAGCGGGCAGGTCAGCACCACCACGTCGGCGCGCGGCAGCAACGACACCAGGTCGCTCGATGGGTGCAACTCGTCGACATGCTCGACCGGTGTCGACGTGTCGCGTTTCAGCCCGATGACCTTCATGTCGAAGGCCTTGGCGAGCTTGGCGGTGCGGCCGCCGATCTTGCCGAGACCGTAGATCAGCATCGTCTTGCCCGGCAGTTCCTCTTCGCGCTGCGAGAGATCGGAGATCATGCCGCGCCACTCCGCCTTGCGCTGGTTGTCGCGCCCGGTGTGGATCAGCCGCGTTAGGCCAAGCGTCAGCGCCAGGGCATGATCGCTCACCGCGTTGACGTTGACGCCGCTGGCGTTGGCGAGCCGCGCCCCCTTCGCTCGGATGCCGTCCTGGTCGAACTGGTCGTAGCCCGCGCCGCAGACCTGGATGAACTTCAGCCGGTCGGCGGTCTCCAGCATGTCGTTCTTCCAATACCCCGATACGACAATAACGTCGCCGTCGCCCATCCGGGCATAGGCGTCGTCCAGGGTCCAGGACTGGAAATGCTTGATCCCGGTCTCGCGCTTCTCGAACAGCGGCGCGAGCTGATAGGCGGGATGGATGAAATGAATGGTGATGTCTTTCAGGTCCATGGAGTCTCTCGGTGCTCTTGGTTGGGGCGGGTGCTCGGATAAGTTGGCGCGACGGCGCGCGCAGGCCGAATGGTGAAGGCTTGCGTCTGCCGGGTCAATCGTCTCGATACCGGTCGTGACCGGGATCGCCGCAGGATGTTGCAAGCCGCCGGCGAAGGGCTATGTTCAGACCCACGGGCGAGCGCACACCGTGCTTTTCAAGAAGGGGACACCGTCAATGCGGATCACCATGGACCATATCGTTTTGAACGTGCAGGACGAGGCGTCGATGATCGATTTCTACACCCGGGTGCTGGAGATGGAGCCGGACCGGCTCGACGCCTACCGCGCGGGCGACGTTCCCTTTCCGTCGGTGCGGTTGAACGAAAACACCATCATCGATCTCTTCCCGCCGAAGATGCATAAGAAGGATCCGGCGCCGGCGCCCAACCTCAATCATTTCTGCATGGTCGTGACCAAGGGCGATTGGCAACGGGTGCGGGACCGTCTCGACGCGGAAGGGGTGGAGATCGATGGGCCGCGCCAGGTGTGGGGTGCCCGCGGCGACGGGCAGTCGATCTACTTCCCCGATCCCGACGGTAATCGGCTCGAACTCAAGCATTACGAGGACTGATCCCGCTTTTCGATGTGCGGCGTCGGCGCAGGCTACTGAAAAAGTCATGGTCTTAGGTCCCCATGGTTCGAGACGGCGCTATCGCGCCTCCTCACCATGAGGTTTATGCTTGGTTTCCCCGTCCTGAGGAGGGCCGGTAGGCCCGTCTCGAAGGATCC
>JANQGO010000268.1 GCA_028277285.1 Alphaproteobacteria bacterium | reverse complement strand
GTATCAGCAAAGCCGGCAACATGGGCAACCTGTTTCGCTCGGCCCACGGCTTCGGTGCGAGCTTCCTGTTCCTGGTCGCGCCCGACCCGCGCATGGAGTTCCCCAGCGACACGTCGGCCAGCCAGCGCAATCTGCCCGTCTACACCTATGCCGGCATCGACGACATGCGTCTGCCGGAGGGCTGCCAGCTGGTCGGTGTCGAGCTGACCGAGGACGCCATCGACCTGCCCAGCTTCCACCACCCCCATGGCGCCGCCTATGTGCTGGGCCCGGAGCGGGGCAGCCTGTCGCCCGCCATGCTGGACCGTTGCGAACACGTGGTGCGCATCCCGACCAGTTTCTGCATCAACGTCGCGACGGCCGGCGCCATCGTCATGTACGACCGCATGCGCGCCATGGGCCGTTTCGCCCACCGCCCGGTGTCGCCGATCATGCCGGCCGAACCCCTGCCCCGCCACGTGCACGGCGATCCGATCTCACGCAAACGGCCGCCGCGGCGCGATCGGTGAACCTTTCTGCGCCTAACAATGCGCGGCACCACCAGCCCACTCCCCCGCCCGGCCACCCATGGCAGCATCCTCGGGGTGGCCGGGCGGGGGAGTGGGCTGGTCCCAGCGTCGAGCCCGTCGGCTCGACACAGCACGAATACGGCAAAGCGCCTTCGCTTTGCCCTGTTTCGGACATGCTGCTAAGACTACTCTCTAGGGGATATCGACAAGCGGGTTGGACACGATGCAGCAACGTGGACTTTTTGTGGTGGTGGTCTTGGCGGCCATGGTGGCGGCGGCCGCCGTTGCGCGGGCGCAGGAACCGCGCGCCATCGGCGTCTTTAACGATTGGGTTGCCTACACCTACCAGGCCGGCAGCGAGAAGGTCTGTTACATCGGCAGTCAGCCGTTGACCGACGAGGGCAACTATACCGAGCGCGGCGACATCTGGACCCTGGTGACGCACCGCAGCCCCGGCACGAAAGGCGTGGTCAGCATCATCATCGGCTACAACTTCAAGGAAAACTCCGACGTCTCGATCAAGATCGGCAGCAACACCTATAGCCTGTTCACCCAGGGCGATACCGCATGGACACGGGTTGAGGCCGACGACGCCTCGTTGGTCGCGGCCATGAAGGCCGGCAACCGCATGGAGGTGCGCGGCGTGTCGTGGCGCGGCACGGAGACCAAGGACACCTATTCGCTCTCCGGCTTCACCAAGGCCTACGAGGCCATCACCACGGCCTGCACGAGTTAAGCGAAGCACCGAAAAGACCGCTGCCGCATCCCGGCCGCAGAGCCGGGACCCATGAACACAGCTGCAGCCAGTGAAGGCACTGACCGTGTTCTTGGACCCCGGCTCAGGGCCGGGGCGCGAGCATGGCGCATGGATGCGGCATGCTCGCGATTTGGCTTAAGGCGCGATCATCTCTATATGTCGCGTCATGGAAAACGCCGGCCATAACGTCAGCGAACGCAAGAACCTGATCGGGTTGTCACGCGCCGAACTTGCCGCCGAAATGGCGGCGTTCGGCGAAAAGCCGTTTCGTGTCAAGCAGTTATGGCACTGGATCTACTTCCGCGGCGTGACCGATTTCGCCGACATGACGACGCTTTCCAAGCCGCTGCGCGCGCGCCTGGCCGAGCACTATTGTCTCGACCGGCCCCATGTCGCGCGTCACCAGGTATCGGAAGACAAGACACAGAAATGGCTTCTGAAGGTCGCCGACGGCCACCTGATCGAGAGCGTGCACATTCCCGAAGAAGACCGCGGCGCGCTCTGCATGTCGTCCCAGGTCGGCTGCACGTTGACCTGCACGTTCTGCCATACCGGTACACAGCGCCTGGTGCGCAACCTGACGCCCGGCGAGATCGTCGGTCAGTTCATGCTGGCCCGCGACAGCATGGGCGAATGGCCGTCGCCGACCGGCGACGCGCGCCAGCTTTCCAACATCGTCATGATGGGCATGGGCGAGCCGCTCTATAACTTCGAGAACGTCAAGCTGGCCCTGCAGATCGTCATGGACGAGGAGGGTATCTCGCTGTCGCGCCGGCGGATCACACTGTCGACGTCGGGCGTCGTGCCGATGATGCAGCGTTGCGGCGAGGAACTGCGCGTCGACCTCGCGGTCTCGCTGCACGCGGTGACCGACGACATCCGCACCCAACTGGTGCCGCTCAACAGGAAGTACCCGATCGCCGAGCTGCTTGAGGCCTGCCGGCGTTATCCCGGCGCCAACAACGCGCGACGCATCACCTTCGAATACGTCATGCTGAAGGACGTCAACGACAGCGACGCCGACGCCCGCGCGCTGGTCCGGTTGCTCAAGGGGATTCCGGCAAAGGTCAACCTGATCCCGTTCAACCCTTGGCCCGGCGCGCCCTTTGAATGCTCATCGAACAACCGCATTCACGCGTTCTCGCGCATCGTCAACGATGGCGGCCTGTCGGCCCCGGTGCGCCGGCCGCGCGGCCGCGACATCTTGGCGGCCTGCGGACAGCTCAAGTCCGACACGGTCAAAAAACGCAAGAGCGAATTGCTGCGTGAGCAGGCGGCCGCGACCGCCTAGGCTGCTATTGGGTCAGTAGCGCGGATCGTCCCAGAACCAGCGGCGCGCTTCCAGGCGCGCATCCTTTCTGCTGATGCCCAGATCTTTCAGCGCGTGCGCGTCGAGTTCCGCCAGGTGATGGCGTTCGCGCGATACCTCGAACCAGTGCTTGATGCGCCGCCACAGCCGCTGACCGAAGCTTTGCGACGGTTTTCCGATAGGCTCGACGCCGGTCGTGAAGGTCTGGTCCATGTCTACCTCCTTGGTCCTTTTCTTCTTGAAGGACAGGTGATGCGGGGAGGCGCCGATCACCCGTCATCCTGTGAACGCGGCTGTGCATTCTGGCAGTTTGCCCAACTGGATGGCCCCGGTGCGCCCGCGCTCCGGCAAAGTCGGGCAAGGCTGTTTACCTTGTTATTGACGAGACTGGTTACCTTCGGGCTTCAGGCCAGCGGATCGTCCCAGAACCAGCGGCGCGCTTCCCGGCGGGCGTCGTAAGGGGAGACGCCGATATCGCGCAGGGTCCGTTCGTCGAGGCGGGCGAGCTGACGGCGCTGACGCGCCAATTCATGCCACCGCCCGATACGCCGCACGATCCAGGCGGCGATGCCGCCGGCGCGTCTTCCGCCGTGGCCGTAATCGCTTAACGTCAGGATTCGCATGGACTTTCTCCGTTTCGAGCGTTGCGTCGTGCGCTAGACATGGGCCATCGGCCTTGATCAATCCAACGAATTGAATAGATACTATCTATCAAGATCGTTGATAGAGGTGTGGCGCCATGAACAACCTTGATACGGATCTCCTGAGGAGCTTCCTGGCTATCGTCGACACCGGCAGCGTGACGCGGGCGGCCGAACAGGTGCACCGCACCCAGTCGGCGGTCAGCATGCAGATCCGGCGCCTGGAAGAGGCCGTGGGCAAGCCGTTGTTTTCCCGTAACGGCCGTCAGATGGTCCTGACCAGCGACGGCGAGACCCTGGTCGGCTACGCGCGGCGTTTGATCCGCCTGAACGACGAGGCGGTGGCGCGGTTCTCCGGACCGGAACTGACCGGCGGCGTGCGGCTCGGCGTCCCCGACGACTATGTCGCGCGGTTCCTGCCCACGGTGCTCGTTCGTTCCGCCAACGAATACCCGATGGTCGAGGTCGAGGTCAGCACCGAGAACAGCATGCTGCTGGATCAGATGCTGCGCCGTGACGAACTCGATCTCGCCTTGATCAGTTGTGCGGTGGTCGACGACCCCGGCGAG
>JANQGO010000227.1 GCA_028277285.1 Alphaproteobacteria bacterium | reverse complement strand
TCGGACCCGACAGCCTGGCGCGCGCGGCAGAGGCCGGCCTGGATGCGCGCCATGCGCTCGATCACGACGACAGCGGCGGGTTCTTCGCCGCGCTCGACGACGCCATCGTCACAGGCCCGACACGAACCAACGTTAATGATTTCCGCGCCATTTTGGTCGCCGTTGGCGATACGCCCGCCACAACCTAGAATGGGGCTTCATGCGCCGTAACCGCCAAGCCAAAATCCTCGCCACCCTGGGCCCCGGCACCTCCAGCCGGGACGCCATCGCCGCGCTGTTCGAAGCAGGCGCCGATGTCTTCCGGCTCAACATGAGCCACGGCAAACGCGAAAAGCACAGAGAGAACTTCGATACGATCCGTGAGTTGGAAGGTGTTTATGGCCGGCCGATCGGCGTCCTCTTGGATCTGCAGGGCCCCAAGCTGCGGATCGCGACCTTTGTCGATGACGCCGTCGCCATCGAGAAAGGCGACAGGATTCGTTTCGACCTCGACGAAACGCCCGGCGACAAGACCCGGGTCGGCCTGCCGCATCCAGAAGTGTTCCAGGCGCTCAAGCCCGGCACCGTCGTGCTGCTCGACGACGGACGGGTCAGCCTGAAGGTGATCGATTGCGGCGATGACTTTGCCGATGCCGAGGTCATCGCCGGCGACGAACTCTCCAACCACAAAGGCCTCAATCTGCCGGGGGTTCAGCTGCCAATCGCCGCGCTGACCGAGAAGGACCGCGACGATCTGGCGTTCGGCCTGGAGATGGGGATCGACTGGGTGGCGCTCTCCTTCGTGCAGCGGCCCGAGGACATGGCCGAGGCGCGCGAGCTTGTCGACGGCCGCGCGGCGGTCATGGCGAAGCTGGAGAAACCCTCGGCCATCGATATGCTGGACGACATCATCGCGCTTTCCGACGGCCTGATGGTGGCGCGTGGCGATCTCGGCGTCGAACTGCCGCCGGAAGAAGTGCCCGGCCTGCAAAAGCGCATCGTTCGCGCGTGCCGCGCGGCCGGCAAGCCGGTCGTGGTGGCGACCCAGATGCTCGACTCGATGGTCGACGCGCCGACGCCGACCAGGGCCGAGGCCTCCGATGTCGCGACCGCCGTTTACGACGGCGCCGACTGCCTGATGCTGTCGGCCGAAACGGCGGTCGGCGACTATCCCAGCGAGGCCGTCGCGATCATGGACCGCATCATGTCGACGGTCGAAAACGACCCGCTTTACGATCCCATGGCCGCTGATGCGGAGGCGACGAGCGCCGACGCCATCTCCGCCGCCGCGCGTCAGGTCGTGCATACGATCGGCGCGTCCGCCATCGTCGCCTATTCGGTCAGCGGGGCGACAACCTTGCGCGCCGCGCGCGTCCGTCCGGAAGTACCGATTGTCGGCATCACGCCGAAGATCACGTCGGCGCGGCGGCTGACCATGACCTGGGGCGTTCACTCGGTGCGCACGGAAGACGCCCGCGACTTCGTCGACATGGTGAACCGCGCCTGTTCGGTCTCGAAAGAAGCCGGGTTCGTGCAGGCCGGCGACCGCATCGTCATCACCGCCGGCGTCCCCTTCGGCACGCCGGGCGCCACGAACACACTCAGGATCGCCTGGGTCGACTGACGCGATCCGCACTCCGCCGCATCCCGGGCTCGACCCGGGATCCATGAACACAAACCAGCGCCATGAAGGCCCCGACCTTGCGTAGGGGCGGCACCCCGTGTTCATGGGCCCCGGCTCAAGGCCGGGGCGCGATGCATGTGTTCGAAGCATCAAACGATCACGACCCACACAAAAACCACCGCCGCATCCCGGGCTTGACCCGGGGTCCATGAACACAAACCAGTGCCATGAAGGCCCCCGACCTTGCACAAGGGCAACATCCCGTGTTCATGGGCCCCGGCTCAAGGCCGGGGCGCGAGAGTGGTGGTGGGCGGACCGCGCGTTAGATCGCCTTGCCGTGCAGCTTCTCTTCAAGCGCGTCGACCTGGGCGCGGATCGACGGCATGTGCGGGTTTTGATCCAGCGCGGCCTTGAACCACGCAAGCGCCTTCTCGTCTTCCTCGCGCGCCGTATAGATCAGTCCCAGCCCGGACAGCGCGCCGAAATGGCGCGGCTCCAGGTCCAGCACGACCATGCAGTCGGCGATCGATTCATCATAGGAGCCGACCATGTAATAGACCGTCGCGCGCTTGTTCCAGGCTTCGGCGAACTTGGGCGCGATGTCGATGACGTCGGTGAACATCCGGATCGCCAGATCCAGGTCGCCGACCTGCATGGCGCGCGTGCCCTCGTACATCAGCCGGTTAAGCTGATCGTCGTTGGCTTCGGTCCAGATCGACCAGATGTAGCTCTGGATGACCTGCGCTTCGGCTTGATCGCCGGTCGCGTGCAGACGGGTGAAGAGATCGTCGAGACGGGGATCGTCCTGGGCGGCCATGCCCTGCACCGGCAGGGCGATGGCGCAGGCGGCAAGCGCCGCGAAGAGAAGGCGTCGTGCAGTCATGGGTCTGAATCTAGGGTGGCACCGCACATCTGCCAAGCCGTGCCCCTACACAGCCGCGTGAGGCGCCAACGGTTCGCGTGTTTCCCAAGAAGAAAGGCCGCTGTCGTCGGGACGGCGGCCTTTGCGCGTGTAGATCTTGCGGTTCTTGACGATCCGTTGCCGGTAGCGCCCCTTGGCCAAAGCCTTGGCGGCGGCATTCCGGCGGCTCGCCCGCTTTGTCGGACGTTTCATGTCGCACCTCCATCGATACGAAGAGTAAGCCGGAATGGCGTGAAGATGGGGGCTTACGCGTTGTCTGACAAGGCCGGCGGTTTCGGCCCGCCCTGGGCCCAGTCGAGAAGCTCGACGGGATGCACCACCGGTTTGTCCAGGCCGCCGGCGATCTGGACGATGCAGCCGACATTGCCGGCGGCGACAACATCGGCACCGGTTTGGCGGATGTTGCCGACCTTGCGCTCGCGCAGCCGCGCCGAGAGTTCGGGCTGGACGAGATTGTAGGTCCCGGCCGAACCGCAGCAGATGTGGCCCTCCGGCACGTCGCGCACCTCGAACCCCGCGCGTTTGAGAAGGTCGCCGGGCAATGACGGGATCTGCTGGCCGTGCTGGAGGGAGCACGCGCTGTGATAGGCGAGCACCGGCAGGCCCGACAACCGCGTCGGCGGCAGGTCGAGTTCGGCGATGACCTCGCTGACGTCGCGCGCCTTATCGGACAACGCGGCGGCGCGGGCGGACCATTCGGGATCGTCGCGCAACAGGAAGCCGTACTCCTTCAACTGCGTGCCGCAGCCCGATGCGTTGGCGATGACGGCATCGAACGGACCGGCGGCTTCCCAGGCCTCGATGTTGCGCTTGGCCGCCGCCTGGGCGTCGCTTTCGCGACCCATGTGATGGACGAGCGCGCCGCAACAACCGGCGCCGCGCGCAACGACGACCTCACAGCCCAGCCGGGTCAGCAAACGCACGGTCGCGGCGTTGATCGCCGGCGTCAGGACCTGTTGGGCGCAGCCGGTGAGGAGCGCGACCCGTTTCTGGCGCTCGCCCTTTGCACGATGAACCGCGGGCCGGTCATAGGCCGAGGGCTCTGCCAGGCGGCGCGGCGCCATGGTCATCAGGTGGCGCAGCTTTGCAGGCATCAGCGCTGCGAACGGGCGCGCCAGCACGGCGCCCACAAGGGCCAGGCGGAACCGTCCGGGATAGGGCAGCAGCGCGGCGAGCAGGCGGCGCAACGCGCGCTCGGCTGCCGGGCGTTCGTAGGTCTCGTTGATGTGCAAACGCGCGTGGTCGACCAGGTGCATATAGTTGACGCCCGACGGGCACGTCGTCATGCACGAGAGACACGACAGGCAGCGGTCGACATGACGCACGGTCGACGCGTCGGCCGGACGGTCTTTCTCCAGCATGTCCTTGATCATGTAAATGCGCCCGCGCGGGCTGTCGCGCTCGTCGCCCAGAAGCAGATAGGTCGGACATGTCGCCAGACAGAAACCGCAGTGCACGCAGGTGCGCAGGATGCGCTCGGCCTCCTTGATGTGCGGGTCGGCAAGCCTGATGAGATCGAAGCGCGTTTCCATCTGACGTCACACCCCCGGATACATGCGGCCGGGATTGAGAACCGCGCGCGGGTCGAAGCCTTCCTTGATCCGCTGCGTCAATCGGAAGCGCTCCGCCGGTTGCGGATGGAACACGGGGACCTCGGCCTTCAGCGCATCGGGCGCGATCATCAGTGTCGCGTGGCCGCCCGCCTCGTCCGCCGCCGCGCGGATCGCCAGCGCGCTGTCGTGACCGGCCGGACCCGCCAGCCAGATCAAGCCACCGCCCCAATCGAGATAGCCGGACAAGCGCCCATCGTCGGTCAAGCGCGCGAAAAGCGAGCCACCGACGGCCGGCGGGACGGAGAGACGCCAGACCATGTCACCGCTCAACAACGGCGCGACGTCGCGTATCTCGCGCCACAGGGTGTCGGAGTTCATGCCGTGCAGCTCTTCGATCGCGCCTTGGTCGGCGACCAAATCCTTGATCGCCGCCATGCGCGTCGCCGTCGACGCGGGCGGCCCCTCCAACCTGATGGCGGTCACCGACGCGCCGGCGCCGGAAACATACGAGACAGCCGAACGTTGGGCGTTTACCGCCGGCAGATAAGCGGCGCCGGAGACGTCGTGGGGACTGGAGAGCGCGGCACCGAGCACGTCGACGGCGGTCTTGGCATCGAGTCCGGCTACCAGAACCGTGCGCGTCTTTTCGGCCGCCGGCAGCACCTTGACGGAGATCTCGGTCATGACGGCGAGCGTGCCGTAGGAACCCGCCAGCAGTTTCATGACGTCGTAGCCGGTGACGTTCTTGACGACGCGGCCGCCGGCCTTGACCGCTTCGCCCCTGCCCGTCACCGCCTGCAGGCCCAGGAAGTTGTCGCGCGCGGCGCCGGCCTTGATACGCCGCGGCCCCGACAGGTTGGCCGCGATGACACCGCCCAGGGTCGCGTGCTCAGCGGGTGCGCCGAACAACGGGCCGAAGTCGGGCGGTTCGAAGGAAAGCTGCTGGTTCTTCTGGCGCAGCATGGATTCGATATCGGCGATCGGCGTCTGTGCCGCCGCGGTCAACACAAGCTCTTCGGGTTCGTAATCGGTAATGCCGGAAAGACCCGTCAGGTCGAGCACGCGGGGTGCCGTGACGCCATGACCAAGACCGCGTTTCGTGCCGGCGCCGACCACGTCCATCGGCTCGCTTTCCGCCGCCGCCCAGGCGAGCGCGTCGGCGACGCCCTGGGCATCGCGCGGCCTGACGATCTCAGTCATGAGCGATCGCGGCCATCAAAACCGGGGAAGATCGGGGAACGGCAGCTCGCCGTGATGCACGTGCATGCGGCCAAGCTCGGCGCAGCGGTGCAATGTCGGGAAGACCTTGCCCGGGTTCAAGAGACCGTCGGGATCGAACGCGCACTTGACCCGCTGCTGCTGTTTCAGGTCGGCCTCGTCGAACATGGTACCCATCAGATCGCGCTTCTCGACGCCGACGCCGTGTTCACCGGTCAGCACACCGCCGACCTCGACGCACAAGGTCAGGATGGCCGCACCCAGTTCCTCCGCGCGCTCCAGATCGCCCTCCTTGCCCGCGTCATACATGATGAGGGGATGCAGGTTGCCGTCGCCGGCGTGGAAGACGTTGACGACGCCAAGACCGAACGCCTCCGACAACTGCCCCATGCGTTCCAGGACCTCGGCCAGACGGCCGCGCGGGATCGTGCCGTCCATGCAGTAATAGTCGGGTGACAGCTTGCCGACGGCCGGGAACGCGGACTTGCGGCCAAGCCAGAAGCGCTGGCGTTCGTCTTCCGAGGTGCTCTGGCGGATGGTGGTGGCGTTGCAGGCCTTGGCAATCTCACCGACCCGGGCGGTCAGCTCCTCGACCTCGGCTTCCGGTCCGTCGAGTTCGCATATCAGCAGTCCCTCGGCATCCAGCGGATAGCCCGCCTTGCAGAAATCTTCGGTGGCGCGTACGCAGGCGCGGTCCATCAGCTCAAGGCCCGCCGGAATGATGCCCGCGGCGATGATGTCGGCGACGCAGCGCCCGGCATCGGTCATCGCGCCGAAGCCCAGCAGCAGCGCGGTCGCGGTCGGCGGTTTGGGCAGGATGCGCACGGTGACTTCGGTGATGACGCCCAGCAGCCCTTCCGATCCCGTCATGATGCCCATCATGTCGTAGCCGTCGGCATCGAAGTGTTTGCCGCCCAAGCGCACGACGTCGCCGTTCATCAAGACGACTTCGAGGCCCAGCAGGTTGTTGGTGGTGACGCCGTACTTCAGGCAGTGCACGCCGCCGGAGTTCTCCGCCACGTTGCCGCCGATAGAGCAGGCGATCTGGCTCGACGGATCCGGCGCGTAGTAGAAGCCGGCCGCGTCCACGGCCTGCGAAATCGCCAGATTGGTCACGCCGGGCTGCACGACGACCGCCCGGTTGGGGTAGTCGATCTCCAGGATGCGGTTGAACTTGCCAAGACCCAGGACGATGCCGTCTTCCAGCGGCAGCGCGCCGCCGGAAAGGCCGGTGCCCGAACCGCGCGGCACGACCTTCACCTTATGCTCGGCGCACAGTTTCAGAACCTCGGCGACTTCGGCCGTGGTTTCCGGCAGCACGACCGCCAGCGGCAGCGCGCGATAGGCCGAAAGGCCGTCGCATTCGAAGGCGCGCAGGCCGGCTTCGTCGGCGACCACTTTCTCGCCGGGCAAGAGCCTGGTAAGCGCGGCGACAAAGGGCGCGCGCCCCGCCATCACGTCCTGATCGGGTTCGGGCATCAGCATGGTTTTGCCTGCGTTCTACGAAGATCTCGGGGGCCTAGATTGCCTGCCCGGCCCGCCACGTCAACGCATTGAGACGCCAGAAACAGCGGCGCCGGGCAGAGCCCGGCGCGACAAAACTCGGAAAACCGCCCGAAAGCGGCCTGAAACGTTCTATCCCGTCAGCCCTGGCGGGCCTTGAAGCGGGGATTCTGCTTGTTGATGACGTAGACGCGGCCCTTGCGCCGGATCACCCGGCACTTCTGGTGGCGTGTCTTCATCGACTTGATCGAGTTGACGATCTTCATGGTCTTTCCTCCAGCGCTGCCGACGGGCGCGCCGCGTCGTTCCGAAATTCAAGGCGCGGACCATACTGATCCGGCCACGCCGCGTCAACGGGCGGCAGAGGTTGGTTCAAGAATAGGAGATCGCCAGGACTTCCAGGTCCAGATCGCCGGCCGGGCGCTTCCACGTCACGACATCGCCGACACCGGCGCCGTCGAGCGCACGCGCCAGCGGTGACACCCAGCTTACCTTGCCGGCGTCAAAATCCGCCTCGTCCTCGCCGACGATTGCGTAGGTGTGCTTCTTGCCGTCCTCGTCGGCAACCTCGACAGCCGCGCCGAACGCGACCTTGTCAGCGGGTTGATCGGCCGGCTCGATCAACTCGGCATAGTAGAGTCGGCCCTCGATGTAGCGGAGATCCCGTTCGACGTGGGCAAGCTGGCTCTTTTCCACGATGTCCTCGGAACCGGCGAGTTTCTCGCGTTCCTTCTCAAGCTTGGCCTGGCGCGCCTCAAGATCTTTCAAACCCTGGGGCGTGACGCGGTTGGGAATCGGCTCCTGCGGCAATTCCGGCAGGTCGTCGGCGACCGCGTCGCCGTCCGGTTCCCTGACAAAGGCTCTGCTCATTGAACATCTCCCACGTTCCGGCACTAAAAAGCGTCGGTTTTTCAGGAACTTATCAAAATTGGCGCGGCCGCCGCCGCCCACGGCACCCGCGCAATACCCATTATTATATGGCGTCGGTGGTGTCCCTGGCCAAGGGCGATAAAGACGTATCGTCGTTAGGCGATTCGGCCCGACGGAGGATCGCTGCGCAGGTGATCGTCGACCGCGGTGAACATCAAGCGGTAGTCCGCCCACGGGTCTTCCGGCGCGCCGCCCGCGACATGGGGTGTCAGAATGACATTGGCGCCCTCACGGGCCAGTCTGACCAGGGGGTTGGCGGCCTCGATCGGCTCGACCGCGAAGGTGTCGAGCGCCGCGCCCGCCAGATGGCCGCTCGCGATCGACGTGGCCAACGCGGCCTCGTCGATCACCCCGCCGCTGCCGGCGCTGACCAGATAGGCGCCCTGCTTCATGGCCGCCAAGCGGCTTCGGTCGAGATAACCGACCGTCTCGTCTGTGTAGGGCAACAGACAGACAACAACGTCGCTTTCGGCCAGCAGCGCGTCGTTGTCGCGATAGCCGATCTGCAGCTCGTCCTCGACGTCGGATGGAAATCGGCGGCGCCGGGCGTAAAGCAGCGTCACCTGCCACGGCAGCAACCGTTCCGCCAGCACCGCGCCGATCTCGCCCATGCCCAGGATGCCGATGGTCATGCCGTCGAGGGTTCGGTGATCGCGCCGCTTCGACCAGTTAAAGGCAAAGGTGTTCTCGTCGGTCCGCCGCCGTTCGGCCCAATCGTCGCCGGCCGCCTCGGCGATCGCCTGGACCGCCGGCAGGCGATGCAACAGCGCGAGCATCTGCAGCAACGTGAACTCGGCCACCACGACCGTGCCTTCCTGATAGCGCTGGCAGACGATGACGCCCCTCTGTTTCGCCGCCGGCAGATCGATGTCGTGGGTTAAGGAGCCCAGCCGCAGGACAAGCTTCAGCCGCGGCGCGGCATCCAACAACGGACCGTCGATGCGCCCGACCCGTTCGCTGACTAGATAGGTCGCATCGGCGAGCGCTGCTTTCAGCTCAGCGTCCGCCGGCGAGCGCAGCGCGACAAAGTCGACGCCGTCGGGCGCGACCTTGGCCGTCTGTTCCTGGTGATAGGCGCTACGCTCCGTCACCAGGAGAAGGCGCGGTTTGGCCATGCCCTAGAACCGGTCGGCGCGAAACGGCGTAAGGTCAAGACCGGGATCGCGGCCCGCGACCAGTTGCGCGGTGATCCAGCCGCTGCGCGCCGCAAGGGTGAGACCAAAATGCTGGTGACCAAAATCGAACCACACGTTGTTCAGACCGGGAACACTGCCCAGCGCAGGCAAGTAGTCAGGCAATGTCGGCCGGCAGCCCATCCACGTCGTGACATCACTGGCCATCGACGGATCGAACGACCGGAGGATGCTCTTGCCCAAGGCATAGACATTATCGGCGCGCTTCTCGTCGGGCGGTGCATCGACGCTGGCCAGTTCCACCGTACCGGCGAACCGGACGCCTTCATCCAACTGATTGACGCCGAAGTGACCCTCGCCATGAATCAGGGGATGGTTCAATCCGCAATCGGCACCGTGAAACACCATGTGGTAGCCGCGTTCGGCTTCCAACAGCACCTTGACGCCCATGAGTTTCGCGACGCGCGCCGACCAGGCGCCGGCGGCAACAACCAAACGGTCAACCGCCATCTCGCCCCGGTCGGTCTCCAGCGAGGTGACACGACCGCCCGCTTGGTGAAGACCCGTGACATCGGCCTGATGAATGACACCGCCGGCCGCGACAAAGTCGTCCGCCAATCCGCGCGTCAGCTTGTACGGGTTGCGGGTGCTGTAGCTTTCGGGATGAAACCTGGCATGACGCAGGTTAGGGGACAGTGACGGCTCCATCTGGCGCAGCTCATCGGCTGACAACTCTTCGATCGTTGCGCCGAGCTCACGGAGCACGCGACGCTCGGTTGCGTCGGCGGCAAATCCCTCATCGGTGCCGTAGACCGCCAGCATACCGTCGCGTCGGATCAAGGGCGCGACGTGACTATCGGCTGTCAGTTCGTCATAGGCCGTGGTCGTCCCCGACAGCAGGTCATAGAACGCACGTGCGCCGGCCATGCGCCGTTCGTTTGAGGCCGCGCGGACGAACTGAATAAGCCACGGCGCCAATCGGGGCAGGTAACGCCAGCGAACGATCAACGGCCCTTTGCTGTCGAGCAGCATCTTCGGGATATCGCGAACGATGCTGGGCGACGGCAAAGGCATGGCCAAGTCCGTCGTGCTGATCACGCCGCCATTGCCGAAAGAACAGGACATACCCGGCTCGACCCGGTCAACAATGGCGACCTCGAATCCCTCGCGCTGCAGGAAACGGCCAGCGCATACGCCCACAATGCCCGCGCCGATAACGGTGACGTCAGGGTTGGTGCTCATGGCGAAGCTCCGGGGAACGGCGATGTCACGACGGCCTTCATTGTCACATAGGAGCGGACGCATTAGGAAGGCCGCCGGGCAGCGTCGCCGTCGCGTCCTGGTGGTGGGCACCGCGCTCGTTCACGAAGACAAGACGCAGGTTTGTCATGCTCTAGAACCGGTCGGCGCGGAACGGCTTCAGGTCCAGGCCGGGGTCGCGGCCGGCAATCAGGTCGGTCATGATCTGGCCGCTGCGCGCGGCCATGGTGAGCCCCAGATGCTGGTGTCCGAAGTCGAACCAGACATTACCGAAACCAGGAGCTGAGCCCAGCACCGGCAGATAGTCCGGCATGGTCGGACGGCAGCCCATCCAGCGCGTCGTCTCGGTCGCCGCCGACGGATCGAGATCCGGGAAGACGTTTTGTCCGAGGTGATAGACGTTGTCGGCGCGCTTCAGGTTTTCCGGCGCGTCGACGCTGGCCAGTTCGACCGTGCCGGCAAAGCGGATGCCGTCATCCATCTGGTTGATGCCGCAGTGGCGTTCGCCGTGCAGCACCGGCCGGTTGAGGCCGGTGTCGATGCCGTGGAACACCGTGTGGTAGCCCCGCTCGGTATCCAGCAGCACCTTCAGCCCCATCATCTTGGCGACACGCGCCGACCAGGCACCGGCGGCAACCACCAGGCGGTCGACCGGCATGTCACCGTGGTCCGTTTCCAACGCCGTCACCTTGCCGTTGCCGTGCTGCAGGCCCGTGACCTCGGCCTGCAAGATGGTGCCGCCGTTGGCGACGAAGTCGTCGGCCAAGCCGCGTGTGAGCTTATAGGGGTTCACGGTGCTGTAGCTCTCGGGCAGATAGGTCGCGTGGCGCAGGTCGTGGGTCAGCACCGGTTCCATCTGCCGTATCTCGTCGGACCCCAATTCCTCGAGCGTGGCGCCCATATCCGTCAGAATGCGCCGCTCGGCAGCGTCGCCCTCGAAGCCCTCATCGGTCTCGTAGATCAGCAGCATGCCGTTGCGCCGGATCAAGGACGTGACCGTGCTGTTGGCGGCGAGTACGTCATAGGCCGCCGTCGTTCCCGTCAGCAGGTCATAGAGCGCCCGCGCACCGGCCATGCGCCGTTCGTGCGGCGCCGCGCGCATGAAGTGAACCATCCAAGGCACCAGGCGCGGCAAGTAACGCCAGCGCACGATCAGCGGGCTCGTCGAATCGAACAGCATCTTCGGCAGGTCGCGCAGCACGCCAAAGGACGGCAGCGGGATCGCCGAATCCGTCGTACAGATCATGCCGGCATTGCCGAACGAACACGACATGCCGGGCTCGACCCGGTCGACGATGGTGACCGTCAGCCCGTCACGCTGCAGGAACAGGCCGGCGCAAACGCCG
This sequence comes from Alphaproteobacteria bacterium, assembly GCA_028277285.1. GTDB lineage: Bacteria > Pseudomonadota > Alphaproteobacteria > SP197 > SP197 > JANQGO01. The sequence goes on along the minus strand of JANQGO010000227.1, from coordinate 8,797 downwards.
ACAATGCCGGCGCCGATGATGGTAACGTCCGCGCTGGCATTCATGGCGTTTGTCCAGATAGCTTGATCATCAAATCCAACGGCATTCTCACACCCCGGCGCGCGGCTTGGAAAGCGCGGGTTTACGCATTTCTGGCGAGGCTCTTGCGCAGAAACTCCAGCGCGCTGATGACCGCATAGTTGCGCAAGCGACGTCGGTCGCCGGGAAGCGCGACGGTCGTAGCCTGGCCGTCGGCAGGCGAGGCGATCGCGGCGAACACGGTGCCGGGCGCGAAGTCGCCGTGGTTGCTGGGCGTGACGGCGGCAAGGCCATAGGTCGTCCCGAAGGCCGCTTGCGCCTCCTGCGCCAACGCAATCGCGTCATCTTGCGCGGCAACATGGCCGTCCACGCCCCTGGTGAGTGCCCCGGCGAAAACGTCGAGTGCGGGATCGATCGCCGTCATGCGCATCGCCATCAACCCGCCGGTGAGGCTTTCGTGGAGCGCCAATGTCTCGCCGCGCCGGCGCAGGGTCTCCAGCACGACCGATTCCATGGTCTCGTCGTCGACCGCGAAGATGATGTCGCCCAGCGCCTCCCTAACCAGCGCCTCTTCGGTGGACAGAACGGCATCGGCCGCCGTCTCGTCGGCCGCCTTGACGGTCAGCCGCACCTTCAGGCCCTCGATACCGCTTGCCTGAAAGGCGATGGTCGCGTGACCGGTCTCATCGAGCTTGTCGAGATGCGGCTCCAGCGTCTCGGCCAGGCCGGATTCGCTCATGCCCCAGGTCTTCAGGACGCGGCTTCGGATCACCGCGGTCTCGCCGCTGCGCCGCCTGAGGTCCGGCAGGATGGTGCCCTCCATCATCTCGTGCATTTCATAGGGCACGCCCGGCACCGCGTAGATCACCTTGTCGCCCACGGGACAGACCAGGCCGGGCGCGGTACCCGGCATCTGGGCAATCACCGACGCGCCTTTGGGAACATCGGCCTGGCGTTTGTTGTTGTCGGTCATGACGCGGCCGCGCGCTTCGAACATCGCCCGGATCTTCTCGACGATCGCCTCGTCGCGGTGAAGCGCCACACCCATGACGTCGGCGATGACATCGCGGGTGATGTCGTCCTGGGTCGGCCCCAGGCCACCGCAACAGATGACGGCATCGGCGCGGTCGAGCGCCTGGCGCAGGCAGAACGCGATGCGCTCGGGATTGTCGCCGACCTTGACCTGGAAGTGGCAGTCGATGCCGGCCAGGGCCAGTTGCTCGCCGATCCACGACGAGTTGCTGTCGACGATTTGGCCCAGCAGCAACTCGGTGCCGATGGCAACGACCTCACAACGCATAGAAGCTACCTCGCAGAACAAGAGAACGGAGATATACTGCACCATCGACGTGACGACGATGGAGACCCGGCATGGCAGGCAGCCTGAATGTCGTAGCGCCGGACCTGGCCCACGATGCCATGGCCGAAGCGCTTCTGGAACACGGCTATATCGTCATCGAGGATTTGGCGCCGGACCTGACCGCGCGCGCCTTTGCCGAACTGGCCCCGCAGATCGAGGCAGCGCCCTTCGGCAGCACCGAATTTCTGGGCCTGCGCACCAAACGGCTCGGCAGCCTGTTCCGCCGCTCGATGGCGGCCCGGGAGATGGTTGTCCATCCGACGGTCATGGCGCTGTGCGATCGTCTGCTGCTGCCCCATTGCGCCCGCTATCAGCTCAATTTCTCTGGTGTGATGCACTTGGAACCGGGTGCCGACGGCCAGACCCTGCATCGCGACGGCGTGCTCTATCCCCTGCTCCACCCCCACCCGCCGATGGTCATGCCGGTCATGTGGGCGCTCTCCGACTTCACCGCGGAGAACGGCGGCACGCAGATCGCGCCGGGCAGTCACCTGTGGGACCACGACCGCGTACCCTTCACCGACGAGGTGGTCAGCGCGGAAATGCCGGCCGGCTCGGCCCTGATCTACACCGGCGGCCTCTATCACGGCGGCGGTCCCAACAGGGGGAACAGCGCGCGCACCGGCATGGCGCTGCAGTACTCCCTGGGCTGGCTGCGCCAGGAAGAGAACCAATATCTCGCCAATCCGCCGGAGGTCGCGAAGGACTACCCCGAACGGCTGCAGCGGCTGATCGGCTACGATTTCGGCGGCCCCTATCTGGGTTTTGTCGACGGCGACAATCCCCACCGGCTTCTTGAAGGCGACCGCGACGGCATCGCCGAGCGCACCAACCCGGAGCTCGACGCGGCGGCCGACAAGATCGAATGGCTACGCTGGGGTGAGATGGCGGCCGTCGCCACGCCTGATCGTGCCGGCGAGACGACCGACGCGGCGACCAAACGGCCGGACAACGGTTAGATCGATTCCGCTACGGGGCCAGCCACGGTGGTTGCGGCAGGTCACGGAAGAGCTCGCCGAGACCGGCGCTGTATCCTTCCCGCAAGCTGATCAGATAGTCATCGTCCGCCTCAATACGCCGATAGGTCTCGGGCATTAGCGAGTCCTTGCGATAGCACAGCAGGTCGATCGGCGGCGCGACCGAGAGGTTGCTGCGGATCGTCGCGTCCATCGACAGCACGGCACACTTGCAGGCATCCACCAGATTGGTGTCGTGGCGGATCATACGCACCAGGATCGGCTTGCCGTACTTCGTCTCGCCGATCTGCAGGAACGGCGTATCGTCACTCGCCTCAACAAAGTTCCCGGCGGCATAGATCTCGAAAAGCCGGTGCGTTTCACCGGCGATCTGACCGCCCAGAATGAAACTGGCGTTGGGATCGCCATAGGGTTGGACATAGCTGGCATCGCGCGCCAGGACCTTCCGGAGCGTGTCACCGACCAGTTGCGCGGCATCGAACAGGGTCTTGACCGACATCATGGTCGGTCCGTCGCAACCATCGCAATCCTGCTGAAGCTGCGTCACGACGGCCTGTGTCGTCGCCAGATTGCCCGATGACATCAGGCCGATCATGCGGTCGCCATCGCGATCGAAAAACGTCAACTTGCGGGTCAGGGCAATCTGGTCGACGCCGGCATTGGTTCTGGAATCGGCCGCCAGAACCAGGCCGTCGTCGAGGAGAATGCCCACGCAATAAGTCATGCCGTGACTCTAGAGCAGATCCTGTTTTGATGGCATCGCTTTGCGATGGAATCAAGGCGGGTGAATCCGCTCTACTCATACATAAAGAGCGGATTCACATGGTTAAGCGGAGGCGCGCAGTGCCTCCGCTTAACCATGATCCGCTCTAACCCGCTTTTCGCTTGATACCGACCCCCTGTCCCGATTCCGGCGGGCGTCCCAGTTTCTCGTGCGCCGCGTGCACCGCTTCAAGGTGCTGGCGCGTCTCATCGGGAAACGGTGCTGATCGCCGCTGCTCCATGTCGATCTGAATCTCGATGATCTCGTAGAGCGCGGCCACATAGTCATCGCGTGTCTGGTGCATGTGATGAAAGGTGACGAGCTTGTTGTGGTCGCAGTCGACCAGTTGCGAGGTCACCAGCAGGGGATCGCCCAGCATCACCTCGCGGCGGAACCATGATGTCTCCTGCAAGGCGAAGATTGTGTGCCCGCGCGCCTTCAGCGCTTCGCGCGTCAGGCCAAGAAACCGATAGAACGTGGTCACCGCCTGGTCGAACACGTGGGTATAGGAACGGATGCCCATATGGCCGTTGTGATCGACCCATTCCTGTTGAACGGTGGTGCGGAACTCGGCGAACGGTGCCGGGACACTCATACGAAACTCCTCAGTGATGTCGGGATACTCAGACGGGCGAACCGTCTTGACGCGTGAAGTCGCCGCCCTTGGCGCGTTTCAGAATCTGCATATCGATGTCGGAATAGTAACCGTCGTCGTCGGCGTCGCGTGTGCCGATTTCCAGATAGACGACCGGCTCGTCGGACTTGTTCACCAGATGATGGCCGTCTGAAACACCCGCCGGAAAGCCCGCGCACATGCCGGGCGTCAATTGCGTTTCGCCGTCGTCGGTGACGAGTGTCGCCGTGCCGGACAGCACATAGACGAACTCGTCCTCACGGGTATGCCAATGGCGCTGCGACGACCAGGCGCCCGGCGGCAGCGTCATGTAGTTGACGCCGAAGTCGTTTAGGCCGAACACATCGCCCAGTACCTGGCGCTGACGTTCGCGGCACGGCTCGTCGTAGGGCGCGGGGTAACCGCTGCCGGTCTTGACCGGCAATGTCGCGGCATCGACGGCGACGGGTTTCTTCTCGGACATCGGGATCTCCTGACTGCGGGATTGGCGGCAGCCGGTGGATCACGATAGCGCGCTTGTCATGCACACTCAATCTCGGGCGGAATGTCAGGCCGCTTCGGCGCCGTAATAGAGCGTCACCTTGTGGGTGGCTTCGGCGAAGAACAGCCAGCGTTCCATCAAGACGCCGGCGTAACCCGACGCGACCGCCAGAAGACAGGCGATGATATCGAGGACCGGCGGTAGGATGAGCGACAGCAACACCAGGACGAACGGGATGGCATAGGCCAGCACGACCGTCAGGCGGCGCAGCTTGTCGGCGTGTTTGCGCGCAATCTGGAAACCCATCTCGCGCTGGACGTAGTTGGGCGCGGTGTGCGGCGGCTCCAGCGCGCGCACACGGCCAAGTTTTCCGAGCCCGGTCGCGCTGCCCGCGCTGCTTTCCGGCGCCTTGCGGTCGAGCGACCGCCAGCCTTCGACGCGGATCAGGCCGGCCAGCAGGAGCGCGATCACGGTGACGATCTTGAAGACGTCGATCGCCGCCCAGTCGCTGCCGGCCGCACTGACGATCAGAGTCAGGACCAGCGTGCCGGTGGCGAGCGCCGCGCTCAAGAAGATCGCCGGTGTCCAGGCAGAGTGCCAGCGCGCGATGGTCTTGAGCGAACAATAGATCATCGCCGTCGACCACAGCGTCCCCACCGCCATCAAGGACATGACGACGCCGATGACACCCCACGGTCCGTCGACCGCGCCATGGGCGAGCCAGCCATAGGCGAAGAGGAGCGTCGGCACGAAGGTCACGAGCGCCATCACGCCCTCGCGCGACAGCCAGGACGAACGCCACTGTGACAACGCGCGCCAGGCCCGTTCGGGATGGCCGAGGTGGAAGGTCGACGACACCAGGCCGCCAACGACCAGCACCAGGCCGACACCCATGACCGCGATGCCCAGGCCCGGCGACGGCGCGATCAGACCGGCGGGCACCGCCAAACCGACCACGAACAGCAGGCCGTAGCCGGCACCGGAAAGCGTCGTGAAGACGATGATGGATAGAGCGGGATGCACGGGATGTCAGGCCGAGAGCTTACGGTCGAGCCAGCCCAGGAACCCGCCGACTTCGGGTTCGACTTCCAATGCCTGCGGGGCGCCGGTCTCCGTGCACGGGCGCGGCGGCAGGTACTTGTTGGTCGGCCGGCACCCGGCTTCGGGCATCAGGTCGAAGCCGCCGCGCTCGGCGACCAGCTTCGAGACGTCAGAAGCGGGATCGGCCAGATCGCCGAAGTGGCGCGCGCTGACCGGGCAGGCCTTGACGCAGGCCGGCTGCCGGTCGGCTTCGTCCAGGTTGTCGTTATAGATGCGGTCGACGCACAGCGTGCATTTCTTCATGACGCCATCGTCGACGTCCATCTCGCGCGCGCCATAGGGACAGGCCCAGGCACACAGGCCGCAGCCGATGCAGCGGTCCTCGTCGACCAGCACGATGCCGTCCTCGACGCGCTTGTAGGACGCCCCGGTCGGGCAGACGGGAACGCACGGCGCATCGGCGCAGTGCAGGCACGAGCGCGGGAAGTGGACGGTCCGCCCGGACGCGCCCTCGCCCGCCTCGAACCCATGGATGCGGTTCAGCCACGACCCGCTCGCCGCCTGGCCATAGGGATCCTGATCGGTCAGTGGTGCCGGATAGCCCGACGTGTTCCATTCCTTGCACGCGACGGCGCACGCCTGGCAGCCGACGCAGGTATCGAGGTCGATGACCAGGCCAAGCGCCTTGTCGGTCGCACCGGGCAGCGAGGTCATGACTTAGGCGCTCCGAACCGCAGCACGCTCGGGCGGTCGAATTTGGTTATCGGTTTGAGCGGCGCGAAACGCGGCGCCGTCTCGCCCTGTTCGTTCACCGCTGCCTTGGTCAGCTTGATCTTCAGGTCGTACCACGCCGCCTGTCCCGTCACCGGGTCGGCGTTGGCGTAGCGGTAGCCCGATTCCTGTTCGGGCAACAGGTCGTCGATCAGGTGGTTCAAGAGGAAACCCTGGTTCGCCTCGCGCGCGTCGGGGTCGAGCGCCCAGGCGCCGGCGCGCTTGCCGATGGCGTTCCACGTCCACACCGTCTTCGGGTTGACGCCTTCCATCACCTTGACCTGCGCCTTGATGCGGCCATGTCGGCTTTCGGCCCACACCCAGTCGTGGTCGTCCAGGCCCAGATCGGCCGCCACCGCGGTGCCGACATAAAGCCGGTTCCAGCCATGGATCTGGCGCAGCCATGCGTTCTGCGAACCCCAGGCGTGATACATCGCCATCGGCCGCTGGGTCACTGCATGGAGTGGATAGCCGTCGTCATCGTCTTCGAGGCCGGCATACCATGTCGGCAGCGGGTCGAAGTACGCGGCGACACGCGCGCGTTCCTTGTCCGGCGGCTGATGGTCGCCGTGGCCCTGCGCCGCCAGACGGAACTTCTGCAGTTCCTCGCTATAGAGCTGGAGGCTGATTGGCGAACCGTCGTCGATCAGGCCAAGTTCGAGTGCGGCCTTCAGGTAACCGGCATTGGCGAACTTGAAGAAGCGGTGCTCGGGCTCGAACGGGTGGTGCCAGAAACAACCGTTCTCGACATAGCGCTCCAGCTGATCGGGATTGACCTCGCCCTTACCGATCTTGTCGCCGTTCTCGCCGCGCCAGCCGGCCAGCGAGCCGACATTCGGCTTGCGCAGATGGTTGACCAGATAGTCCGCATAGCCGCCGGGATAACGCGGCCCGCCGTTCGCCGTGATCAGCCCCGGCAGCTCGAGCCGCGCGCCGAGCTCGATCAGCACATCCTGGAACGGACGGACGTCGCGATCAGGCTGCACCACCGGCTGGCGGATGGCATCGGCCGGCCCGTCGGGATCGCTGATCGGCCGGTCGAGCAGCGAGATGCAGTCCCAGCGCTCCAGATAGGTCGTGTCGGGAAAGACCAGGTCCGCATAGGCGACCATCTCCGACTGATAGGCGTCGGCATAGATGATGTGCGGGATCGTGTACGCGCCGGTCTCCGGGTCCTTGTCCGTCAGCATCTCGATGGTGCCGGTCGTGTTCATGGCGGAGTTCCACGCCATGTTCGCCATGAACATGAAGAGCGTGTCGATCTTGTAAGGATCGCCCTTCCACGCGTTGGTGATGACCGTGTGCATCATGCCGTGAATGGCAAGTGGCGCTTCCCAGGAATACGCCTTGTCGATGCGGACCGGCGTGCCGTCGGCCTCCACCAACAAATCTTCCGGTCCGCCCGGGAAACCCAGCGGCATGCCGGGCATGGCCTCGCAGGCGACGATCTGATCCGGCTTGCCGGTCGGCTTCGACGGGCACGGGATGTGGCGCGGGAACGGCGGCTTATAGCGGTGGCCGCCGGGCGTATCGACGCTGCCTAACAGGATCTGCAGGATGTGGATCGCGCGGCAGGTATGGAAACCGTTGGCGTGGGCAGAGATGCCGCGCATCGCGTGCATACTGACCGGCCGCCCGACCATCTGCTCGTGACGCTGCCCGAAGCTGTCGGTCCACGGCTGGTCGATCACCACCTCCTGCTCAAAGGCGGCATGCGCCAGTTCAGCGGCGATGCGTTTGATCGTCGCGACCTCAAGCCCGGTCTTCACCGCGACCGCCTCGGCCGCATAGTCGGGTTCCAGGCAGCGACGCGCGATAAGCTCGAAGCTGGGTACCGCCTTGCGCCCGTCCGGCAGTGTCACCGCGCCCTTCAGCGCGGGCTCACCACCATCCGCGTCATAGGCGCGCACCTGACCGTCATAGACCAGCGGCTTGCCGTTGGCGTCACGCGCGAAGAGACCGTTGTCGGCGGCGCCCTCGTCATCGATCACCAGCCACGGCGCGTTGGTGTAACGGCTCAAGTAATCGACATCGACCTTGCCGGCCTTCAACAACTCCTGGATCAGGGCCATGACGAAGAGCCCGTCGGTGCCCGGCGTGATCCCCACCCATTCGTCGGCGATCGCCGAATAGCCGGTGCGGACCGGGTTGATCGAGACGACCTTGGCGCCGCGCCCCTTCAGCTTGCCGAGACCGATTTTGAGCGGGTTGGAGCTGTGGTCCTCGGCGACGCCGAACAGCAGCAGATAGCGGGTGCGTTCCCAGTCGGGCTCGCCGAACTCCCAGAACGAACCGCCGGTCGTGTAGAGCCCGGCCGCCGCCATGTTGACCGAGCAGAACCCGCCATGGGCGGCATAGTTGGGCGTGCCAAATTGGGCGGCCCACCAGCCGGTCAGCGCTTGGCTTTGGTCGCGCCCGGTGAAAAAGGCGAGCTTCTTGGGATCGTCGTCGCGGACCGGCTTCAGCCACGCATAGGCGATGTCAAGCGCCTCGTCCCAGGAGATCGGCTCGAACGCGTTCTCACCGCGCGGCCCGACACGTTTCATCGGCTGCGACAGCCGGGCCGGCGACTTGTGGTTCATGATGCCCGCGGCACCCTTGCCGCAGATCACACCCTTGTTCACCGGGTGGTCGGGGTTGCCCTCGATGTAGCTGACCTCGCCGTCTTTCAAATGCACCCGGATGCCGCAGCGGCAGGCACACATGTAACAGGTCGTGCAGCGCTCCTCGTCGCTAACCTCAGGCGAGGTGT
>JANQGO010000068.1 GCA_028277285.1 Alphaproteobacteria bacterium | reverse complement strand
CCGAGGTCGAGGCGGACGTCATCCGCTTTGCGCTCGACCACCACAAAGGACAGATGTCCAAGGTCGCCCGCCAGCTCGGCATCGGCCGATCGACGCTCTACCGCAAGGTCCGCGAACTCGGGCTCGACGCGCCCTCCGGCGACGACTGAGCGCCGGTGGCCGTTCGTCTCACCGTCGCGGCCCTGGCTCTTTTCGTTTTCTTCACGTTGCCTTGGGCGGCGCCGGCCCGGTCCCAGGAGACGCCGGTCGCGCTGGAGCTGGTGCTGCTGGCCGATTCGTCGTCGTCGATACGCGGGGCGGAGTTCGACCTGCAGATCAGCGGCTACGCGCTCGCGTTCCAGGACCCCGGCGTCATCGGCGCCATCATGGAACTGGGCGAAGGCGGCCTGGCCGTTACCTTCGTCCAGTGGAGCGCGACCTTTCAACAGTACGACGCCGTCGCCTGGACCCACATCCAGACACCCGTCGATGCGATCGCCTTCGGCCAGGCGATCGAGAGCCAGGCGCGCAAGTTCACCGGCTTCGGCACCGCGACCGGTTCGGCCATCGCCCACGGCATCGCGCTGTTCGACGACAACGGTTTCGACGGCCGGCGCCGGGTGATCGACCTGTCATCGGACGAGCACTCGAACCAGGGCCCGCACCCGGGCGGCATGCGCGACAATGTGATCGCCGGCGGCATCACGCTCAACGGTCTTGCCATCCTGGACGACGACTTCGCGCTGGAGCAGTACTTCCGCCAATACGTTATCGCCGGCCCCGGCGCCTTTGTGATGGCGGTGGCGAGCTATGACGATTTCGCCGAAGCGATCAAGCTGAAGCTGATCCGCGAGATATCCGACGAGCCGTTCGCCACGCTTCCCGACAGCCATGGCCCCGGTGCGGTGATCCGGGTACGCTATCCCTGACGCAAGGGCCCTGACGCAAGGCCCCTGACGTAGGTCTTGAAGCGGAGAACGAGCCATCGATACCCAGCGCCAACCGATGCCGGACCTGACGTTGCGGCCGCCGGAGACGGTCATGCGGCTGGCGCGGCTCGGCGCGTTCCATCAATCGCGCCTTTCCTTCATGCGGGTGCTGCTGCGCCGGTTGAAACGCGATGCCTGGACCTTCGAACGCCCGGTCTTCGACATCGACGCGAAGGCCGTTGGCACGGCGATCTACACCGCGCGCGGGCCCCAGCACAGCTATAGCCTGGTCTGCTTCGCCCACGACCTGCCGGCCGATCAGCGCTCGGACCGCGTCATCGCGCACGCCTGGGATGCGACCTTCACGCTCTTCGACGGCGAGCCGACGCCGGACGACATCGCAAGGCTTGCCGACAACGTGCCGAAACAGGAGGCCGGCCGGGTCAGCGACCGCGAGCTCAGCCTGTCGCGCGCCAACCGGTCGGTGCGCTTGTTCGACTACGTCGTCGATTGCCTCACCGCCGGTCGCCAGCCCGACGCGGAAAAGGTCGAGGCGGTCGGCTACCTGATGCGCACGACCGCCGTCTACGGCTCGGGCAAGTTCGGCGCCGCCGACCGCGAACTGATCGCCGGCCGGCCGGAGTTCGCCGGGCCGTTCCAGGCCGAGATGCTGTCGGTCTATCTGACCCGCGCGTACGTGCTGGATCTGGTTGAACACCTCGCGCGCCTGCGCGCGCCCGATAGCGCGGTCCCGCTTGACCCCGCCTTGCGCCGGCGGTTCGGCGTCGGCAACTCGACCGGGCTGGGTCTGGCGCCCTTCATCGTCAACCACCCGGTGCTGCTGAACAACTGGATCGCCGCGCGCGAGACCGCCCTGGCGCGCGTGCGCGCCCTCCCCGCCGCGTCGCCGGAGGAGACCGCCCGCTTC
>JANQGO010000055.1 GCA_028277285.1 Alphaproteobacteria bacterium | reverse complement strand
GACCTGGGTACGGGTTTGCAGGGCGTGCCTGTCTATACTGTGCGCTCAGCCGCCATGGCCGGGCGCAAGCTGACCGGCCGCGTTACCGGCGTGGTCGATCTGTTGCGCGGCACTTGGGAAGCGCGCCGCCTGACCAAGACCTTGGGCGCATCCTGTGTTGTTGGTTTCGGCGGCTATCCGTCGGTGCCGCCGGTGCTGGCTGCGACCCGCGTGCCGCTGCCGACGGTCATTCACGAACAGAATTCGGTGCTGGGCCGGGCCAACCGCCTTTTGGCGCCGCGCGTTGACGTGATTGCGACGTCGTTTGCCGATACGGCGCGGCTTGACGAGTCAGGCCGCGCGCGCGTGGTGCTGACCGGTAATCCGGTGCGGCCGGAGATCGCGGCGCTGGCCAACCGCTCGTACATGCCGCCGAACGGTGACGGCCGGCTGCGTGTCCTGATCGTCGGCGGCAGCCAGGGCGCCAGCATCTTGAGCCGCGTGCTGCCCGAGGCGCTCGCGACCATGCCTTCCGGTGCGCGTCGCCTGCTGGTCATCACCCAGCAGTGCCGGCCGGAGGATCTGGACGATGTGCGTCAGGCCTATGAGTCGCTGGGCGTGCAGGCGGTCTTGCAGAGTTTCTTTGACGATATGGCGGAGCGCCTTAATGAAGCGCAGTTGGTGATCGGCCGCGCCGGCGCATCGACGGTCGCCGAGATCGCCGCGGCCGGCAAGCCCGCCATCCTGGTGCCCTATCGCTATGCCGCCGACGACCACCAGACCGCCAACGCGATGGCGGTGGAGGCGGATGGCGCCGGATGGTTGATGCCTGAGCAGGCGTTCACCGCCGAGGCGCTCGCCGCGCGCTTGGAAGCGTTGATCGCGACGCCGCAGACACTTCAGGCGACAGCCGAGAACGCGCGCCAGCGCGCGCGTCTGGATGCCGCATCGGCCTTGGCTGATGAGGTCGAGCGCCTGGTTCCCGGCAACGGTGACGGCCACGACGCCTTGATGCGTCCGGAGGCGGCATGAGAGCGCTGCCTCGTGAGATCGGGCCGATCCACTTCATCGGCATGGGCGGCATCGGCATGAGCGGCATCGCCGAGGTGCTGCACAATCTGGGCTATGTCGTCCAGGGCAGCGACCTCGCCGAGAGCGCCAATGTGCGCCGGCTGCGCGCCATGGGCATCACGGTCCATATCGGCCATCGCGAGGAGAACTTGGGCGACGCCGCGATCGTCGTGACGTCGTCGGCGGTGAAACCGGAGAACCCCGAAGTGCTGGCCGCGCGCGAGCACTGGATCCCCGTCGTACGCCGCGCCGAAATGCTGGGCGAGTTGATGCGCCTGCGCTGGTCGGTGGCGGTCGGCGGTACCCACGGCAAGACGACGACGACGTCGATGATCGGCTGGGTGATGGAGTGCGGCGGTTTCGATCCGACGGTGATCAACGGCGGCATCATCAACGCCTACGGCACCAACGCACGGCTTGGCACCGGCGAGTGGATGGTCGTTGAGGCCGACGAGTCCGACGGCAGTTTCGTCAAGCTGCCGGCGACCGTGGCCGTCGTCACCAACATGGATCCGGAGCATTTGGAGAACTACGACTCGTTCGACGAGGTGCGCCAGGCCTATGACGCCTTTGTCGGCAACGTGCCGTTTTATGGGTTCGCGGTGCTGTGTCTCGACCATCCGGAAGTCCAGGCGCTCATCGGCCGCATTGCCGACCGCCGGATCGTGACCTACGGCATGACGCCCCAGGCCGATGTTTACGGGACCAACCTGCGTCCGACCGGCAACGCGTACGAATTCGACGTGGTCATCCGCGATCGTATCTCCGACACGACGCGCCAGGTCGACAACGTCTACCTGCCGATGGTCGGACGTCATAACGTGTCGAACGCACTTGCCGCGATCGCCGTTGCGCAGGAGATGCGCATTTCCGACGCCGCGATCGTCGACGCGCTCAAGCGCTTCGAGGGCGTGAAGCGTCGCTTCACCAAGACCGGCGACGTCGGCGGCATCACGGTGATCGACGATTACGGTCATCACCCCGTCGAGATTTCGGCCGTGCTGTCGGCCGCCCGCGATGCCTATGACGGCCGCATCATCGCGATCGTCCAGCCGCATCGCTATACGCGGCTGCGCGATCTGTTCGACGATTTCTGCACCTGCTTCAACGACGCGGACGCGGTGATCGTCGCCGACGTCTATCCGGCTGGCGAGGCGCCGATCCCGGGCTACGATCGTGATGGGCTCGCTCAGGGTCTCAGCACCCATGGCCACCGCGAGGTCGAGGTCCTGGACGATCCCGCCGACTTGGCGGCTCTGGTCGTGAGCAAGGCGCGGCCTGGCGATGTCGTCATCTGTCTGGGCGCCGGTTCGATTACGGCGTGGGCGAACGACCTGCCGCAACAGTTGGAAGGACTGGTGGGCGACAAGGCTGCCTGCGCGGGAGGCCGGGCATGATGGCCGCGTCCAAGCATAACGGCTTGGCCGATCGTCTGCCCGATGTGCGCGGCCGCTACAGCTTCAATGTCGCGCTGTCGAAGACCACGTGGTTCCGTGCCGGTGGTCCCGCGGAGGTCGTCTTCAAGCCGGCCGATGAAGAGGACCTCTCGACGTTCCTGCAGAACCGGCCGGAGGATACGCCGGTGACGGTCATCGGCGTCGGCTCCAACCTGTTGATTCGCGACGGCGGTATTCCGGGCGTCGTCATCCGCCTGGGTCGTGACCTCGCGCGGGTGACGGCCGACGGCGAGACGGTCGTCGCCGGTGCCGGCGCGTTGGACGTCAATGTCGCGAAGACGGCGAGCCTTGCCGGTCTGGCCGGGCTTGAATTCCTGGTCGGCGTGCCCGGCACCATCGGTGGCGCGCTGCGCATGAACGCCGGCGCGTACGAGCGCGAGCTCAGCGATGCGTTGGTCCAGGCGCGGGCGATCGATCCGCGCGGCGCGGTGCAGGTGCTGACACCGGAGCACCTCGGCCACAGCTATCGCTTCTGCAGCCTTCCGGAAGGCTGGATCTTCACCCAGGCAGTCTTGAAGGGCGAGCCGGGCGACGCCGCCGCCATCGAAAAGCGGATGGCCGAGATCCAGGAGCAGCGGAGCAGCACCCAGCCGGTGCGGTCGCGCACGGGCGGCAGCACGTTCAAGAACACGCCCGATGCCAAGGCCTGGGAGCTGATCGACCGTGCCGGCTGCCGCGGTTTGACGCGCGGCGCGGCCATGGTGTCGGAGCAGCACTGCAATTTCCTGATCAACACCGGCGGCGCGACGGCGGCAGACCTGGAAGGGCTCGGCGAGGAAGTACGCCGCCGGGTCTTCGAGACAACGGGCGTTCGGTTGGAATGGGAGATCCGCCGCATCGGACAGCATGCAACGGGGCCGGAGGAAGTCGCATGAGCCGGCACGTCGCAGTTTTGATGGGTGGATGGAATGCCGAGCGCGAGGTTTCGCTGGTCAGCGGGCGCGAATGCGCCGACGCGCTGGAAGCCAGCGGTTATCGCGTCACGCGGATCGATGTCGATCACGACATCGCCCAGGTCCTGATGGAGATGGATCCCAAGCCGGACGTCATCTTCAACGCGCTTCACGGCCGCTTTGGCGAGGACGGCTGCATTCAGGGCCTTTTCGAAATTCTGCAGCTGCCCTACACCCACTCCGGCCCGCTGGCCTCGGCGCTGGCCATGAACAAGCAGGCGGCCAAGCGCGTGTTTCGCACCGCAGGCATTCCCTGCGCCGAGAGTGAAATCGTGACGCGCGAGGCGATCGGACAATCGGCGCCGATCGAGCGGCCGTTCGTCGTCAAGCCCAACCGCGAAGGCTCCAGCGTCGGCGTCCGCATCGTCGAGAAGAACGACAACGACGACCGGCTGCAGCCCGAAGACTTCCGTTATGGTGACGAGGCTATCGTCGAACGTTTCGTGCCCGGCCGCGAGTTGACCGTTGCCGTTATGGGCGACCGAGCGCTGGGTGTCACCGAGATCACGACCCCCCAGGGTTTCTACGACTACGACAACAAGTACACCGAAGGCGGATCGGTCCACACGATCCCGGCGCCGATCCACGGCGACGTCTACCGCGAGGCATCGGAAATGGCGGTGAGCGCGCACGAGGCGCTCGGCTGCCGTGGCGTGACGCGCTCGGATTTCCGCTATGACGACACCGCCGGGGAGCCGGGTGAGCTTGTCATGCTGGAGGTCAACACCCAGCCCGGCATGACGCCGCTGTCGCTGGTGCCCGAGCAAGCCGCCTATGTCGGTATCGATTTCGGTCAGCTTGTCTCCTGGATGGTCGAGGAGGCGCAATGCGGGCAGTGAAGAAACGCCAGACCCGGAAGAATGCGCGCAACCGCAGCCCCGCGCAGCGCTGGCGCGCGGCCGTGAAACGCTGGTGGCCGCTGGCCGGCTCGCTGACCGCCGCGACGGTCGCCGTGGTCGCATTGTTCGTCAGCGGTGCCGCCGACAAACGCTGGGCCGAGACCCGGCAGCTGTTCGCCGATGCCACGGCCGAGATGGGTTTCTCGGTCGAGCGGGTCTATGCGACCGGCCGCTTCCAGACCGATCGCCAGACATTGATCGAGGCACTGGGCGTCGATATCCACCAGCCGATCTTCGAGATCTCGCTGGAGACCGCGCGCCAGCGTGTCGAGGCCCTGCCATGGGTCAGCGAGGCGTCGGTCGAGCGGCGGCTGCCGGATACGATCATCTTGCGCATCGACGAACGCACGCCGTTGGCGTTGTGGCAGAACGATGGGCGGATCGCGGTCGTCGACGACAACGGCGACGTGATCGATGGCGCCCGTCCGCAGGACTTCCGCGAGCTTTTGCTGGTGGTCGGTCCTGACGCGGCCGATGTCGCCGCCGATCTGATCGCGGTCATGAACCTGGTTCCTGAGGTCAGGGACCGTGTCCGGGCAGCCGTCAGGATCGGCAACCGTCGCTGGAACCTGAAGCTGAACGACGGCATCGACGTCCAACTGCCGGAGGACGACCTGGACGGCGCCCTCTACCGGCTGGCCGATCTCGACAAGGCCGAGCAACTGCTGGCGCGCGACGTCCAGGCTGTCGATCTGCGCCTGCCCGACAAACTGGTGCTGCGTCTGACGCCGGAGGCGCAGGCACGTATGTCAGTCGACCCCGAAGAGGGCGAAGACACATGAGGATAAGGAAACCATGACACCGCGCTCAGGGCTCGTCGCAGCCATCGACATCGGCAGCACCAAGGTATGCTGTTTCGTCGCGCGTCCGGATGACAACGGCGGCCTGCGGGTCACCGGCATCGGCTGTCAGGCGTCGCGCGGCGTGCATGCCGGCACCGTCGTCAACATGGAGGCGGCCGAGGAGTCGATCGCCGCCGCCGTCAACGCGGCCGAGGAGATGGCCGGCGAAACTCTGCGTGACGCGTGGGTCAACATCACCGCCGGTCAGCCGCGCTCGCACACCGTCGCCGTCGACGTCACCATCAACGGCCACCAGGTCGGCGAGGCCGACCTGCGCCGGGTCATGATGCAGAGCCGGCAGACCATCGATACGGTCGACCAGTCGATCATTCACGCCATGCCCGTCGGTTACAGCATCGACGGCAACCGCGGCATTCGCGACCCGCGCGGCATGGTCGGCGACCGGTTGGGCGTCAACGTTCACCTGGTGACGACCGGCGAAGGCCCGCTGGCCAACCTGGAAACCTGCGTCACCCGCTGTCACCTGGATGTCGCGGGTCGCGCCTCGACCCCTTACGCGTCGGCGCTGGCCGCTTTGGTCAAGGATGAGATGGATCTGGGTGTCACCGTGGTCGACATGGGCGGCGGTACGACGACCGTCGCCGTGTTCTTCGATGGCGACTGCATTCACGTGGACGCGGTGCCGGTTGGTGGCATGCACGTCACCAACGATATCGCGCGCGTGCTGTCGACGCCGGCCGAAATGGCCGAGCGCTTGAAGATCCTTTACGGCAGCGCCTATGGCTGCACGGACGATGACCGCGAGATGATCGACGTCCCGATGATCGGCGAGCACGACAACGGCAACGTCAATCAGGTGCCGCGCTCGATGCTGGTCAGCATCATCCGGCCGCGGATTGAAGAGACATTAGAGATGGTGCGCATGCGCCTGGCGTCGGTAGGGCTCGAGAAGCTCGCCGGACGCCGGCTGGTCCTGACCGGCGGTGCATGCCAACTCCATGGCGTGAGAGACCTTGCCGGCCAGATCCTCGGCAAGCAGGTCCGCGTCGGCAACCCCCTTTGGCTCAAGGGCCTTGCCCAAGCGACGTCAGGCCCGGCGTTCACCACCTGCGCCGGTCTTCTGCGTTACGCGGTCAAGGAACACGACGAAGTCGAGATGAGCTTTTCCCACTGGCCCGCCCATGGCGGTCTGCTCGGCCGGTTCGGTCGGCTGGGTCAGTGGTTCCGGGAGAACTTGTGATGAAGGTGTGGGTCCGGACGGGCGCGGTCCGGATCGGCGGTGGTAGGCCAAGCGGCCAACAGAAGATGGGCGTCATTCTTTGTGCTGGAGGCAACATATGACAATCAACTTGGGCGTTCCCGAAACGCAATGCCTGAAGCCGCGTATCACCGTCATTGGTGTTGGCGGTGCTGGCGGCAATGCCGTCAACAACATGATCGCCTGCGGGCTTAACGGCGTCGAATTCGTCGTCGCCAATACCGATGCGCAGGCACTGAACCAGACGATTTCCGAGCGCAAGATCCAGCTGGGAACGTCGATTACCCAAGGCCTGGGCGCCGGTTCCAGACCTGACATTGGCAAGGCCGCGGCCGAGGAAGCGATCGAAGAGATCATGGAGCAGCTGATCGGCTCGCACATGGTCTTCATCACCGCGGGTCTCGGCGGGGGAACGGGTACCGGTGCGACGCCGGTGGTGGCCCGCGCCGCCCGTGAGCAGGGCATGCTGACGGTCGGCGTCGTCACCAAGCCGTTCCACTTCGAAGGCGCGCAGCGCATGCGCCTTGCCGAGGAGGGATTGCGCGAGCTGCAGCAGTTCGTCGACACGCTGATCATCATCCCGAACCAGAACCTGTTCCGTGTCGCCAATGATCAGACGACGTTCGCCGACGCCTTCAAGATGGCGGACGACGTGCTGCATGCCGGCGTCCGGGGCGTCACCGATCTGATGGTGCAGCCCGGTCTGATCAATCTGGACTTCGCCGATGTGCGCTCGGTCATGAGCGAGATGGGAAAGGCCATGATGGGCACTGGCGAGGCCGGCGGCGAACGCCGTGCGTTGGAAGCGGCGGAGGCGGCGATCGCCAACCCGCTCCTCGACGAAGTCTCCATGAAGGGCGCCAAGGGTGTGCTGATCAACATCACCGGCGGTCCCGACATGACGCTGTTCGAGGTCGACGAAGCGGCCAACCGGATCCGCGAGGAAGTCGATACCGACGCCAATATCATCTTCGGCGCGGCCTTCGACGACAGCATGGAAGGCGCTGTTCGCGTGTCGTTGGTGGCCACCGGCATTGAGGCCGAGGGCATGGCCGTCGGCTCGCCGGGCCGTCCGTCGCTGACCGCCATCGAAGGCGGCCAGTCGATCCGGACACCGGTCGCCGGCAGCGGCATCACGGCGAGTGCCGGTCAGCATGCGTTGGCGCTGAACACGCAGAGCCAGACCGAAACGGAAGATCCGCAGTCCATGTTGAACCCGGCGGAAAACTTGGCGCCCGAGCCGGTCACGGTCCGGCCGGCGATGCCTCAGCAGGCGGCAAGGCCGACTTACACATCGCAGCCCGCCGTGCAGGCAAAGTCGCTGTCCGAAACCATGGCAGCACCGCAGTCTCAGGCGGCGGCGCAGCCGCAGGTCTCGGTCCCGCCCGCCATGCCGGCACAGGCACCTGCGCAGGTGCAGGCGCCGGCACAGCCTCAGGCAACGGTTCAGCCTCAGGCACCGGTTCAGCCGCAGGTCCGTGCCCAGGTGGAGCCGCAAGCAAGGCCAGTGCCTCAGGCGCCGGCCGCGCCCAAGGCGACCGCGATGCCTGCCGCGCCGGCCCAGCCAGCGCAACCGGCCAAAGAAGCAAGCTTCATTGCGCCGGCGCCGGTCCAGCCCCAGCGCCGTCCGGAGCCTGAGGCCAAGGCGGATCCGGCGGCGGCATCGGCGCTTGCCAACGGAACCGGTGAAGCCCGCCGTCCGAGTTTGTTTGAACGGATGACGGGTACGGGCCGTGCTAAGGACACGCGTACGGAGACCAAGGTGCGTACCGAGCCGGCCATGCGGGCCGAACCGAAGGTCGAGCAACCGGCACCCGAACCGGCCCGTCAGGCCCGTTCGGAACCGTCGCTCTCCAGCGGTGCCGACACCAGTATGGAAATCAGCTCTGTCGAAGACGATGTGCTTGATATTCCAGCATTTTTGCGTCGTCAGGCGAACTGATCGACGGCTCCTGCAGGACTGAAACATCCTGTAACAAAGAGTGACTTGAGGGCTCCAGAGGCGGTTGTTAGGTAACGTCTCTGGAGCGCTCGCCCGCAGGATAAACTTTTCCGCTGGTGACCGGGTGCGATGGGGATCCGGGGGGTGGATCCGTTGGACCTAATGTAAGGAGGGCCAGGTAATGGCCACAACTCAACAAACGACGCTGAAGACGCCGATTTCGTGCACAGGTATAGGCCTGCATTCCGGCGAAAAGACGTCGATGACGCTGCGGCCCGCTCCGGCCAATTCCGGCATCGTCTTCGAACGCACCGATCTTCAAAACGGCGCCCGGTTGTTTCCGGCGCGCTACGACTACGTCTCCGACACGTTTCTCTGCACGACGCTGACCAATGCCTCCGGCGCCACGCTGGCGACGATCGAGCATGTCATGGCCGCGTTGGCCGGCTGCGGTATCGATAACGCCGTGGTCGAGGTCAACAGCGCCGAACTGCCGATCATGGACGGCAGCGCGTCGCCCTTCGTCTTTCTGATCGAATGCGCCGGCATCGAGACGCTGGATGCGTCGCGCCGCGCCATTCGTATTCGCAAGCCCGTGGCTGTCGAGGACGGCGACAGGCGCGCCACCCTGACGCCGTTCGACGGGCGGCAGGTCAGCTGCGAGATCATCTACGACAACAGCCGCATCGCGCGCCAGCGCGCCACTGTCCAGGTGTCGTCCGATACGTTCAAGAACGACGTGTCGCGCGCCCGCACGTTCGGCCTGATGGAAGACGTCGCCGGCCTGCAGGCCAATGGACTTGCGCTCGGCGGTTCGCTGGACAACGCCATCGTCGTCAGCGGCGACAAGGTCTTGAACGAAGGCGGCTTGCGGTTCGACGACGAGTTCGCGCGCCATAAGGTGCTCGACGCCATCGGCGATCTGGCCCTTGCCGGTGCGCCGGTGATCGGCTCGTTCGACGGCCATTGCTCAGGCCATGCCCTGAACATCGAGCTGTTGAAGGCCGTCTTTGCCGACGACAGCGCATGGGAATGGTCGGACTACGTCGAAGCGAGCGATTGGCCCGACATGCCGTTGGTGGCCAGCGCCTGATCTTCTTTCCTAGTGTCTCCTTGCTTTGAAGGCCGTCGTTCACCGTGATCCGTGACGACGGCCTTAAGCAATCTGGGCTGGTTGTCTTTGACTGCGACGGCGTCCTGATCGACAGCGAGCCGGTGTCGTGTGCCGCAACATCGGCCGAACTGCACGATGCGGGCTTCCCGATCGGTGCCGAGGTCATCGGTCAGCGGTTCACCGGCATGTCCACGGCCAGCATGTTGGCGACCATCGAAGAAGAAGCCGGGCGGTCGTTGCCGGACGGTTTCGCCGATCGCCTCCACGACCGTGAGGTCGCCATGTTCCACGAGGATTTGGAGGCCGTTGCGTTTATCGCCGAGGTGCTGGACCACCTGGATGCCCTGGGCGTGGCCTATTGCGTGGCATCGAGCAGTACGCCGGAACGGCTTGAGGTAACCCTGGGTCATGTCGGGCTCTATGACCGCTTTCCTCGGGTTCTGAGCGCGACCATGGTGAAGAACGGCAAACCCGCGCCGGATCTGTTTCTGCTCGCAGCCCGGGAAATGGCCGTGCCGCCCGATGCCTGTATTGTCGTCGAAGACAGCGTCCCCGGCGTGCGCGGCGCCCGGGCCGCCGGCATGGCCGTTCTCGGCTTCTGCGGGGCCAGCCACTGCCAGCCCGGCCACGGCGACGACCTGATCGGCGCCGGTGCCCAGTCGACCTTTGACAGCATGCGCGATCTGCCCGAATTGCTGTCAACTTTGCTTCCAGGGGCCAACGTCGTATAGGACGCCGGTGGCTCCGGTGCTATGATCCCACGCATGCAAACATGGCGGGTGTCCCAATTGTCTCTACGCTCCCTATCCCAAAGAGCCGGCCGCGGCGGCGCGATCCTTGTGGTCGCGACGGCGCTGGTGCTCGGCGCCTGTGAGTCCGAGCCCGAACCCTATGTCGAACGGCCGGTCGAGGACCTCTACAACACCGCGCTCAACCTGCTGATCGCCGGCCAGTATCCGGAAGCCGCCAGGGAGTTTGACGAGGTCGAGCGCCAGCATCCGTATTCCCAATGGGCGACCCGCGCCCAATTGATGTCGGCATTCGCCTATTACCAGAACGACAACTATGACGACGCCATCCTGGCGGCCGACCGCTTCATCCAGCTGCATCCCGGCCACAAGGACGTGGCCTACGCCTACTACCTGATCGGTCAGAGCTACTACGAGCAGATCTCGGACGTCGCGCGCGATCAGCGTATGACCCAGCTGGCACGCCAGGCGTTTACCGAGGTCGTGCGGCTGTTTCCCAACTCCGAATACGGCCGCGATGCGCAGTTGAAGTTGGAACTGACGGACGACCATCTGGCCGGTAAGGAAATGGCGATCGGACGCTGGTATCAGAACCGCAACGAGTGGATCGCCGCGCTCAACCGCTTCCAGGTCGTCATCGTCAACTACCAGACGACCAGCCATGTGCCGGAGGCGCTGATGCGTCTGACCGAGACCTATCTGGCGATCGGCGTGATCAGCGAGGCTCAGACGGCGGCCGCGGTGCTGGGCTATAACTTCCCGGGCAGCGTCTGGTACGAGGACAGCTACAATCTTCTGGCCGAGCGCAACCTGGTGCCGCAACTCTACGAAGACTCCTGGATCGCCGAGACCACCGAGTTAGAGGGTTAGCGGTCATGCACGCAGCGGCGTCGGACCGGTGATGTCAGCCCACCCCAAACGGCCTTAGCGGCGTCGGGTTTGGCATGCTTGCCTCGCTTCAGGTCCGCGACCTCGTGGTCATCGATCGGGTCGAGCTGGCGTTCGGGCCGGGTCTGACCGCGCTGACCGGCGAGACCGGCGCCGGCAAGTCGATCCTGATGGATGCCCTGGGCCTGGCGCTGGGCGTACGGGCCGACGCGGCGATGGTCCGGCCGAAAGCCGAGCGGGCCGTCGTGTCGGCAACATTCGATGTGCCGCCCGGCCATCCGGTGACGGCAATCCTGGAAGAGCAGGGCTTCGAGACCGGCGACGACCTGGTCCTGCGCCGCGTCGTTCAGGCGGACGGGCGCAGCCGTGCCTTTGTCAACGACGAGGCGGCGAGCGTCGGCTTGCTCGGGCGTTTGGGCGAGCTCTTGATCGAGGTCCATGGCCAGCATGATCAGCGCGGCCTGCTGCGCGCGGAGACGCATCGCGCGCTGCTCGATGCCTTTGGCGGTCTGGACAAGCAGGCGGCGACCGTTGGCGAGGCTTGGCGTGCGTGGCGCGATGCCCGCCAGGCCTTGGACGAGGCGCGCGAGGACGAGGCGAAGATCCGCGACATCGAAGCCTCGCTGCGCGATGAACTCGCCGAACTCGAAGCGCTCGATCCGCAGCCCGATGAGGAGGACGCGTTGGCCGGCCAGCGATCCCGGCTGGTCAACGCCCAGCGCATCGTCGAAGCGATCAATGCTGCGCTCGGTGCGCTGGAAGGCGAAAGCGGCCTCGATACGACCCTGCGTATGGCATCCGGCGAACTGTCGCGTGTTCAGGACCAGGCAGCCGGCCTGCTGGACCCCGCCATCGGCGCCCTTGATCGTGCTGTCGCCGAAGCCAACGAGGCGATCGCCAGGCTGACACTGGCTGGGCGCGATATGGAAGGCGATGCCGATGACCTGGAGACAATCGAAGGCCGCCTGTTCGGTCTGCGCGCGGCGGCGCGGCGCCACCAGGTGACGGTTGCGCAACTGCCGGACATGTTGACGCGGCTGCGCGACCGGCTTGCCTTGATCGACGATCGCGACGGTGTCTTGGCCAAGCTTGCCGATGCGGAAACGAAGGCCTCAGAAAAATTCGAGAAACACTGCCGTAAGCTGACGACCGCCCGCAAGAAGGCTGCCAAGGCGTTGGACGCCAAGGTGGCGACGGAGCTGAAGCCTCTGAAGATGGGCAAGGCACGGTTCGAGACCGTGCTGGAACCTCTGGACCGAGACGATTGGGGCAAGGCGGGCGCCGAAAAGGTGGCGTTTCTCGTTGCCACCAATCCCGGCGCCGAACCGGGGCCTTTGCAGCGCATCGCGTCGGGCGGTGAGCTGTCGCGCTTCATGCTGGCGCTGAAAGTGGCGCTGGCGGAGAAGCGCCCGGGGGCCGCCATGGTGTTCGACGAGGTCGACGCGGGCATCGGCGGTGCGGTGGCTGACGCGGTCGGCGAGCGCCTGCAATCGCTGGGACGCGACGGTCAGGTTCTGGTCGTTACCCACTCGCCCCAGGTCGCGGCACGCGCGGACGGGCACGTCCGTATCGCCAAGCAGACCAGCAAGACGTCCGCGTCAGTCGATGCGGTGGCGTTGGATCTGGACGCGCGGCGCGAGGAAGTCGCGCGCATGCTGGCCGGCGCCAAGGTGACCAAGGAGGCGCGCGCGGCCGCCGATAGTCTGCTCAAGGCCGGTGTTTCCTGATGGACGCGGCGCTGCACGAACGTCCGATCGAAGAGCTGTCATTGGAGGAGGCGGCAGCCGAGCTCGCCCATCTTGCCGAGGAAATCGCCCATCACGACAAGCTCTATCACGAGCAGGACGCGCCGGAGATTTCCGACGCCGATTACGATGCCCTGCGACGGCGCAACGAGGCCATCGAATCACTTCATCCCGATCTGGTCCGCGACGACAGCCCCAGCCGGCGCGTCGGTGCCCGTCCGGCCGCTGGCTTCGCGACCGTCACCCACACCGTGCCCATGCTCTCTCTGGGCAACGCCTTCGACGACGAGGATGTCGCCGACTTCCTGGAACGGGTACGCCGCTTCCTGGGGCTGGACGAAGCGCAGGACGTCGCCGTTGTCGCCGAGCCCAAGATCGACGGGCTGGCCGTTTCGCTGCGCTACGAGAACGGGCGTTACGTGCGCGCCGCGACCCGTGGCGACGGTACTGTCGGCGAGGATATCACCGCCAACGTGGCGACCATCGACGACGTGCCGGACCGGGTTGACGCGGACGATATGCCGGGCGTTTTCGAGATCCGCGGCGAGGTTTACCTGCGCCGCGACGACTTCTTTGCGCTGAACGAGGCGCGCGAGGCCGAGGACCAGCCGCGCTTCGCCAACCCACGCAACGCGGCCGCCGGTTCGTTGCGCCAGCTCGATGTCGCGATCACCGCGTCGCGCAACCTGAAGCTCTTCGTCTATGCCTGGGGCGAGGCCGATGCTCTGCCTGCCGAGACCCACTGGGGCATGTTGGAGGCGTTCAAGCGTTGGGGCTTTCAGGTCAACCCGCACATCGCCCTGTGCCACGACCTCGACGCCATGCTGAAGCTCTACCGCTCGGTCGGCGAAGAGCGGGCCGATCTGCCCTACGACATCGACGGTGTCGTCTACAAGATCGACCGGCTGGACTGGCAGCGGCGCTTGGGTTTTGTCAGCCGCGCCCCGCGCTGGGCGATCGCCCACAAGTTTCCGGCGGAAAAGGCGCAGACCGTCCTGAAGGAGATCAAGATCCAGGTCGGCCGCACTGGCACGCTGACGCCGGTCGCTGTCCTGGAACCGGTCACTGTCGGCGGTGTCGTCGTGCAGCACGCGACCCTGCACAACGAGGAAGAGATCGAGCGCAAGGACGTGCGGGTCGGAGACACGGTGATCGTGCAGCGCGCCGGCGACGTCATCCCTCAGGTCCTGGGGCCGGTCAAAGAGAAACGGCGTAAAGGCGCCAGACGCTACAAGTTCCCGCAGAAGTGTCCGATCTGCGGCAGCATGGCCGTGCGCGAACACAATCCCAAGACCGGCAAGCTTGACGCCGCCAGGCGCTGCACCGGTGGCCTGATCTGCCCGGCCCAGGCGGTCGAGCGGTTACGCCACTTCGTCAGCCGTAATGCCTTCGACATCGAAGGACTGGGTGACAAGCAGGTCCAGTTCTTCTGGGATCGCGAGGAGATACGCAATCCCGTCGAAATCTTCACGCTCGCCAAACGCGACGGTGACTCAGAAACACACCTTGCCGACCAGGACGGTTGGGGCGAGGTGTCGGCGCGCAATCTGTTTCAGGCCATTGAGGACCGCCGTCAGATCGGCCTCGACCGCTTTATCAATGCGCTCGGCATTCGCCATATCGGTGAGACGACAGCGCGCGTCCTGGCGCGCAGTTACGGCTCGGCGGCGGCGTTCTACAAAGCCATGCGTGACGCCAAAGTGGGCGAGGGCGAGAGCTGGGACGACCTCTTGAACATCGACGGCATCGGCGAAACGGCGGCCGAGGCGTTGGTCGAGTTTTTCGCCGAGCCCCATAACCGCGAGATCGTCGAAGGTTTGCTCGACCAGTTGGAGGT
Organism: Alphaproteobacteria bacterium; assembly: GCA_028277285.1. Classification (GTDB taxonomy): domain Bacteria; phylum Pseudomonadota; class Alphaproteobacteria; order SP197; family SP197; genus JANQGO01. Next base: position 1,116 of record JANQGO010000055.1, on the reverse strand, counting down.
TGAGGACATGGCGGCGGCCGCGTCCGATACAGCGGTCGCGGGCAAGACCGTCGTCTTCACCGGCAGCCTGGAAGCGATGACACGTCAGGAGGCGAAAGCGACGGCGGAGAGCCTGGGCGCCAAGGTCGCCGGTTCCGTCTCGGCGAAAACCGATATCGTGGTCGCCGGTCCGGGCGCGGGGTCGAAACTTAAGAAGGCGACGGAACTGGGCCTAACCGTCATGACGGAAGAGGAGTGGCTGGCGCTGATCGGCCGTTGATTTGATCGCGTAAAGGTGACTGGTGCTCCGCTCGGTCCCTGTGGTTGGTTCGACATGGGGCGTGTTGCTGAGGACGAATTGATGACGTCATCACGAAACCGCTTGTCGCGACGGTGGCTCCTGGCAACCGGCCTTGGCGCCGGAGGCGTGGTCGCGTCGCCGGCCTGGGCTTCGCTGGTGGCGACGCCGCGACAGGCAGCCGGTCCGTTCTATCCCCTTGAGCTGCCGCTTGACGATGACAACGATCTGACATCGGTCGATGGCGCGTCGGTGGGCGCGACCGGTGATGTCATTCACGTGACCGGGCGTATTCTGGGGATCGATGGCGCGCCTCTGGAGGGCGCGCGCGTCGAGTTGTGGCAGGCCAATGCGGCCGGGCGCTATCACCACCCGCTCGATTCAAGCAGCCGCGAGGTCGATGCCGGTTTCCAGGGTTTCGGCCACACGATGACAACGGCGGACGGCGCATACCGTTTCAAGACCATCAGGCCGGGGCTCTACCCCGGCCGGACGCGGCATCTGCACTTTGCGGTTCGGGCACCGGACGGCAGGGAGTTGGTCACTCAGATGTACTTTGCCGACGAACCCGGCAATGCCAAGGACGGGCTTTTGCGACGTATCGACGATCCGGCGCAGCGCCAGAACGTCATCGTCGACTTTGCGCCAGCTGACGACGGCAGCGCGCTCGGCCAGTTCGACATGGTGCTGGGTTAGCCGCCGCGCTTTGCTCTTCGCGTCTGCGTTCCCCCTCACCCCGGCCCTCTCCCTCAAGGGGCCTGTTGCGCAAAGTCGGTTTGTTTGGTCGGGGTTTTCGTGTTTTAGGGACCGTTGGGTCCTTGATGATCTGATGAGTTTGG
>JANQGO010000347.1 GCA_028277285.1 Alphaproteobacteria bacterium | reverse complement strand
TCGCCGGCGTTGGGCACCGTGTCGAACCGCTGATCCCGGCAGTGGTCGACTTCCTCGCCACGGCGGCCACGCCGGCCGCCGACATAACCGCAAAGAAAGGATCAGGGAGATGAAGAAAGCAGCGACGACCGCCGCGCTTGCCGCCGTTCTGGCGGCCACGGCCGTGGCGGCGCAGGACAAGGATACGCTTGTGATCCGGCTGAATTCGGACGTGCTCAGCCTGGAGCCCGGCGGCAGCCGCGACGCTAATACCGATACCGTCGTGCACACCATGTTCGAGGGGCTGGTCGGCTATCGCACCGATCTCAGCGTCGGGCCGGCGCTGGCGAGATCGTGGACGGTGTCCGACGACGGCAAGACCTACACGTTCACCTTGCGCGACGGCGTCACGTTCCATAACGGCGCAACGCTGACGGCCGGGCAGGTGAAATGGAGCTGGGACCGCCTGGCCGGGGGCGAGACCTGGAAATGCCGGCGGCAGTTCTCCGGCAGGTACGGCCTGGAGGTGACCGCCGTCGAGGCGCCGGATGCGGCGACCGTGGTCTACCATCTGGCGCAGCCCTCGTCGCTGTTCCTGAAACAGCTCGCGAACGTGCAGTGCCAGGTTCTGGTCATGCATCCCGACAGTCTCGGCGCCGACGGTACGTTCCAGACGCCCATCGGCACCGGGCCCTACAAGCTGGCGGACTGGAAACGGGACGATCGTATCGCGCTCTCGCGGCACGACGCCTACACCAAGTCCGATAAACCCGGCAGCGCCTATGCTGGCGCCCGCGAGGCAGTGGCCGGCAAGCTGACCTACCTGATCATTCCGGACGCCAACTCGGCCGAGGCGGCGCTGAAGACCGGCGCGATCGATGTCCTGCCGGGCGTCGCGCCGGACCGGATCGAGGGCTTGAAGGCGGCCGGAATCAGGATCCAGACGGCGCCCGGACTGGGCTGGTCGCCGGTGTTGATCCAGACCCAGGACCCGGTGCTGTCGGACGCGAAACTGCGCCGGGCGCTGGCGCACGCCATCGATTCCGGCCAGATCGCCGAGGCGCGCACGGGCGGGCTGGCCGACGGCAACCCCTCGGCGGTAAGCCGGTCCAGCGCCTATTTCGACGACGCCTTCCTGCGCTGGCCGGCCTACGATCCGGCCAAGGCGGCGGCCATGGCCAAGGAAGCGGGCTACAAGGGCGAGGAAATCGTCCTGCAGGCGAACAAGAAGTATACCGGCATGTACGACCGCGCGGTGATCGTGCACGCCATGTTGCAGGCGGCCGGGTTCAACGTGAAGCTGGAGGTCATGGACTGGGCGACGCAGCTCGACCATTACCTGAAGGGCACGTTCCAAATGCAGTCCTTCGGCTATTCGGCGCGGCTGGACCCCGGCATGCTGTATGGCGTCTTCGTCGGCGACAAGCAGAAGCAGAAGTGGGCGCAATGGGACAATGCCGAGGCCCGCGACCTGGTGGCGCGGAGCGCGCTGACCAACATTGACGCCGAACGCCAGGCGATCTTCAAGAAGCTGCACGCGTTGATGGCCGAGGACGTGCCGATCATCCCGCTATACTTCACGCCGACCATCGACGGGGTCCGGCCCGGCGTTGACGGCTTCACCACCTGGGCGGCCGCGCGGCCGCTGCCGTGGGGCGTGTCGAAGAATTGACGGCGGACCGACGGGACAGGATGGCGGCGCTTGCGCCGCCATCCTTCCGTTTTGGGGCCAGCGGCGTGCGCTACGCCAAAACGGACATATAGCACTACGATGAAATGATTGCAGGATGCGCCGTAGTGATCAGTTCCGCGAAGCAATTCGCCGCCGCACGACGCCGGCACACTCTGGCGGTGAGCTTTCCGGACGCCTTGTTGCCTACGACGGCTTCGAGCCCAAAGTCACCGACGCTGCGGTGCGTTGCAATCACTTTGGTTTGTCACGAAGCACCATTAGTACCGATCACAAACTGAAACCGAACATTCCGAATTCAGGAGAATAAAGTGACCACGGTTGTCTTTGCCATGGTGCTTGGCGCGGCGGTGTTGCATGCCGCATGGAACGCCTTGGTAAAGGCGAATGCCGACAGGCTTGTCGTGATTGCCATCATGATGTTGAGCCAGGTTGCCGTTGCATCGGCGGTGGTCCCATTCGTGGCATTCCCGACACCGGAGAGTTGGCCATTCATCTGGGCATCGACCGCTCTGAACACGGCCTACTGCATCTTCTTGATCAGCGCCTATCGCTACGGCGATCTGAGCCATGTCTACCCGATCTCCCGAGGGTCAGCGCCGCTCATTATCGTGGTCGTGTCGATCGCGATCGTAGGCGAAACCCTGACGCGGCAGGAGGGACTTTCGGTCGTGCTTATCGGGCTTGGGATCATGAGCCTTGCCCTCACGCGCGGCGCGGCAGGCTTCAAGGAGCCAAAGGCAATTCTCTATGCCTTGGGAACCGGCGCATTCATCGCCGGCTACACGATCGTGGATGGGCTTGGGGCCCGCCTGGCCGAAAGCGCGACCAGCTACACATTCTGGGTCCATCTCTTTAATGGCATCCCGATAGCTCTTCTGGCAATGTATCTGAGACGCGGCCAGGTCATTGTATCCTTCAAGAAGGCGTGGAAGGTCGGTGTCCTGGGCGGAATGATATCGTTCCTCGCTTATTGGATTGTGATCTGGGCGATGACGCAGGCTCCGATCGCGCTCGTTTCTGCCGTGCGGGAAACGAGCATGGTCTTTGCGGTCATTATTGGCGTTTTTGTCTTGCGAGAGCGCCTGGATCTGGCCCGGCTACTATCCATCTTCACGACGCTGATTGGGACGGTAATGGTGAAGATGTCACGATGAGCAGATCCGAAAGTGGACGTTTGAAATCTTCAGCAAAATGGCGCTTTGTCCGCTAAGCGGTAGTCCATGATGCGAACTATTCCTTAGAGGATCTCTTTGGAAATCGTCTGCAAAGCTGAAATCGATATGCTGATTTTTACATGTTACGTAATGCGTAACTTGGCATGTCGCGAACAGATTGTGCTCCGAAGCCATGATCCAGTCCTTTCGCTGTCGCGAGACCGAGGCCCTATTCAGGCGGGAGCGTTCGCGACCTTTCGGCGCCATCGAGCGGCAGGCGAGGCGTAAGTTGCTCATGCTTGATGCTGCCTGCGTCTTGGATGATCTGCGGCGCCCACCAGGTAATCGTTTGGAGGCGCTGCGTGGAGATAGAGCCGGCGCTCATTCCATTCGGATCAATGACCAATGGCGGCTTTGCTTCGTCTGGGCGCAAGAGGGGCCGCAAGAAGTGGAGATTGTAGACCATTCACTAGCCCTCTCGGGGGCATCGCGCACGAAGGGCAAGCCTGATGAGGCTGGAAGAGGCCCGCGTAGCTGGGCAAGGAGGCCCGAACGCGACATGACGACTAAGTACGCCCCTATCCATCCCGGGGAGATTCTAGACAAGGAATTCCTTGACCCACTCGGTGTGAGCGCGACTACGCTTGCTCGCACGATTCACGTGCCGACCAACCGTGTCACCCGTCTCATTCGTGGTCAGGCTGCCGTAAGCCCAGACACTGCGCTACGTCTGGCGCGCGCCCTGCGCACCACGCCCGAGTTCTGGCTCAATCTGCAATTGCGCTTCGATCTCGAGACGGCCAGCGATTCGGGAGACTGTTTGAACGATATCGCCCCCATCATCGCCGCGTAAGATCTATGTCCAGGAGACACTGTTCGACGCGCGCGTGATGAGCGAAGGCGGCGGAAATAGTTCAGCTTGCACTGGTCGGCGCTTGAAGTCGTAAACCGCTTAAGAACGCCACGTAAAATCGGCGGCGAACGGCGTTCGTATTTATGTCCCGGAGTGGCGGGAATAGTGGGAGAAAGTTCGAACTCGCCCTCCTTCGCCAAGGCTACGGAGGACACTCCTAGCTCTAACGACTTCGCGCGGCTTACTGGCGTAA
>JANQGO010000344.1 GCA_028277285.1 Alphaproteobacteria bacterium | reverse complement strand
CGGCTGGCGCGGCTGCGCCATGACCGCTCGCGCCGCTCCGACGCGGGCGCGGAAGAGCACGTGCTGGCCGCCAACATCGACCTGGCCGTCATCGTCGTCGCGGCCAAACGACCGCCGTTTCATCCGCGCCTGATCGACCGTTATCTCGTGCTCTGCCAGTACGGCGGTATCGACGCGGCGGTCGCCGTCAACAAGGCCGACCTGACCGACGACCTGCCCGACCTTTCGATCTACCGCGACCTCGGCCTGCCCATCGTCGAGGTGTCGGCCAAGACACATCAGGGGCTCGACGAGCTAAGGACTCTGATCGACGGCAAGCTGGTCGTGTTCGCCGGCCATAGCGGTGTCGGCAAGTCGTCGTTGGTCAACGCCCTGGTCGGCGAGGCCGCGGCCGCGACGGCGGAGGTCGGCGGCAAGCGCGGCCAGGGCCGTCACACGACGTCGGTCGCGACCCTGCACTGGCTGGATGACGAGACCGGCGTCGTCGACACGCCCGGCGTGCGCTCGCTGGCCATGACCGGCATCAGCCCGCAGGAGCTGGCCGGTTACTTCCCCGAGTTTGTCGATCTGATCGGCGAATGCCGGTTCCGCGATTGCACGCACGATCACGAACCCGGTTGCGCCGTGCGCGCGGCCGCTCAGGCGGGCAAGATTCCACCGGCGCGCTACGACAGCTATCTGCGTTTGCTGCGCGACGAATAGGCACTGGTTGCGGCTGTGCGGCGGCCAACCGTGGCGGCTTGAACCGACGGTTGAGTCGCCGTCGGTTTGTGTCACATAGATTCCCCGAACATCCTCAGATAGGGTTCAGGCAAAAGGGGAGGGGGTGCCCGTGGATCTATCCACCGTCAGTGTTTCAATGGTCGTGAACCTGCTGGTTCTGATGCTCATCGGCATGGGACCGAAAATCGCGCTGGTTCCGTTCTTGGAGAAAACCAAGCATCTCGAGGCGCACCAGCAGCGTGAAGTCGGCGTCAAGATGGTCAAGACGGCCTTCATCACGGCGATCGTGCTGTTCGCGTGCGGCGCCCTACTGATGCGTCTTCTGCACATCTCAGGCGGCGCGATCAGCATCGCCGGCGGGATCATTCTGTTGATCCTGGCGCTCGGCATGTTCGCCGGGCCCGGCAAGAAGAAGGAAGAAGGGGCCGAGGACGAGCCGACTGATATTCACAGCATGGCGGTCTACCCGCTGGCCATTCCCTATCTGCTCAATCCGGTCGGCGTTGCGGTCTTGATCATCGCGTCCGGCGAAGTCGGCTCAATCTGGGCCGTCCTGGTCGTCCTTGCCGTCATCGTGGTGATCGCCGGGTTCGACTACCTGATCTTCAGCAACATCGACAAACTCTCGAAACGGCTCAAACCGACGACGCTGGTCATCTCCGAGGTCGTGTTCGGCATCCTGTTGATCGCGCTGGCGGTCGAAATGGTCATCGCCGGGCTCGGCCGCTTCGGCATCATCGAGGCGGTGCACCACTGACCGCATCGTTCCGGCCCTCACCCTCCCACCGCTTCGCGGCGGGCCCCTCCCTCTCCCGCAAGCGGTAGAGGGCAAGCACGGCCAGCGCCACGTCCCTTCGCCCCCACGTCAGTTGGGGGAGAGGGTTGCGCAGGCTTGGGCGCGTCAGCGTCTTAGCCGTAGCTGGGAGAGGGGGTGTGCGGCGAGCTACCGCATCCGCGACATGGTGGCGAAGCGGCCGAGGTCGACGCGGGTTTCCGGCGGCAGGTTGACCGCGGCCTCCAAAAGGGCGGCGTGCATGGTCTCCTGCATGGCGGTGCTTTGCCGTCTGAGTTCGGCAAGCGCGAGCGCGGCAGCCTCGGGATCGAAGGGCTCCGCCAGCATGGCATCCGACACCGCGTGCCGGGCGTCGCGCAGACGGTCCATGGCTTCATGGACGTTGTCGCGACTTTCCTCGAAGACTGCCAATACGGCCTCGCGCTGCTCGTCCGGCAGATCGTGCACCAAGCGTGTCACGGAAAACTTCGGGCCCATGTGTCTGTCATAGACCCAACGCGCGCCCATCCAGCCGATCAGGAAAAAGTTGAACGCCAGCGACACGACGAGCACGACGCCCAGGACCTTTGTCCATCGCCCCAGCCCGTTCATAACGTCAGACCTTCCTCGACATGCTGGCCGAACACGAAGTCGGTCAAGTCGACGGTGGATGGATTGTCCTCCATCAGCCCGACAAAGATGCCGAGGCCGGCGGCGATCAAGAGCGCCGCCGCGGTCTTCAGCATCGGCGTGACGATGCGCGGGCTTTCGGTCTGCTCCACCGTGTCGATCTCGGCGGCGATGCGCTCCGCCAAGCCGTCGCTGGCGCCTTCGACCCGCCAGGCGTTCAGCGCCCGGTCGAGCTCGCGCTCGCTCAACAGACCATGGATGTTGTTTGTCTCGTTCATTGTTGTTTCCGTTACTCGCGAAGGCCGGCCAAACTGACGCGCAGGCTGCGCCTGGCCCGGACCAATAATTGCTCAACCGCTCCTACAGTCAATTCCATCACGCTCGCGGCTTCCGCGTTGCTCATGCCTTCGTAGAAGCACAAGACGAGCGCTGTCTTCTGTCGTTCCGGCAGCTCCTGGATGGCGTCCCTGACCGCGTCGGACACGCCCTTGGCCGCCAGCCCGTCGAAGGCGCTTGGCGCCTCGTCGACGGTATCCTCCGGCACCTCACCGCCGTAGCGTTTGTTCTTGCGCGCATGGTCGATACAAAGATTGACGACCACGCGGTAGAGCCAGGTCGATACCCTGGCGCGGCCCGACTCCCAGCGCGGTGCGTGCCGCCACAAACGCATCATGGCATCCTGGGCGACGTCTTCGGCCTCGCTCTGGGCACCACCCAGGCTGCGCCGCGCGATCGTCACGCAACGGTCCAGGTGCCTTTCGACCAGCCCGGCAAAGGCTTCGCGGTCACCTTCGCCGGCCAGCTTCATGAGTTCGTCGTCGTCCAAGCCTAGCATGATAAAGCGTTGAGACGACAAGGAAAACTGCTGCTGGACGACGTCCTCCGGTGGTGTTGCCACGCTTTCTATGCCCGTCGCCAAATCCATGATTACAGGTGATACGTAGAGTCTATGGGCTTCCTACGCCGGGTCCGAAAGATTGAACACATGTCCAATCTGCTCTAGTTTAAGACGCAGCGGGACTACGGTTCGCGAGGAGGGCGATGAACCGTCAACCGACAGTGCTTCTGGTCGAAGACACGCCGCCCTTGGCGCGTGTCTACAAGGAGTATTTGCGCTTCGAGCCGGTTTCCGTCGAGCACGTCGAAACCGGCGAGGCGGCCTTTTCGGCGATTGACAAACAGGCGCCGGACGCGGTTCTTCTCGACCTCAGGCTGCCCGACATCGATGGTTTGGAAATCCTGCGCTGGATCAAACAACGCCAGTTGCCGTGTCCGGTCGTCATCATCACCGCCCATGGTTCGGTCAGCGCCGCCGTCGAGGCGATGCGCGACGGCGCCTACGATTTCCTGGTCAAACCGTTCAGCCAGGAGCGTCTGATCGTCACGCTGCGCAACGCGCTGGAACGGCGCGAGCTGCAGCGCCTGGTCGACGGCATGGCGAGCGAGACGCGGCACAGCGCGTTTGCCGGCTTCATCGGATCCTCGATGGAGATGCAAAGCGTCTACGCGACCATTCAAAGCGCGGCGCCCAGTCAGGCATCGATCTTCATTACCGGCGAGAGCGGCACCGGCAAGGAGCTGTGCGCCGAGGCCATTCACCACCTGAGCGAGAGGTCAAAGGGTCCGTTCATGGCGCTCAATTGCGCGGCGATTCCGCGCGACCTGCTGGAGAGCGAGCTGTTCGGCCATGTCAAAGGCGCGTTCACGGGCGCGGTCTCCAACCGCGATGGCGCGGCGACCTTGACCGACGGCGGCACGCTGTTCCTGGATGAGATCTGCGACATGGCGCCGGCGCTCCAGGCCAAGCTCCTGCGGTTTGTCCAGACCGGTACGTTCCAGCGGGTCGGCTCCAGCCGGTCGGAACGGGTCGACGTGCGTTTTGTCTGCGCGACCAACCGCAACCCGCTGAAGGAGGTGGAGAGCGGACGCTTCCGCGCCGACCTCTACTACCGTCTGCATGTCATCCCGATTCATCTGCCGCCGCTCAACCGGCGCGACGACGACGTGATCGACATCGCCGAAAACTTCCTGCGCGAGTTCGCGCGCCAGGAGAGCAAGCCGTTCGTGCGCTTGGACGCGGGCGTGCGCGACCTGTTCCGCGCCTATTCCTGGCCCGGCAATGTCAGGGAGCTGCAGAACATCATCCGCAACGTCGTTGTCTTGAACACCGGCGAGGTCGTGACCCGCGAGATGCTGCCGCCGCCTTTGGACGGTTCGGCCGGGTTGCCGCAACCGGCCAACGATCCGTTGCGCAAACGCCGGGCCGATGTTGCGTCGGGTGAACTGACGGAAGCCGCTATCCGGCCGCTGCATGAGGTCGAGCGGGAGACGATCGAAGAGGCCTTGCGTTTAAGCGACGGCAACGTGCCGCGCGCCGCCGCGCTTCTGGAGATCAGCCCGTCAACGGTCTACCGCAAGCTGCAAAGCTGGAACGAGGAAAGCAGCGCGGTCTAGAACCGACGTCTGCTCTACGCACAAACTGCGAGCGGGTTCACATGGATTGGTGGAGCCGTCAAACGGTTCCGCCGAACCATGCTCCGCTTTAGGGCGAACAGCCGAACTCGATCGCCTGACCGGCGAGACCGTCGCGGGTTCTCCAGATGACCGAGTCATCAAGGGGACCGTCTGTCGCATCGGCGGTCAGGCGGATACCGTCGACGAAGTCGGCATCGGAGTCGTTGTTCTCGTCCTCGAAGGTGCCGCCGCCATTGGCGTTGACCTTGCCGGTGCCCGGCGGGTTGTAGCGGCCATAGCCGTTCTTGCCGTGGCTGATCAGCGCGAACGCGATGTCCTGGCCGGTCACGTTGGTGCCGTTGATGTCTTCAATGTCCAGATCGCCGTCCGGTTCGCCGGAGGCGACGAAACAGAAGCCGCCGGGATCGGTTATCACCGTGGGCAGGCCGCTGTCCGCGTAGTCCTCGGCGACGTGATAGGTGTAGTAGTTGCCGTAGCCGTCGCGCACATCGGCCTCGGCCAGTCCGAGACTGCGGAACGGCACGATGCCGTCGTTGTTGTTGCCGCTGTTGCAGCTGGCCCGTTCATCACCCAAGGGCGAGCCGTTGGGGGCGGCCGGACAGGGCAAGCGGCCGTTCTGGCGCAGGAAGACCACCATGGCGTTCTCGATTTGGTCCATGCGCTGAACGGTCAGTTCCGTCCGGTTGTTCTCCGCGATGTTGCCCAGCAGCGGCGCCATCATGGCAACCAGAACGCCGATAATGGCGATGACGATCGCCATTTCGATCAGGGTGAAGCCCTTTTCGGTCGATTGGGACGGATTCTGTGTTGAATCAGGCTTCATCTTTCGCCAGTGCCGCTAATCCACTGTGTTCATCAAATCAAGAGAACGACCGATGTAGTTGTGACGGTCGCCACAGACCGGCTTGTTTATGCATCATAAACACAGTTCACATTAATACGCGTTATCGGTCGGGTTGAGCATTATCGGAATATGATTCTAACAGCTTGTGTACTAAAATACGCGCGAAGAAAGCAGTTGGGGACGCCTGAAAACGCCACGGGAAACCGTTGACGTTCTGCTGTCATGTGCCGAGGGGTCGGCGGACGGCATCGATCAGGCGCTTGAGGTGAGGAATGGCGGTATTCGGCAAGCCCGGCAGGTCGGGCAAACCGTTGACCATGGCGGCGGACCTTGCCAAGGGGGCCGGCGCCCAGGCTCGTGCGGACGCCCCGCCACCACCGCCGCCGCCGGCGCGCTCAGAACCCGCGCTGGATGAGGACGCGGCGCCGGTCACGGCGCCGAAACCCAGCTTCGACATTCGCGTCGGTGACACCGATGCCGCCGCGCCCGCCAACGACGCGGCGGGCAGCGAGGCGGCGGATACGTCGGCGCCGCCGCCGGCACCAGAGATGCCGGTCATGCCGCCAATGCCCGATCTGGCGGCGTTGGCGGAGAGGCGGGTGGCCGATGCGCCGACCCGTCCGTCCGGCGCGCCGCAGACCGGACAGGTCAAGCAGATGCGTCTGGGCGAGCGGCTGCGCGAACTCGGCCTGATCTCCCAGGACCAACTGGACGTCGCGATGCGCGAGCGCAAGCGCGGCGACAAACTGCTGGGCGAGGTCTTCGTCGACCTCGGGTTCATTACCCAGTCGGCGCTGTCGGCGGTGCTGGCGGAATCGACCGGGCTTGAGCAGTTCGATCCGGCGACCGCCATGTTCGACGCCGATCTGATCAAGCAGGTGCCCAAAGACATCGCGTCGAAGTACGCGGTCCTGCCCGTCGCCCTGGTCGACGACGTCTTGCAGGCGGCGATGTCGGACCCCTATGACGTCCTGGCGCTCGACCAGTTGCGCCGCTGTTTCCCGCGCGACATCGAGATCCTGCCGCTGCTGACGTCGGAACAGGATCTGACCGAGGCGATCGACCGGCTCTACGGCTACGAGATGTCGATCGACGGCATCCTGCGCGAGATCGAGACCGGTGTCGTCGATATCCAGGCGCTGACCACCGAGGACGGTTACGTCAACCCGACCGTGCGCCTGGTCAACGCGATCATCATGGACTCCGTGAAGGTCGGTGCGTCCGACATGCATTTCGAACCGGAAGGCGTGTTCGTGCGTCTGCGCTATCGCGTCGACGGTATCCTGACCCAGGTGCGCACCTTCCATAAGGACTATTGGCCGGCGATCTCGGTGCGCATCAAGATCATCTCCGGCATGAACATCGCCGACACGCGCAACCCGCAGGACGGGCGCATGAGCATCCATGTCGGCGGCCGCGAGGTCGATTTCCGTGTGGCCTCGCACCCGACCGTGCACGGCGAGAACATCGTCATCCGCGTGCTCGACAAGTCGAAGTCCCTGAAGCCCTTGGACGAGCTCGGCTTCAGCCAGCACAACACGCGCGTCATGGGCACGCTTCTGAAGCGCCCGGAGGGCATCATCGTCATCACCGGCCCGACCGGCTCCGGTAAGACGACGACGCTCTACGCCATGCTGGAAAAGATCAACTCGGTCGAGGTCAACATCATGACCCTGGAAGACCCGGTCGAGTACGAGCTGCCGCTGATCCGCCAGTCGCATATCCGCGAGGCCGCGGGCATGTCGTTCGGCGAAGGCGTGCGTTCGATCCTGCGGCAGGATCCGGACATCGTCTTCATCGGCGAGGTGCGGGACGAAGACACCGCTACCATGGCGCTGCGCGCGGCCATGACCGGCCATCAGGTCTATACGACGCTGCACACCAACGACGCGCTGGGCGCCATCCCGCGCCTGGTCGATCTGAAGCTCAACCCGTCCATGCTGGCCGGCCACGTCATCGGCATCCTGGCCCAGCGCCTGGTACGCCGCCTGTGTGACGCCTGCAAGGAAGCCCGCCCGGCAACCGCGGACGAATGCCAGGTGCTGGGTATCGATCCCGCCGAAAAGCCGGAGATCTGGCATCCCGTCGGCTGCGAGGCCTGCGACAACCGGGGTTACCGGGGCCGTGTCGCGGCGGTCGAGATCCTGGGTTTCAACGACGAGATGGATGAATTGGTCGCCCGCGAAGCCTCGCGCGTCGAACTTTTGTCGTGCGCGCGCAAGAACGGCTTCAAGACCATGGGCGATGACGGCATTGCCAAGGTGCTGGCCGGCGAAACCAGCGTCGCCGAGCTGGTGCGCCACATCAACATGACCGACAGGCTGTTTTGATGCCGCTCTACAAGTACCGCGCCATGAACCAGAGCGGTCGCAACGTGACGGGCACGCTGAACGCGGTCAACGTCATGGACCTTGAGTCGAACCTGAGGGTCATGGGACTGGACCTGATCCGCCATGGCGAGGTTCGCCAGAGCAAGGTCTCGACCTTCCTGCAGAAGAAGATCACCAACGACGACATGGTGCAGATGTGCATTCATCTGCAGCAATTGGACCGCGCCGGCGTGCCGCTGCTCGATGCGCTGAACGACGTGCGCGAGGCGACCGATTCCGGACGCCTGCAGGATATCCTGTCCGAGGTCGTCCGGAACGTCAGCGACGGCATGTACTTGAGCCGCGCGCTGGAGATGCACCCGCGCGTTTTCAACGCGGTCTTCACCGGTGTTGTCGCCGCCGGCGAACAGAGCGGTAATCTCTCCAACGCCTTCGGCCACCTGGCCGACCACCTGAAGTGGCAGGGCGAGATGGCATCGAAGATCAAGAAGGCGACGCGTTACCCCATGTTCATGATGATCATGGTCTTCGGCGTCATCTTCATGATGATGGTGTTCGTGGTGCCGCAGGTGTCGGAGTTCCTGATCTCGACATCCGGCGAGTTGCCGCTGATGACCCGCGCGTTGATCGCGACATCGAACTTCTTCGCTTCCTATTGGTGGGTCGTGCTTGCCGTGCCGGTCGCGGGGTTCTTGATCGTGACCTTCATGCTGCGCTTCTTCGAGGGGTTTTCCTATTGGTTCGACGCCATGAAGTTCCGTGTTCCGGGCGTCGGACCGGTCCTGAAGAAGCTGGCGCTGGCGCGTTTCGCCCACTTCTTCGCCCTGACGTTCCAAAGCGGTATCGACGTCTTGAACTGCATCGAAACCGGGCGCCGCGTCGTCGCCAACAAGATGCTGGCGGAATCGCTCAGCATGGCGCGCCAGAACGTGCAAAGCGGCACGTCGCTCTCCGCCGCGTTGGAGGCGACCGGCCAGTTCCCGCATCTGGTGGTGCGCATGTTCAAGATCGGCGAGGAGTCGGGCAAGCTGAACGAGGCGCTGGAGAACATCGGCTATTTCTACGACCGCGAGGTCGATAACGCCGTGACGTCGATGATCAGCTCGATCGAGCCGGCGCTGACCATCGCCATCGGCGGTGTCGTGTTGTGGGTCGTGCTGGGCGTTCTGGGTCCGATCTACGACAACTTCGGCAACATGGGCTTCTAGGAGTGAGGCCCGATGCAACGAAAGCCGATTTCCACGTTCGCCATTAGAGCAGATCCCGTTTTTTTGTCATCGCTTCGCGATGACATGAAACGGGTGAATCTGCTCTACATATGGAAAGAGAGCGGATTCACGTGCTCAGGTGGATCCGTTCAACGGCTCCACCTGAGCACGATCCGCTCTCTGCCGGCAGGTCAGCCATGAACTTCTCGTTCGGCACGTCGAACAAGTTCGTCCTGATTATCGGTGACGAAGGCTCGGTGTTGCTGCGCGTGACCGGGTCGCGGGTGCGCGACCGCTGCTTCGCGCCGACCAGTGATCCCGGCGACAGCGCGCAGATGCTGGAGATGCTGAAGGACTCACCGTCGACGCCGGTCTATCCGCTGATCGACGTGCTGGAGCAGTCGTTTGCCAAGGAATCGATCCCGCCGGTTTCGATGTTCGATGCCGCGGGCATGCTGCAGCGCCGGCTGGCCACGGCGTTTTCGGAAGCCAAGATCAAGGCCGCGCACTACCTGGGCCGCCAGGACGGCGAGCGGCGCGACCGCCGCTACCTCTTGGCCGGCTTGCCCGCCTCGCCGGCGCTGGACGGCTGGATCGACTGGATCAATCAGGCACCCAACCCGGTCAAGCCGTTCTCGTTGTTGCCCCTGGAAGCGGTATCGCTGGCGCGCAATCTCTCCAACATGTTTCACCGGCGCGGCAGCCGGCCCCAGTGGGTCATGCTGGTGACGCGGCACCGCACCGGCGGTTTCCGCCAGGTGGTCATTCGCGGCGACGAGTTCGTCTTTACGCGCCTGACGCAGAGCGCGCCGGCGGATGCCAGCGCCGGCGAAATCGCCCAGACGATCGAGCGCGAATACAAGCTGAGCATGGGCTACCTGAGGCGCATGTCCTACAGCGACGATCAGGGTCTGGACATTATCGTCGCGGGAACGCCGGAGATCGGCCAGGAGCTGCTTAATCTCGGCATGTCGCCGTCGCATCTGCGCATGGTGACGCCGCACGACGCGGCCGAGCGGCTGAGGCTTGCAGGCGTTGCCGAGCCGGACGATACCTATGGCGAGGTGCTGCACGGCGCGGTGTTCGCGCAAAAGCGGCGCCCGGTCCTGTCGCTGCTGCCCGAGGAGCTCTACGAAAAACGCGCGGGCGCGCTGACGACGCGCGCGGCCTATGTCTTTATCGCGCTGGTCGTCGGTTACGCGACGTTCGGGCTTTCCGAGGCCTATGTCGAATCCCAGGAGATCGACAGGGCCCACCGGGAAATCTCGCTGATGGCGACGGAACGCGAGGCCGAGTTGGAAGCGACCGCCAAGCTGGCCGCGAGCTTCCTGGTTTCCGCGCCCGAAGTCGCCGACACGGTCGCGACCTATGACCGGCTCTCGGCCAGCGCGCCGTCACCCATGCCGTTTCTGGCGTTGATCGGGCCGACCCTGGGCTCCGACATCGTGGTCCACGAAGTCGATTGGGTCATCGAGGAAGAGGCCGGCCTGCGCGACATCCGCCTGGCGGTGACGGTCCATCTGGACAGCACCATCGGCGACATGGAAGACGCCGTCATCGTGACCGACGCATTGGCCGAACGCATGGCCGGGACCATGCCGGGCTTCGAGGTGCGCGTGACCGATCCGCCGGTCGATATCCTGCCGAACCAAAACCTGATCGGCCAGGTCGCGCTGGGTGATCCGTTGGAAGACGGCGAGACCGGGTTCGCCGCCGTCATCAGCATCATCCTACCCGAGATCGACGTGGGCGAGGCGGCGTCATGAACCTGAACTATCTGACCCCGCAGGTGTTGAAGGCCATCGCGCGCCGGCTGATCATCCCGATGATCGTGCTGATCGTGGTTGGCGGCGCGGTCGTGCACTATTCCAGCGAGATCGAGGCCCAGAACCAGCAGAAGCTGATCGAGATCGGCAGCCTGGAATGGGAAATCGAGGAACTGGATGAACGCATCGGCGAGTTGAAGGACGAAATCGCCGTCGTCCAGGCCCAGGGCGAGCGCTACGAGACGATTGTCGCCAACGGTTTCCTGACCGAGCAAAGCCGCCTGCGCGCCGCGCAACTGCTCGAGGAACTGGGCCCGAAATACGGGCTGGTATTCCTGGGTTATGACTTCCGCCCGGAAATGGTCGAGGAGATCCAGGGCGAAGACGGCACCGATCTGCTGCTGACCCGGACGGAAATCGGCTTGGAGATCCGCAGCCTGACGGATACGCAGATCCTGGGTTTCATCGCCGAGTTCATCAGCCGGCTGGACGGTCAGGTCCAGGTCGATGCGATGAACGTCCGGCGTGTCAGCGATATCTCCGATGGCTTGCTGGATCAGATTGTTGCCGGCGAACGGGTCGCCGTCTTCGAGGGAACACTCTCGATCAACTGGAACAACGCGGTCGTCGTCGCCGGAAACGACGACGATGACGACAACTGGGATGACGACGATTGGGACGAGTCGTGACGCGCCGCATCGCCCGAAAGGCCGGCACACTGCTCGGCACCGTCGTGTTGTCGGCCGTGATCGCCGCGGGCTGGGGGCTGGCCCAGGACGGCGATGACCAGGACGGTGACGACACCGCCCCGCCCGCCATCGACCTGCCCGTGGTCCAGCAGCTTCAGGCCGACAACGGCCTGAGCGACGAGGATGTGCTGCGCATCATCGCCCGCGACAATCTGATGCTGAGCGAACGCGAAGCGGCCTTGATCGATGCCGCCGTGCGCCTGGCGGTCACCGGCGCGGACGGTCTGGCGAATACGCAGGAGACCAGCGATGCGGTGACCGTGATGCCGGTCGTGCTGCGCGACTTCCGCCTGGATGCCTTGCTCTATTTCAGCCCGACGCGCTGGTCGCTGTGGCTGAACAGCGAGCATGTGACGCCCGACAACTTGCCGGCCGGTCTGCGCGTGAACGCGATCGGGCCGGACTATGTCGATCTGGTCTGGATGCCCGATGCATCGCAGCCGCAGAACCGCCGGGTCTTCACGCTCAGGCCCCATCAGATCTATCTGGCCGATACCGGCGACGTGGTCGACGTTTCCGCGCTGGCTGTCTTGAGGCCGCCGGAAGAGCAGAACGGCGCGATGGCGGACGCCGGTGGCGAGATCGATGTCGAAGCGTTGGCGACGCCGGAGGATCTGAGCCTGAGCCCGGCGCAACAGGACCAGCTGCGCGACCTGGAAAGAGCCTTGCAGGCACAGGACTAGGGTGTGACTTGCTCACGCAAAGCCGGTGCCGGCCCGCTCCCCCGCCCGGCCACCCATGGCAGTATCCTCGGGGTGGCCTCGGCGAAAACGCCTCTCGGCGTTTTGCCCCGGAGGCGGGGGAGTGGGCTGGTGATGCCGTTTAGCGGAAAACACGCTAACGCGTGTCGGCGGCCCGGCGCCGCAGGTGTTCGCGATGCAGCACATAGAGACCGGCGCCGACGATCAAGACGACACCGATCATGGCGATCTCGTCGGGCAGCGTGCCGAAGACGATGAACGCCGCCACGGTCGTGAACAGGATGTGGGTATAGGACAGCGGCGCCAAAAGCGACGCCTCGCCGATGGAAAACGCGCGGATGTGGAAGAGGTGCGCGGCGATGCCGATGGCGCTGATGCCCAGCAGCAAGAGCCACTGATCCAGCGTCGGCCACTGCCAGACCCAGGGCAAGGCGAAGGTACCCAGAAGCGCCATCGCGGCAACCGAATAGAACAGACTGGTCGCCCAACTGTCGTCGCGCCCGACCATGCGGGTCAGGATGACGTAGACTGCTGACATGACGGCGTCGATCAGCGGCAGGAAGTACATCCAGTGGCGGCCTTCCATGCCGGGCTGGATGATCAGGAGCGCGCCGATGAAACCAACGGCACAGGCCGACCAGCGCCGGATACCGACGGTCTCGCGCAGCAGAACGGCGGCAATCGCCGTGGCGAACATCGGCCAGACGAAGACGATCGTCACCGCGTCGGCCAGCGGCACCCGGTAAAGCGAAAAGAAGAACGCCAGGCCGGCGATGACCAGACACAGGGAGCGCGCCGCCTGTTTGCCGAAATGGCGGGTGCGCACGAGCGCACGCGGCGATGTCCTGAAGATGACCGGCACGATCGCGACCGTGATCACCGCGCGGACCCACAGGACCTGGATCGGGCTCATGTTCTCGAACGCGATGAGCTGCTTGGCCAACAGCTCCATCACGGTGAAGAAACCGCTGGCGATCAGCATGAAGCCGACCGCGCGCGCGTTCTCGGTCAGCACGGTACCGACCGGTCGCGCGCAACCAAAATCAGATCACGTGATGTGTCAGGAGGGACGGTTGGCGAAGCTGTTCGACGACGAACGATCGCGCGAGCTCGTCTTGCTGACATAGGCGATCGCGCAGTGCTCCGCGCAATAGGGTTTGCCCGGCATACAGGGCTTGCCGCAAAAGTGGAAGTCAGCGTCGCCGGGATCACCGAATGGCCATCGGCACATGTTAGGGCCCAGGTCGACAACGTCGTTGACGCGCTGGGGTTCCTGTTTGGGCGCCGGTGCCTTCTTCTTGGGCGCGGCGGCTTCTTCCTTTTTGCCGGCAATCGGCGATGGACGGGGTTTCAAGCCCAGGCGATGCGACTTGCCGACCACCGCGTTCTTGGAGACGTTGAGCGCGCGGCCGATCTCGGCGGTGCTCAGGCCCTCGTTCCAAAGCCGTTTGAGTTCTTCGATCTGTTCGTCGGTCCAGGCCATGAGGGGGTCTCCGGGTGCGGGCGGTTCAGCGGGATCGCGCCCTTGGGGGCCGCGCCCAACGCTGCCGCGGGGCTATGTCGGTTGGCCGCGCACCATGGGCGCGCGCTTTCGAGAGGTCAATATGGTTGTGGGCTCCCGGACATGAAACCCCTCACCCCTCGAAACGGGCCGACCGCCGCATTGGATCGGATCAGGCCCGGACTCCCGCAAGGAAATTCATTTTAAGTCAATAAGTTAAGCTGTGGAAACTGGCCGGAGAGGCTAGGCGATCGTCGCCGACAGGCGATCGCGCAACGGCTCCGTTGTCGAGGCACGCCATGCCGGCAGCACCACCGTGATGGTCGTACCCTCGCCGCGCCGGCTGGTGATCTTCAGCTCGCCGCCATGCAGCTCGACAAGGGAACGGCTCAACGGCAAACCGAGGCCGGTGCCCTCATGGCGCCGCGAGAGCGATCCGTCGACCTGACGGAACGGTTCCAGCGCCAGGGTTATCTCGTCCTCGGTCATGCCGATGCCGTCATCGATCACCGAGAGCAGGACGTCGCCATCGGGGTCGAGCTCGGCGCGCAGCACGATGGTGCCCATTTGCGAGGTGAACTTGACCGCGTTCGACAACAGGTTCAGCAGAACCTGCTTGATCTTGCGGCCGTCGACCAGGAGTGCCGGATAGTTGTCGGGCACGTCGACATCCAGCGTGACGCCGTTCTCGTCGATACGGGCCTGCATCAAACGGGCGACGCCATAGGTCAGTTCTTCGATGCCGACGATATCTTCGGACAGTTCCATCTGGCCGGCTTCGACCTTTGACAGGTCGAGGATGTCGTTGATGACCGCCAACAGATGCTCGCCGCTGTCGTGAATGTCGACCATGTAGTCGGCGTAACGGGGGTCGCCGAGCTTGCCGAACAACTCGTTCATCATCAGATCGGAGAAACCGATGATGGCATTAAGCGGCGTCCGGAGCTCGTGGCTCATGTTGGCGACAAACTCACTCTTCGCCCGGTTGGCCGACTCAGCTTCGTCGCGAGCCGTGCGCATTTCGTCCTCGTGACGCAGGCGGTCGGTGATGTCGCGCAACACGACGACCCAGCGCGCGATGTGTGTCTCGGGCATGCGCGACGCCGCGACCTCGACATCGATCGCATCGCCATCCTCGCCTTCGAGACGCGACAGACGCGCCTGGGCCAACGACGCCGCACTGGCGGCATCGTCCAGGAAGCGGCGAATGCTGTCGTTGGCGTCGACGCCGATCTGTTGCGCGACCTGCAGAACGTCGGTGACCGGGCGGCCGATGACGTCGCTCGGCTCGCCGACACCGATCAGCTCGACAAAGGCCTTGTTGACATAGGTCACACGTTCCTGCTCGGTCAGCATGACCGGGTCCGGCAGCATGCGCACGAGTTGCTCGAAACGCTGTTCGCTCTGGCGCCGGCCTTCTT
>JANQGO010000194.1 GCA_028277285.1 Alphaproteobacteria bacterium | reverse complement strand
GGACGATGAGGTCGGCGAGCGACACCTTCTTGTTGCCTGACTGCGCACTGTTGAACGCCTCCCGGACGGTCTCGAGGACCGACAGAATCTTCGCCAAGTCGTCGGGCTGATTGACCGCCCAGCCGTTCATCGGTGCCAGGCGAATGCGCGCGCCGTTCGCGCCGCCGCGCTTGTCGGAACCGCGGAACGTCGACGCCGACGCCCAGGCGGTGTTGACCAGTTGCGAGACCGTGAGGCCGGAGGCAAGCAGCTTGGCCTTCAGGTCGGCGATATCCTGATCGTCGATCAGGTCGTGATCGACCGCCGGCACCGGGTCCTGCCAGATCATCGGCTCGTCGGGGACCAGCTTGCCCAGATAGCGCGTGATCGGGCCCATGTCGCGGTGCGTCAGCTTGTACCAGGCTTTCGCGAACGCTTCGTCGAGTTCGGCCGGGTTGGCCAGAAAACGCCGTGCGATCGGCTCGTAAATCGGATCGAACCGCAACGCCATGTCGGCGGTCGTCATCATCGGCGCGTGCTTCTTCGACGGGTCGTGCGCGTCCGGCACCGTGTCCTGCGCGGAGGGGTCTTTCGGCGTCCACTGGTTGGCGCCGGCCGGGCTCTTGGTCAGTTCCCACTCATAGCGGAACAGGACCTCAAGGTAGTTGTTGTCCCAGGTGATCGGGGTTTCGGTCCATGCGCCTTCGATGCCGCTGGTGATGGTGTCGTCACCCTTGCCGGTGCCGAAGCTGTTCGCCCAGCCGAGCCCCTGTTCCTCAAGGGGCGCGCCTTCGGGCTCACGGCCGACGTATTTCTCCGGGTCGGCCGCGCCGTGCGCCTTGCCGAAGGCATGACCGCCGGCGACCAGAGCGACTGTCTCTTCGTCGTTCATGGCCATACGGCCGAACGTCTCGCGAATGTCCCGGCCCGAAGCAACGGGATCGGGATTGCCGTTCGGGCCCTCGGGATTGACATAGATCAGGCCCATCTGAACGGCGCCGAGCGGATCGTCGAGGTCACGGTCGCCGCTGTAGCGCTCGTCGCCCAGCCACTCTGTCTCCGGGCCCCAATCGATATCCTCTTCCGGCTCCCAAACGTCCGCGCGTCCGCCGGCGAAACCGAAGGTCTTGAAACCCATGGACTCGAGCGCGACGTTGCCGGCCAGGATCATGAGATCGGCCCAGGAGAGGTTGCGGCCGTACTTCTGCTTGATCGGCCACAGCAGTCGGCGCGCCTTGTCCAGATTGCCATTGTCGGGCCAGCTGTTCAGCGGCGCGAAGCGCTGGGTGCCGGTCGAGGCGCCGCCGCGCCCGTCATAAACGCGGTAGGTGCCCGCGCTGTGCCAGGCCATGCGGATGAAGAAGGGGCCGTAGTGGCCGTAGTCGGCCGGCCACCATGCTTGAGAATCCGTCATCAGGGCGTGCAGGTCCTTGACGACGGCGTCGAGGTCCAGGCTCTTGAAGGCCTCGGCATAGTCGAACTCCTCGCCCATCGGGTTGATGAGGGGAGAGTTCTCGTTCAGTACCTTCAGATTCAATTGGTTCGGCCACCAGCGTTGGTTGGCTGAAGAGCCGGTCATCGATTGCTTGTGCATGACCGGGCATTTGCCGGCGCCGCCTACGGATTCGTCCATGTTTGCCTCCTGATTTGCTGCGTTTGTGCGAAGAACGTCTCGATGAGACCACGTCCCCGTGACATGCGATCCAGCGCCCAAAGGGTGACGGCCGTGGATGACGTCTGGTCCAGCCGCGGTCGCCAAGGGCTTCGGCTGGACGGCGTCCGGACGTCGCCCGTAGCCGGTCGGGTGGGGTCAGGGGACATGGCAACCTCTTTCCAGATGACAGTTTCTATGTAGGCCTGCTTTCTTCATAAGAGAAATAGAATAAAAATATGAAACTAATCGTATATGCCGATTAATCCGGCTAGGCTGCCCCTCGTCGAAACCGCCGGTAGGGCTCATGAACACCAGGGATCTCGAATACCTCGTCGCCGTTGCCGAGGAACTGCATTTCGGCCGGGCGGCGGAGCGCTGTCACGCCAGCCAGCCGGCCTTGAGCGGTCAATTGCGCAAGCTCGAAGAGCGGCTTGGCGTCAGGCTCTTCGAACGGACCAAGCGCCATGTCCGTCTAACCGAAATCGGCGAGCGGACGGTCGAAAGGGCGCGCGACATTCTGCGCAATGTCGACGCGATGGAAAAGACCGCCGCGGCCCACAAGGATCCGCTGGTTGGTTCGTGCACGCTTGGCATGCCGCTCACCATCGGGCCTTTCCTGACCCCGCTGTTGCTGCCGGCGATGAAACACTATCTGCCGGATGTTCGCCTGGAGCTGATCGAGGACTTCACCGATCACCTGGAACAGCAACTGGTGGACGGCGAACTGGATGTTGCGATTCTCGCCACCCGTCCGACCCATACGGTCTTGTCGGAGATTGCGCTCTACGAAGAACCGTTCTGGGTCGCGATGCCGAACGACCATCCGCTGACCCACGACGAGACCGTTGACGTCGCGCAGATCGAGCCGAACGAACTGCTGCTGTTGTCGGACGGTCATTGCCTGCGCGATCAGATCTACGAGGCCTGCAAGCTGGACCGCACACGCACGGCAGGCGATCGCGGGCCGAGGACGCAGAAGACCAGCCTCTCGACCATCCTTTCGCTGGTCGGGTCCGGTGACGGCATCACACTGGTGCCGGCCATGAGCCTTTCCGGCGGCTGGGTGACCGATGCGGGCATCGCGGTCCGTCGCGAAAGAAGCGGCACGGCCGGTCGCACCGTCCGCCTGACCTACCGCAAGGGTTACCCGCGTATGGCGCTGGTCGAAAAATTGGCGGATATCGTTGCCGGCATCGTGCCGAACACGGTACACCCGGCAAGACGGTAGGGTGTAGCAAAGCTCGTTGTAGTCGCCTAACTGGGGATGAATGGCGACCACCACTTGTGATCGTCATGGGATCGCTGATAATCACGCTTAGTTGAAGTCTAGCGGGGTGAGGGATGACCGCTTGGATCAGAGTTATCGCCGAGGAAGAGGCGGACAGCACGTTGCTCGAAGCCTTTGAAAGCGCGCGCACGCCGCACGGCACCGTCGACAACGTGATGCGCGTCCATTCGCTGCGGCCGCACACGATGGAAGGCCATCTGGCGCTTTACCGCAGCGTGCTGCACCACCCCGAGACGGTCTTGCCGTTGTGGTTCCTGGAGGTCGTCGCGAGCTATGTCAGCGTCGTCAACAACTGCAACTACAGCCTGAAGCATCACTTCGCCAACGCCGCGCGCCTGATGGGCGATGAAGAACGCGCCAAGCGGGTTCGCGCCGCCTTGACGAGCCGCGCGCCGGAAGTCGCGTTCGACGGCAGGGAACTCGCGCTGTTGCGTTATGCGGAAAAGCTCACCGTGTGGGTCGGCGTCATGGAAGAAGAAGACATCGCCGCGCTGCGCGAGACCGGCTGCGATGACGGCGAGATCCTGGAGGTCAACCAGGTCGTCGCCTACTTCAACTATTCGAACCGGGTCCTGAATGGCTTGGGTGTCAGGCTGGATGGCGACCAAGTCGGCTATTACGGCGCGAACGCAGGCGACGACTGACGTCGCCTGTCGCGAGGGCCCCCAATCGCAAAGATAGCTCGGCGCATTAGCCATCGGGCCCGGAGTTGTGCTAGAAGCCGCGCCGCCAATGCAGGAGAACCATCATGTCGGCCAACGGCAAGCTGAACGTCGCGATTTTGGGCGCTAGTGGCTATACGGGCGCCGAACTGCTGCGCCTGGCGGTGAGCCATCCGGATCTGCGTATCGTCGCGTTGACCGCCGACCGACGCGCCGGCGAGGCCATGGGTGAAGTCTACCCGCACCTGCATCATCTCGACCTGCCGGACCTCGTTGCCATCGACGACGTCAAGTGGGACGACGTCGACGCGGTCTTCTGCTGTCTGCCCCATGGCACGACCCAGGAAACAATCGCCGGTCTGCCCGAGCACGTGAAGATCGTCGATCTTTCCGCCGACTTCAGGCTTTCCGATCCCGCGCTCTACGAAACGATCTACGGCGGCAAGCACCGCGCGACCGAATTGCAGAAGGAGGCGGTCTACGGCCTCACCGAGATTCATCGCGAGAAGGTGCGCCAGGCGCGGCTGGTCGCCAACCCCGGCTGTTACACGACAGCCGCGGAACTGCCGCTGGTGCCGCTTCTGGAAAAGGACCTGATCGAACACGGCGACATCATCATCGACGCCAAGTCGGGCGTGACCGGCGCCGGCCGTTCGCCGAAGGAAGCCAATCTTCACACCGAGGTCTCCGAAGGCATCCATGCCTATGGCATCGCGACCCACCGTCACGGGCCGGAGATCGAGCAGGAGTTGTCGGCGGCCGCGGGCGAGCCGATTCAGGTCAGCTTTACCCCGCACCTGATGCCGATGAACCGGGGCATTCTGGCGACCAGCTATGTGCGGCTGAAGAACGGCCACACGGCCGATGACCTGCGCGCCGCGATCGCCAGACGTTATGAAGGCGAGCCGTTCGTCAAACTGGTGCCCCAGGGCCAGGCGCCGGCGACACGCCATGTGCGCGGTTCGAACCTCTGCCTGATCGGCGTCTTCGCCGACCGTCTGCCGGGCCGCGCGATCCTGGTCTCCGCCCTCGACAACCTGGTCAAGGGGGCCTCGGGCCAGGCGCTTCAGAACATGAACGTCATGGCGGGCTTCGAGGAAACCGACGGCCTTTCCGCCGCGCCCATGTTTCCGTGAGTGTGCCGGGCCCGGTCGTCCTGCCCCATCACGGCGTCTGGCCGCAGATCGCCGAGGACGCGTTCGTGGCGCCCGGCGTCTTCGTCGCCGGCGAGGTCACGATCGGCTCGCTGACCGGCGTCTTTCCCAGCTCGGTCCTGCGCGGCGACGTCAATTCGATCACCATCGGCACGCGCACGAACATTCAGGACGCCACCGTGATCCATGTCAGCGGGCGCGGCTCGCCGACGGTGATCGGCGACGAGGTCACCATCGGCCATCACTGCCTTATCCACGCCTGCACGCTGGAAGACCGCTGCTTTATCGGCATGCGCGCGACGGTGATGGATGACGCGGTCGTCGAGACCGGCGCCATGGTCGCGGCCGGCGCCCTGGTGACGCCCGGCAAGCGCGTGCCGGCGGGCGAGCTTTGGGCGGGCAGCCCGGCAAAAAAGATGCGCGACTTGTCGGACGAGGAGATCGCCGGGTTCCAGGCGACGATCGACCGTTACGTGAACCACGCGAAGGTCTATCGCGAGACGATCCAAGGCCTATGAGTTTGGATGACGTCCTGGTGGTCGTCTGCCATCGTCTGACCTCGCTTCGGAATGAACGGCCTTCGCTGGTCGGGATTGATGGTATCGACGCCGCCGGCAAAACAACGTTCGCCGACAACCTAGCGTCTGAGCTTGAGCGGCAAGGTCGCGAGGCCGTGCGCGTCTCGATTGATGATTTCCAACAACCGCGCGCAAAGCGCTATGCGCGTGGACGCTTCTCGCCCGACGGATATTACCAGGACAGCTTCGATACGGACGCCTTCAGGCGACTGGTGTTGGACTGCCCGAGCAGGGGCGACGGCCGGTTTGCAATTGTGAAACGGGTCTTCGATCTGGCTGGAGATAACGCCGTTATGGAGGTGCCGGTATCCGTGGGACGTGACGGGATCGTTCTGTGCGACGGGGTTTTCCTTCAGCGTCCTGAGTTTGCAGGAAAATGGGACTTCGTCATCTTCCTTCATGTCGACGTTGAACCGGCGTTGCAACGCGCTCTTCGCCGCGATGATTCAGACGAAACAGACGCGCTGCGAAGGCTCTACGAAAAGCGCTACATGCCTGCCCAGCGGACTTATCTGCGTGCTGTGTCGCCGGATAAGGCCACCGACTTGGTGATCGACAATAACGAAGTCGAGTGTCCTTGCATTGTGGAGTTCCGCTAGGACAACACAATGACCAC
>JANQGO010000335.1 GCA_028277285.1 Alphaproteobacteria bacterium | reverse complement strand
CCGGCAGGCCGAGGTTTCTGGCTTCATGGACATCCGGCACGGAACCGTCACCGGCCGGCAACACCAGCCGCTGGCCGACAAAGAGCTGATAGGGCTGGTTCAGGCCGTTGGCGCGGACAAGCTCGCTGGTGGTGATGCCGTAGAGGCGCGAGATGCCGTAGATGGATTCGCCGCCGCGCACCACGTGGGTACGCTGCGCCGGCAAGCGCACGGTCTGGCCGATCAGCAGGTGATAAGGCGGCACCAAGTTGTTGGCCTGGATGATATCGCGCACCGCGATGCCGTAGCGGCGCGACAGCGCGTAGACCGTGTCGCCGGCATCGACCTTCACATCCTGGCCTTCCGGCATCGATGGCGGCGCCAGCACGAGTTCCTCGTCGACAAAGACGGTCTGCGGCTCGGGCGCCGCGATAACCTCGACCGGCGGCGCCGGTTCGGGTTCGGCGATGACGACGACGGTGCCCGGCTGGCTGCCGGGTTTGTAGGCGGGCAGTGGCGGCGTATGACCGCCGGCGACCGAGGTGCCCGGTTTCGGCTGCGGCAATGGCACCGTCGGCTCGGCGGCAGCACTTGGCGTGGCTGGCGCGGACGTGTCGAACGCGGACGTGGTGTAGGGCACCGGCGGCGGACCCGTGTTACAGGCCGCCAGCGCCCCACAGGCCAGCACAAGGAGCAATCCCCGCCGAATCATCTGCCCTGAGTTCCCGTCACTCGCGCGGTCGTTCATCCCCACGCCCTTCGACCAACGGCACAAAACGTACATCCATAAAGGCTTCCGTGGCGATGGTGTCGCCTGTGCGTCGAATCGCCAGAAGGCGCTGATTCCATGTATCTTGCCCAATTGGTACAATCATAAGGCCATCGTCCTTGAGCTGGTCGACGAGGTCCTGCGGCACGGCAATGGCCGCCGCGGTGACGATGATGCGGTCGAAGGGCGCCTGCTCCGGCCAACCCTTGGCGCCGTCGCCCCAACGGGTCGTGATGTTGTCGAGGCCAAGCTGTTTGAACTTCTCCTCCGCCAGACGCAGCAGATCGCGATGGCGCTCGATCGTGTAGACCCGGCGGCACAGGTGCGACAGGATCGCGGCCTGATAGCCGGA
Source organism: Alphaproteobacteria bacterium (assembly GCA_028277285.1). GTDB lineage: Bacteria > Pseudomonadota > Alphaproteobacteria > SP197 > SP197 > JANQGO01. Next base: position 16,691 of record JANQGO010000335.1, on the reverse strand, counting down.
GCCGGTGCCGACCTCCAGGACCCGCATGCGGTCGCCGACTTCCAGGCGCTGGGTCATCATGGCGACGACGATCGGCTGGCTGATCGTTTGACCCAGACCGATGGGCAGTGCCGTGTTTTCGTAAGCCTGGTCCTGCATGCCGTCGGCGACAAACAGTTCGCGCGGCGTGCGTTCGATGGCGCTCAGGACACGGGCGTCGGTGATGCCTTGGCTGCGCAGCTCCATCAGAAGCCGGATCTTGCGCGTCTCCGCGGTCATGCAAAGCGTGCCGTCAGGCTCTCCATGGTTTGGTTGTCTGTCATGTCGAGGCTGATCGGCGTTACCGCGACGCGCCCTTCCGCCAACGCGCGCAGATCGGTCCCCGCCTTTGTCGCCTCCAAATCAAGTCCCCAGCCGGCCATCCAATAGTAATCATACCCGAAGGGGTCGGAACGTTTGACCGGCTTCTGCTTGGAGAAGTCGTGCTGGCCCTGGCGGCACACGGCGACGCCCGCCACGTCGCCCGGCTCGACGGCGGGAAAGTTCACGTTGATCAACACACCCTCCGGCCAGCCGGTATCGAGCAGGCGGCGGACGATGTCGGGGCCGTGGGAGCGTGCGGTGTCCCAATGCACCAGGCGCTTGCGGTAGTCCTGGCTGAACGCCATGGCGGGCACGCCCAACAAGGTCGCTTCCATGGCCGCCGCGACCGTGCCGGAATAGGTCACGTCGTCGGCGACGTTGCAGCCGCGGTTGACCCCCGAAAGCACCAGATCGGCCGGACGGTCGAGCACGTGGCGCAGGCCCATCATCACGCAGTCGCCAGGCGTGCCGTCGACGGCGAAACGTCGCTCGCCGAGCTGGCGCAGGCGCACCGGCGTACGCAGCGACACCGCGTGGCCCTTGCCGCTCTGCTCGGTCTCCGGCGCGACGACCCAGACATCGTCGCTCAACTCGCCGGCGATGGTTTCAAGGCATGCCAAACCCGGCGCGTTGATGCCGTCGTCATTGCTGATCAGGATACGCATGCGGGCTAGGCGACCTTCTCGATGCGCTCGCGCCCCGCCATATAGGGCCGCAGCACCTCCGGGATCGTCACCGAGCCGTCTTCCTCCTGGTAGTTCTCCAGGATCGCGATCAGGGCGCGGCCGACGGCGACGCCGGAGCCGTTCAGCGTGTGCACGAAACGGGTACGTTTTTCGCCTTCCGGGCGGAACCGCGCCATCATGCGTCGGGCCTGGAAGTCGCCGCAGTTGGAACAGCTGGAAATCTCGCGATAGGCCTGCTGGCCCGGCAGCCAGACCTCCAGGTCACAGGTCTTGCGCGCCGAGAACCCGATATCGCCGGTCGCCAGCACGACGACGCGGTAGGGCAGCCCCAGCCGCTGCAGGATGTCTTCGGCACAGCTCGTCATGCGCTCGTGCTCGGCTTCCGACTGGTCGGGCGCGGTGATGCTGACCAGCTCGACCTTCCAGAACTGATGCTGGCGGATCATACCACGAGTGTCCTTGCCGGCCGCACCTGCCTCCGAACGGAAGCACGGCGTGAACGCGGTATAGCGGAACGGCAGGGCCGCCTCGTCGACAATCTTTTCGCGCACCATGTTGGTCAGCGTCATTTCCGACGTCGGAATGAGATAACGGCCATCGGTCGTCTTGAAGAGGTCGTCCTCGAACTTCGGCAGATTACCGGTGCCATAGGCGACTTCCGGGCGCACCAGAAGCGGCGTCGATGCCTCGCGATAGCCGAATTCCTGCGTGTGCACGTCGAGCATGAAGAGCGCGAGCGCCTTTTCCAGGCGCGCCAACTGGTCGGTCAGGACAACGAAGCGGGAGCCAGCGAGTTCGGCCGCCGTCTCGAAGTCCATCTGGCCGAGCGCCTCGCCGATCTCGTCATGCTGCTTGGGTTCAAACGCGAAGTTGCGCGGATCGCCCCAACGGCGGATCTCGACGTTGTCGCTCTCGTCGGCACCGACCGGCGCGTCGGCGTCGGGGATGTTGGGGATACCGGCGAGCAAGGTGTCGAGCGCGTCTGCGGCCGTGCGCTCGTCGTCTTCTGCCGCCTTCATGGCGTCCTTCAGCGTGCCGACCTCGGCAATCGCCTCGCTGGCATCGGCGCCGGACGACTTGGCCTGGCCAATCTGCTTCGACAACTCGTTGCGCCGTTGCTGGATATCCTGCAGCGACGTCTTGGCCGCGCGCACCTGGCGGTCAAGATCGAGAATCTGCGCGGCCAGGGGGTCAAGGCCCCGCGCCGCACAGCCTTTGTCAAAGGCCTCCGGGTTGTCCCGGATCCAGGCAATGTCGTGCATCTTTCCGATCCGTGTTTGAAACGGCGCCCTATATAGGGCGCCTGCCCGTCGGGGTCCACAAAGTGTGAGCCGCTGATCTACGTCCTATCGGGTCGGATTGAAGTCGGTTTCCTCAATGAAATCGTCTTCGGCGTCGGCCGCTTCGTCGTCGCCGCCATCGGGATCGTCGCCCTCGCCCGTCGCTTCGCCACGGCGGCGTTCGACGATGCCGGCCACCCAGATCGAGATCTCGTAAAGCAGGATCAAGGGCAGCGCCAAACCGAGCTGGCTGAACGGGTCCGGCGGCGTGATGACGGCGGCCAGAACGAACACGCCGACAATCGCGTATTTGCGTTTTTCCCTCAGTCCCTTGCTGGATGCCGCCCCGACACGGGCCAGGAAATAGATGATCAACGGCAGTTGGAAGCTGACGCCGAAGGCGAAGATCAGCTTCAGCAGCAGGTTGAAGTACTCGCTTATTCGGAACTCGGCGTCGATCTGGAGCTGATCGGGACCGGCGTCCTGCTGGAAACTCAACAGAAACTCCAGCGCGACCGGGAAAAACGCGTAGTACACCATCGCCGCGCCCATCAAGAACAGCAGCGGGAAGAAGAACATGAACGGCAGGACGACCTTCTTCTCTTTGAGGTAAAGGCCGGGCGCCACGAAACCCCAAAGCTGCATCACGATCATCGGCAGCGAGATGCACAGCGAGGCGAAGAAACCGACCTTGACCAGGGTCAGGAACGCCTCGGCCGGACCGGTGAAGATGATCCGGAACGACTGTTCCTGAATTTCCTCGCAGTTGGCGAGATCCTGGGGTGTCGCGTTCCTTTCGGCCTCGTCCAGGATGCCGAAGTTGAAGTGCTCGACCAGCAGGCTGTCGACCCACTCGACAACGCCAGGCTCCTGACACGAGCTCTTGACCACGACGTCATAGAGCGGCATGGCGAGGAAGTTGTAGATGTCCTGGGCAAAGTAGAAACACGGCAGGAACGCGATGACGATGACAATCGCGCTTCTGACCAGCCGTTGCCGGAGCTCAACCAGATGCTCCAGAAGTGGCTGTTTCGTGTTGTCGATGTCGCGGATCACCGCGCGCCGCCCGCCTGAGCCTTTCGCGGCTCCTCACCGCCTTCATCGGCACCGTTCGCGGGCTTGGCCTCGCTTGCCGTTCCCGCGACGCTGGGTGTTGGAACGGTCGTCTCCGGCTCAGAGGCCGCATCGGTTGGGGTCTCAGGCTTCGGCTCCGGCGTGGTCGGATCGACATCCTCAGCGGCCGATGCGGCAGCGCCGTTCGCCTTGTTGGGCGATTGACGCAGTGCCTTGTCGGTCTCGGTCAGTTCTTTCTTGATCGCGCCCTTGGGGTCGATGGTGTTCTGAATGGTCTTGCGCACATTCAGCTTATCGACCCCTTTCTTGACATCTTCCAGTTCGGCTTCCTTGACGTACTGGTCCAGGCTGCGTTGGAACTCGCGCGCCATCGAACGGGCCTTGCCCGTCCAATAGCCCACGGTTCGAAGAACCTTGGGCAGGTCCTTCGGTCCGACGACGACCAGCAGCAAAATGCCGACCACCGCCATTTCGAACCATCCGATGTCCAACATGGCAGGTGCGCCTCAAAAAAAAGCGTCTTAGGCGACGTTCTTATCTTTGGCCGTATCGTCCGAAGCGGCGTTGTTCGTGGTGGCCGAGCCTTCGATGGTCGGCGGCTCTTCGCTGACGGTCTTGGCGGCGTCCGCCTTGTCCTTGTCTTCGTCCTTCATGCCGGACTTGAACTCCTTGATGCCCTTGGCGAGATCGCCGGCAAGTTTCGGAATTCGGTCGCGACCGAACAGAAGCAGGACGATGACCAGCACGATGAGCCAGTGCCAGATGCTAAAGGTACCCATTAGTGCCTCTTTTCACTCCCGATTCAGGCGCCTGCGGACCATGGTCCGCGCAGCGGTTGAACCGAACATATATAGGTCTTGTTCCGGGCCTGCCAGAGCAAATCTGCGGCATCGCGCGCCCGGCGGGTTGCATTCTAGCCCGCAATCAGGCGGTTTTGTGGTCGCCGTCAGCCGGTGTTCCGGGGCTCCTGACGCTTGCACGGGAAGACAAAAACCGCGTCATCCTCGATGCGAATCCGCACGTCGTCGCCGGGCGCAGGCGGCTTGTCGCCCGCGATACGGGCCCTTACCTCCTCACCCTGGTCCAATTTCAACACGACCAGACTGCTGTGCCCCAGAAGATGGTTGGCGACAACCGTGGCCTCACGCCCGGCGGCACCGGGATCCCGGCACAAATGCAACCCTTCCGGGCGTATCAAGACATCGACTCGCTCACCATTGTCAATGCCGGCCGCCGCGACGGGACCGATGGCCGACTCAGCGACCTCGTCGGCGACGGTGCCGTGCAGCCAATTCACGTCGCCCAGGAACTTGGCGACAAACGCCGATTGCGGGTGGCGGTAGACCTCATCGGGCCGGCCGAGCTGGACGAGATGTCCGCGCTGCAGCACGGCGATGCGGTCGCCCATGTACATCGCCTCCTCCGCGTCATGGGTCACGACCAGGGCCGTCGCGCCGGCGCGGCGCAGAATGGTCAGGGTTTCTTCGCGCACTTCCTCGCGCAGACGCACGTCGAGACCCGAGAACGGTTCGTCCAACAGGATCACGCCGGGCTGCGGCGCCAGCGCACGTGCCAGGGCGACGCGCTGCTGTTCGCCACCGGACAGCATGTGCGGGTACTTCGCGGCGTAATCGGCCAAACCAACGAGATCCAGAAACTCCCCGACCAGGCGCTTGCGGGTCGCGCCGTCGCGGCCGCGCAGGCCAAACGCCACGTTGTCGGCAACCGTCATATGCGGAAACAGCGCGAAATCCTGGAACACCAGGCCGACGCAGCGTTTTTCCGGCGGCACATCGATGCCCGGACCGGCCACCACACGATCGCCGATCTGAACTTCGCCGTGCTGGAGAGACTCCAGGCCGGCGGCGATACGAAGCGCCGTCGTCTTGCCGCAGCCCGACGGGCCGACCAGACAGCAGACCTCGCCGTCGTCGATTTCGAACGACAGATCTGTCAGGGCCGGAACGTCGCCATAACGATGGCTGACATGGCGAAAGGCAAGACCGGTCATCGGGGCCTTGGTGCGGTTGTTGACGATCTCAATGTGATGCGAATTATTCTCAATTACAACATTTTACGGCGCGTGACCGCGCGCGTCATCCCGTTTACCGTCGCGGCACCGCCGATACCAGTGTCGTTTGCCGGAGAGTCTCATGTCCCTGCCCGATCAGGTTCAAGCCATCACGTTCGACTGTTTCGGCACCCTGATCGACTGGAACCGGGGGATCGGCGCGATCTTGGGACGTTGGGCGACCGATCACGGCGTGGACGCTGGCGGCAACAAGCTGACAACCGAGTTTGCCGTTGCGCAGCGGCGCCATCAGAGCGCGAAGCCCTTCAAGTCCTACCGCACTGTCTTGCACGATGCGTTTATGGATATGGCGGCCGATCACGGCGTCGACACCCCTCACGACGACGCCACGGCCTTTGCGGCAAGCGTGCCGGACTGGCCGGCCTTTGACGATACGGTGGAGGGGCTGCGCACGTTGAAAAAGGGCGCGCTCCTCGGCGTCATGTCGAACGTCGACAACGAGAGTTTCGCCCGGGTGCACGCCGAACGCCTGGACGGTCAAATCGATATCATCGTCACGGCCGATGACGTCCAGGCCTACAAACCCGACCTCTCGCTCTTCCACAAGATGGCGAGCGAACTCGAAGCGCGGGGCATCGATCAGAGCAGCTGGCTGCATGTCGCGCAGAGCCAGTTCCACGATATCGCGCCGTGCCACAAGCTGGGCCTCGCCTGTGTCTGGCTCGATCGTGTCGGTGATCGGCCTGAGCGCGGCATGACAATGGCAACCGATGAACTGGAGCCGGACCTCAGGGTCGATACGCTGGACGAGGTCGTGGCGGCGCTAGGCTAAGGCCTCATCCTCGTCACCACCGTTTTCGTCGTCATCGTCGTCGTCACCGGCCAAGGTTTCTTCGTGGTCCTTAAGGCGGCCGACGGGCGGCAGGTCGGGTCGTGGATCGAGCAGTCCCGACGCTTTCATCTCTTCGCGACCGGGCAGGTCGTCCAGGGATTCCAGGCCGAAGTGCTGCAGGAACTCGTCGCTGGTGCGCCACTGCAGGGGCCGGCCGGGCGTACGCTTGCGCCCGCCGGGGCGAATCCAGCCGATTTCGAGCAACAGGTCGATGGTGCCCTTGGAGAGGCCGACGCCGCGGATCTCCTCGATCTCGGCGCGGGTGATCGGCTGGTGGAAGGCGATGATCGAGAGTGTCTCGAGCGCGGCGCGAGAGAGCCGCCGGGCACGTTTGATCTTGATCTTCAGACGCGGACCGATGTCCTCGGCGGTGCGGAAACTCCACTTGCCGCCGATCTTGGTCGGCGCGACGCCGCGTCCGCTGTAATGGGAGGATAACTCGCCCAAGAGCGCCGGCACGTCGGCTTTCGACGGCAGCCGCTCGGCGATCTGATCCTCCGACACCGGCTCGGGCGAGGCGAACAACAGCGCTTCGACAATACGGAGGTTGAGATCCGGTTCGTTCACGATGTCCCCTCGCCGTTCGGCGAGCGCACTTCGATCGGCGAGAACGTGCCGCTCTGCCTGAGCTCGATGCGGCCCTGCCGCGCCAGCTCCAGACTGGCGGCAAAGGTCGACGACACGGCGGAACGATAGACAAGGCTGTCTTTGATCTCGGCCGGCAGCAGCGCGAACATGTCCTGCCAGTCCGGCAAACGACCCACCAGCTTGGTCAGCCGCAGCAGCGCATCCTCCATGGAGTGGAGCGTGACCGGCGCGGGGCGGTAGTCGCTCCCGCCCTTCCGCCGTTCGTGGGTGGTATAGGCCCGCAGCAGCTCAAACAGATTGGCGCTCCACGTCCATTCGATCTCGACCGGCAGCCCCTCGGCATTGCCGCAGCGGAAGACTTCGCTGCCCAGTTGCGGGCGCTGCAGCAACAGCCGCGCGCCGTCGCGCATTGCTTCAAGGCGGCGCAGGTGAAACTGCAGCGCTTCCGCCATCAACTCGGGACTGGGCTCTTCCTCTTCTTCCTCCGGCAGCAGCAGCCGGGATTTGAGGTAGGCGAGCCATGCCGCCATCACCAGATAGTCGGCCGCCAGATCGAGCCGGATGCCCTGGGCCTTGGCGATAAAGGCCAGGTACTGGTCGGCCAGCTGCAGAATCGAAATCTGGGTCAGGTCGACCTTCTGCTGGCGGGCGAGCGACAGCAGGACATCGAGCGGACCTTCGAACCCGCCGAGATCGACAATGAAAGCGCCGGATGCACCCTGCACCTCGCGCTGACCGGGCCAGGGGTCCTCAAAGGCCTCCTGAACCACCGCCTGCTCGGTTTCCTGCTCTACTGTCGTCAACCGCTTAATCCCGCCGCACGAATAAGGATATCGCTCACAAAGTCGACCGGCGGCAAGAGAATCCATCGAAGAATATTCAGATCGATCCCCAACTGCCCCCCGATCAAAGGCGGTAGAGCCAGCAGCGCGATCAGGATGAACAGGCCGTAACGCTCGAGTTTCAGGTATTCGCGCGCCTGCGCGGCCGGCAACAGGCCGGCCACGACGCGGCTGCCGTCGAGCGGCGGTAACGGCAACATATTAAAGACCGCCAATATGATATTGAGAATAAAGGCATTTTGAAGATTTGCGACAATCCAATCCTGGCTGCCGCCGGCAGGAAGAAGCGGAACAAGATGGAATGCCAGCGCGGCCACGAACGCCATGGCGATGTTGATGCCCGGGCCTGCCAGGGCGACCCAGATCATGTCGCGCTTGGGTTGCCGCAGGCGGGCAAAGTTTACCGGTACAGGCTTGGCGTAGCCGAACAGGAACGGCGCGCCGGCCAGCAGAAGCATGCCGGGCAGCAAGATCGTGCCGAACGGATCGATATGGCTGATCGGATTGAAGGTCACGCGGCCCAGGCGTTGCGCCGTGTCGTCGCCGAGCTTGAGCGCCACCCAGCCATGGGCGGCTTCGTGCAGCGTGATCGCCGTGATCGCGGGGATCAGCCAGACGGAGATCGTGTAGAGAATGCCCGCGACGTCGTCCATCAGTGGACTGCCTCACCCATCAGCGCGCTTAGCCGGTCAAGCGCTTCGGCACGATCGAATTGCTGGTTGGGTGTCGGTGTTGTGGCGCTTGCGGCGGCGAGCCGGCGTGCGGCCTCGGCACTCAGTTCAGGAACGGCGTCGCTGACCGCGCGACGAATGTCGAGGGGCGCGTTGCAATGCATGGCGATATCGCAGCCGGCTTCCAGGCACCGAACGGCGCGTTCGGCATGGCTGCCGGAGAGTGCCTCCATGTCCAGCGCGTCGGTGACGAGAACACCGTCGAAACCGATGGCGCCGCGGATGACCTCGCGGATGACGATCGGCGACAAGGTCGCCGGGGCCGCAGGATCGATGGCGCTATAGACCGCATGGGCGGTCATACCCCAGGCTTGGTCGCGCAGCGCTTTGAAGGGCACGAGGTCAGAGGCTTCCAGTTCCTCCAGCGAGGCGCCGATCACCGGCAGCTTGAAATGCGGGTCGGCCTGCACGCGACCGTAACCCGGCATGTGTTTGGTGGTCGGCTGCACGCCGCCGGCGGCAAGCCCTTCCGCCGCGGCGCGCCCCAAGGCGATCACGCGGTCGGGATCAGCGTCAAAGGCACGGTCGCCGATCACGTTGTCGGCACCGGCCAGCCTGAGGTCGAGGCACGGCGCGCAATCGGCGTTGATGCCGCAGGCCGCCATGTCGTCGGCCATGATGCGGTTAGCCAGAAACGCGGCCTCGGTCGCGTCTTCTTCGGCAAGGGCACCCAATCGGCCTGCCGCGATGCCGCCCCAGAAATGCGGCGGGCGCAGACGCGCGACGCGCCCGCCTTCCTGATCGACCATCACCGGCGCGTCGTCGCGGCCGACGACGGCGCGGAAGTCGCTTGTCAGTGTCGCGACCTGCTCTGGCGTTTCGATGTTGCGCGCGAACAGAATGATACCGAGCGGGTCGTCGTCTTCGAGCCAGCGCGCTTCGGCATCGCTGAGGGTCGGGCCCGCAAGGTCCGTGATCAGGGCTTTGGGCATCAGCCCGTCAAGGTGCCACGATGATGCATTCGACCTGCCGGACTTTCAGGCTGTCACACACGCTGCGCGCCTCGGCATCCGACGCGAACGGGCCGACCTGGAGGCGGTAGAAGGTGCCGCTGCTCAGCACCGCTTCGTCGATCACCGGCTGATAAGCGCCCAGGATGTCGCGGAAGCGCGCCTGCAAGCTGGTCCACGCTTCCATGGCCTTGGCTTCCGAGCCGAACGACGCGATCTGGATCTTGGTGCCGCCGGCGGCGCCCGCCGACGGTGCGGCCGCCTGGGCACCGTCGCCACCCAGACTGGCCGCGACATCATCGAACGAGATTTCGCCGCTCGTCGCCGTGGCATCCGGTTCTGGCGTTCCCTGCGCCGCTGCGGCGCCGGGTTTGGCCGGGGCGACCGGCGGCAGGGGCGGAACCGGCAACGAGCTTGCGATGTCGACGGTCTGGGCATCGGGATCAGTGCCGACCAGCTCGCCTTCCGTATCCTGGATGACGATCTCACCACTGCTTGTCGTGTCCTCGACGTCGATCACCGGAACCTCGGTAACGATCGTCTCTGCTTCGGCGACCTCGGACGGCGCCATCGGTTCCTCGGGGTCGGGCAACAGCACCTCGAAGTTCTCGCCGCCGGCTTCGTCCTCGTCCATGGCATCGAGGACCGCGATATCCTGATACGGCACTTCGAGGCCGCCGGGATCGTCGGGACGCTCTTTGTACGGCGGCGGATCGGCGGTCATCAGCGGCACGTCGACCGGCTGGCGCGACGTCTCCGTCACGCCCAGGAACATCGCCGCGCCCAGCGCTCCGGCACCGATCGCCGCGATGATCGCCACGGCGGCGAGCACCTTGAACGGAACGCGCCGTCGCTCGCCGTCGTCCTCGTAGACGTCGTCGGCAGGTTCCACGTCATAGGCGTCTTCTGCTTCCGGCTCGACATCGAGCAGATTGACGTCTTTGGTCAGACGCGGTTCGGGACGACCCTGTGATCCGAAAAGTTTCGGTTCCTCGCGCATTCAGCGCATCTCCTCCACCGGTTCAACGCCAAATATGCCCAACCCGGCGGCGATCACCTGACGCACGCCGCTGATCAGCGCGAGCCGTGCGTGGGTCACCTCTTTGTTGTTGTCGATCATGAAGCGCAGCGACGGATCGTCGCGGCCGAGGTTCCAGAGACTGTGGAACGCCGAGGCCAGCTCATGCAGATAGGTCGCGATGCGGTGCGGCTCATGCGCTTCGGCGGCACCCTCGACAATGCGCGGCCACAGCGACATCTGCTTGATCAGCGCCAGTTCGTCGGGATGCGTCAGCGGCGACAAATCGACATTCGCAAGATCGTCGGTCGCAAAGCCGGCGTCGCGCGCCAAACGCATGACCGAGCAGACGCGTGCGTGCGCGTACTGCACATAGAAGACGGGATTGTCCTTCGACTGCTCCTTGACCTTGATCAGGTCGAAGTCGAGCGGCACGTCGGAACGGCGCGTCAGCATGATGAAACGCAGGACGTCCTTACCGACGGCATCGACCACATCACGCACGGTGACAAACCGCCCTGCCCGTTTCGACATGCGCAGGGGCTCGCCGTCTTCGAAGAGGTTGACGAGTTGGGTGAGCACGATATCGAACTCGGCCTTGCCGCCGGAGAGTGCGGCGACAGACGCCTTCAGGCGTTTCACGTGGCCGGCATGATCGGCGCCGAAGACATCAATGATGACGTCGTAACCGCGGCTGACCTTGTCGTTGTGATAGGCGATGTCGGGCGCGAAGTAGCTCCATGAGCCGTCCGACTTCTTAAGCGCGCGATCGAGATCGTCGCCGAATGCCGTTGACTTGAAGAGGGTCTGGGGCACGGGCTCCCAGTCATCGGGCTTCATGCCCTTCGGCGGTTCCAGAACACCCGTGTAGATCAGCCCCTTTTCATCGAGAGCCTTGAGACAGGCTTCGACACTGCCTGACTCGACCAGGGCCCGTTCGGACGAAAAGATTTCCTGGGTGATGCCGACCCGGGCAAGATCCTCGCGGATCAGGTCCATCATGGCGTCGATGACGGCCTGGCGTACCGGGACCAGCGCATCAGGCAGGGCGCCGTTGCGCGCCGCCTCGCCGACGGCGTCCTTCAGGGCGGTCCCATGCTCGTCGGCCAGCGTCTTGCCGACCGCGACCAGGTAATCGCCGGGATAGAGGCCTTCATAGGCGTCCTCGTCCACGGTTTCGCCGAGCGCTTCGAGGTAACGCAGATAGGCCGACCAGGTCAGCGTATCGACCTGGGCGCCAGCATCGTTGATGTAGTACTCGCGTGTGACATCGAAACCCACGGCCTCGAATAGCGAAGCCAGAACGTCGCCATAGATCGCGCCGCGGGCATGGCCGACATGCAGCGGCCCGGTCGGGTTGGCCGAGACATACTCGACGTTCGCGGTGCGTCCCTGGCCGACATCGCCAAGCAGCGCCATCGGACCTTCGGACAGCAGTTCCCTCAACCGATCATGCCAGAACGTATCGGCCAGGCGGATGTTGACGAAGCCCGGGCCGGCGACATCGGTCGCCGCCACATCGGCGCCTTCCAGCCCTTCGGCGATGCGCTGGGCGAGGTCGCGCGGTTTCTCGCCGACCTGCTTAGCCAGGACCAGGGCAGCGTTGGTCGCGACGTCGCCATGGGCGGGATCGCGCGGCGGCTCGGCCATGATGCGGCTGACATCGACGTCGGCCGACCACGCGCCGGCCGCGTGCATGGCTTTCACCAGCTCCTGAACTCTTTCCTGGAAATGACTGTAAACATTCATCTTATTAACCTACAGCAACCCGGGCATGTTCGTCACGGGCAAAGCGGTCCGTCATGCCGGCGATGTAATCGGCGACCACCCGCGCCCGGCCGCTTTCGTCGCGATCAGCGGCGCGGTGCGACCATTCGCCGGGCATGCGCGCCGGCTCCGCCATGAAACGGCGGAACAAGTCCCTGACGATGGCCTCGGCGTCATGGCGGCCCTGTATGACGCGCTCATGGTGGTACATGTTGGCAAACAGCCAGGCTTTCAACGCGCGGTTGGCCTCATCGATCGCCGGGCTGAAGGCCACCACCGGCGCGCCGTGCCAGCGGATGTCGTCGACCGAGCCGACGCCTGATTCGGCGAGCCGCAGCCCGGTCTCCTCGGTCAGATCGGAGACCAGCCGGCCGATGATCCGCCGGACGGTTTCCTGCACCAGACGCGCGGTCTCGACGCCGTCATAGGTGGCGTGCACCTCGGCCACGGCGTCGCCCGCCAAGGGCACGTCGGCCAGATCGTCCAGATCGAACAGCGCCGCGCGCAGGCCGTCGTCGATATCGTGGCTGTGATAAGCGATATCGTCGGCCAGCGCGGCTATCTGGGCCTCGGCGCTGGCATAGGTGTCGACCTCCAGGTCGTGCGCCTCGCAATAGCGGCGGATGGCCTGGGGCACGCCGTTGCCGGCCGGTCCATCGATCACGGGTCCGTTGTGCTTCACGACGCCTTCCAAGGTTTCCCAGGTCAGATTGAGCCCGTCGAACACGGCATACCGGGTCTCGAGCTCGGTCAGAATACGGAATGTCTGGACGTTGTGGTCGAACCCGCCGAACGGCTGCATTTCGGCGTCCAACGCATCCTCGCCCGCATGCCCGAACGGGGTGTGCCCCAAGTCATGGGCCAGCGCAAGGGCTTCGGCCAGGTCTTCGTTCAAACCCAGGCTGCGGCAGACCGAGCGCGCGATTTGCGCGACCTCCAGGCTGTGGGTCAGCCGGGTCCGGTAGTGGTCGCCCTCGGTGGTCACGAAGACCTGGGTCTTGTGCATCAGGCGCCGGAAAGCGCGGCAGTGGACAACCCGGTCTCTATCGCGCTGAAACACGGTTCTTGCGGGGCTTTCGGGCTCGGGAAACCGGCGCCCGCGGCTTTCCTCCGGCCGGCACGCGTAACCCGCCAAACGCGGTCCAAAGCCTTCCATTTCACTCATGGCGTGAACGTAGTGGTCCGCTCGGCGCGCGGCAATGCGAAAGCGTTGCATTGACAAAACCCGCTGCCGTCATACATTGGACGTGCGGACAAAGGATGGCCCCATGAACGCAGAAACCCCCACAGCCGGTATTGCGGTGACAGAGAGCGCCGCGAAACGTATTGGCGAAATCATGGCGGCGGAATGCGGCGACCCTGGGGCGGGCCGGTTGAGGATCGTGGTGACCGGCGGCGGCTGTTCCGGGTTCCAGTACCATTTCAAGATCGACGAAGGCCCGGAAGACGGCGATATCGAGTACGTCCAGGGGCCCGCCAAGGTCGTGGTCGACGATATCTCGCTGCAATACATCGCGGGTTCCGAGCTCGACTTCATTCAGAACCTCGAAGGCGCCTATTTCTCGCTCAACAATCCCAACGCCACCTCGTCCTGCGGCTGCGGCACGTCCTTCGCCATCTAAGCGCGGGATTGGCCCAACAAGGCCATGAACGCAAAGCGGCGTTTGTTTGACGCCCACTTTCACATCATCGATCCCCGTTTCCCGCTGGTCGCCAACAACGGCTACCTGCCGCCGGCCTTTACGACCAGGGACTATCTTGGCCGCGCCGAACCGCTGGGTGTTTCCGGCGGCGCGGTGGTCAGCGGATCGTTCCAGGCGTTCGATCAGGACTATCTGACAGACGCCTTGTCAGCGTTGGGACCGTCCTATGTCGGGGTGACCCAGTTGCCGGCGGATAGGCCGGACGAGACGATCCTGAACCTGGATCGGCGCGGCGTCAGGGCCGTGCGGTTCAATCTCCGGCGCGGCGGATCGGAGGGTCTCGACACCATCGAGCGGATGGCGCGGCGGGTTCATGACCTCGCGGGCTGGCATGTCGAGATTTATGCCGATGCCGCGAACCTTGAACCGCATGTGGCCATGCTGAAGACCCTGCCCCAAGTCGTGGTCGATCACCTCGGTCTGTCCGAGGCCGGTCAGCGAGTCCTGCTCGAGCTCGCCGGCCATGGCGCCAAGGTGAAGGCGACCGGTTTCGGCCGTCTCGACTTCGATATCGCCTCCGCGCTCAAGAACATCCACGCCGCCAACCCGGCGGCCCTGATGTTCGGCACCGACATGCCGTCGACGCGGGCGCCGCGGCCGTTCGAAGCGGGCGATATCGACCTGATCGCAGCTGCCGTCGGCGAGGATGGGCTGGCGCGCGCGCTCCGTGACAACGCGGTCGCGCTTTACCGGCCGCAGCACGCTGCTTGAGCTTTTGAAGCGCCACCCCGTGCTCTAAGGTGGCGCCATGAAAATCGCCACCTGGAACGTGAACTCCATCAAGGCCCGCCTGCCCAACGCGCTGGCGTGGCTGTCGTCGTTTTCGCCCGATGTCGTCCTGCTGCAGGAGCTCAAATGCGTCGACGAGAAGTTCCCGCGCATGGAGATCGAGGACCTCGGCTACAACGTCGAGACCCATGGCCAGAAGACGTACAACGGCGTCGCCATTCTTTCCAAACACCCGATCGAGGTCGAACGGCGCGGCCTGCCCGGCAACGAGGGCGACGATCAGGCACGTTACATCGAAGCCTTCACCGGCGGCATCCGGGTCGCCAGCATCTATCTACCGAACGGCAACCCGACCAACAGCGACAAGTTCCCCTACAAACTCGCCTGGATGGAGAAGCTGATCCACCATGCGCGCGAGTTGCTCGCGCTGGAGGAGCCGGTCGTGCTGGCCGGGGACTACAACGTCTGCCCGACGGACGCCGACGTCTATGACCCCGCGCGCTGGGCCGACGACGCTTTGTGCCGGCCGGAAAGCCGGGCGCATTTCCGCACGCTGATGTATCTGGGCTTCACCGACGCCTTTCGCGTGCTGAACCCCGAACCGCACCGCTACAGCTTCTGGGATTACCAGGGCGGCGCCTGGCAACGCGACAACGGCCTCAGGATCGACCACCTGCTGCTGTCACCGCATGCCGCTGACCGGCTGAAGGCATCGGGCATCGACCGCGACCCGCGCGGTGAGGAAAAAGCGTCCGATCACACGCCGGTGTGGTGCGAGCTGGACGACCGCGAGGCGTCGTAGACGCCTTTGCAGGCCATTCATCAACAGGTTCGCGCCACAGGAACATTGCAAGAACGTGCCTGTCCCGTTAAGCTGTTCAGACGTTCCCGCCGCTCGCCGCGCTGAGATCAAGGAGACATCATGGCTGCTGACCATGAAGGCGGGTGCCTATGCGGTGCCGTTCGCTATCGCATTCAAGGAGAGCCCCTGGGCGTCGGGTTGTGCCACTGCCGGAGCTGCCGTCTTGCGACCGGCGGCCCGGTTGCCGGCTTCGTCGACCTGCCGCCGGGCGGCTTTGTTTGGACGGCCGGCGAGCCCGCCTTCTACGCCTCCTCCCCCGGCGTCAGGCGGGGCTTCTGTTCAACCTGTGGCACGGCGCTGACCTTCGAGGCTGACGATCTGCCTGGCGAGGTGCACCTGTTGTCGGCGACGCTTGATGACCCCGCGCCGTGGGTCCCGGATGAAGCCGGCACCACCTATACCGAAGAGCGGATTTGCTGGTTGAAACTCAAACTCCCCGATCAAAGGGAGACCGCGTGATGGCCAATGACAGCTATGAAGGCGGTTGCCTGTGCGGCGCCATACGCTACCGCATCACGGGCACGCCGAAGTTCCAGTCGATGTGCCATTGCCGAAGCTGCCGGCGGGCGTCGGGCGCGCCGGTCGTGGCGTTTGTCGGTGTCTTCGACGATCAGTTCGTGGAGTTAAAGGGCACGCGGACGATCTTTGAATCGTCACCCGGCGTTAAACGAGGCTTCTGTAGGACCTGCGGATCATCGCTGACCTTCGCCGGCGAGAACTGGCCGGGCGAGGTCCACGTCTTCACGGCGACCCTGGACGATCCCGAAGCGTTTCCGCCGACGGTCCATACCTATTGCCAGGATCGCCTACCGTGGATCGATCCCGATGACGGCCTGCCGCGTCTGGAGAGGTTCGGCGCCGGCCAACAGTCTTGAGTCTTAAGCTTGCGCGAACCCCATCTGCTCGCGGGTGAGTTCGATGGGAAACCTGGCCCGTAGCTCAGCATCCATCGCGTCGTCGATGTGGCGAGGGAAGTGGTTGGCCAAGATGTCCTCCTTGGCCTTGACCGCGCGTTCGACGATATCGGGCCTGCCCCGCTCGACCCATTCCTTCGGGCTCGTGCGGTCGCCGATCTCCGGGTAGATGTACTCGCGCTCCATCAGCTCGAGCGTGCGGTTATGGCCGAGATAGTGGCCGGGTCCGCTGAGGCAGACCGAGCGCATGACGTCGAGTGACACGCTTTCCTCGTTGACCT
>JANQGO010000317.1 GCA_028277285.1 Alphaproteobacteria bacterium | reverse complement strand
ATAATCAATCGTGATTTATTAGCCTACGTGGCAGGTGCTGAAAGGAGAAGAGGACGGGGATTTTGGATGCACAAGGGGGTGAGGGGCGAACAAGTGGTCGGGTGGATGATAGCCCCACGCGACGCCGATCGCCGGCACGCCGGCGGCCACCGCCATCGCCATGTCGAAGGTCGTATCGCCAACGACCACGGTCTTCGCCGGTGTCGCACCGGTTTCGGCGATCGCCTGGTTGACCATGCCGGGGTCCGGTTTGCCGGGCGCGGTATCCGCCGTTTGCAACGTAACGAACCGCTCGGTCAAACCGTGCTGCGCTAAGACCATGGCAAGTCCCTGACTGCCTTTGCCCGTAACGACGCCCAGCAGCGCATCGCCTGCATCCAGTGTCTCGATCACCTCGCGCATGCCGTCGAACAGAGGTTCGTGGTGGCCGACACGCTGACGCAATTGAACGAACGCTTCCTTATAGCTTCGTGCCAAACCGGTGACCTGTTCCGATGAGCCGTCCGGATGCAAGCGGGCGATCGCCGTGTCGAGCGGCAGACCGATGACGCGGCGGACGTCTTGGCGTGGCAAGGGCGAAAGCCCGTGATCGAGAAACGCGAAGGACATGGCCTCGTGGATGACATGCTGGCTGTCGACCAGCGTGCCGTCGCAATCAAAGAGAACGAGACGGCGGCTCATGACGCCGTGCCGGCGGCGTTCGGATCGAAGCCGAACAGCGACCAACTCTTGACGAGGTCGCCGGGCAGCGGCGCCTCGACCCTGAGCTCGCCGCCATGCCACGGCATCGCGATAGCGCGGGCGTGCAGGTGGACACGCTTGGCGAGGTCGAAACCGGGAAGGAAAGCCTCGCGACCGCCATACTTGCCGTCGCCCAGGATCGGACAGCCGATCGCGGCGCAGTGCACACGCAGTTGATGCGTGCGCCCGGTCAGCGGGCTCAGCGCCAGCCACGCCACCTTGTCGCCCGCACTGTCGACAACCTGGAAGCGGCTGATCGCGCGCCGCCCCGCCTCCTCATCGACACGCATACGCTCGCCGCCCTTGCCCGGCCGTTTGGCGAGCGGCATGTCGATCAGGCCTTCGTCCGCATCCGGTCGCCCCGCCACCAGCGCCCAATAGGTCTTTTCCGCCTCACGGCCCCTGAACAGATCGCCCAGCTCACGGGCGGTGGTGGCGTGGCGCGCGAGCAGCATGACGCCGCTGGTGTCGCGGTCCAGCCGGTGCACCAACCGCGGCCGTTCGACCGCACCGAGCTTGAGCGCATCGAGCATGCCGTCCAGATGCCGCTTCGTGCCGGAACCGCCCTGCACCGCCAGCCCCGACGGTTTGTCGAGCGCGATGACATCGTCGTCGCGGTAGAGGATGCGCGCGGCCAGATCCTCGGCTTCGCGCCAATCGACCGCAGGCGCGGGTTTCGCGCGCGGTGCCGCAACGGTCGCATCCGGCAACGGCGGCACCCTCACCGTCTGGCCGGCGACCAGACGGTCGCCCGGCTTGCAACGGCGACCGTCCAGCCTGACCTGGCCAGTGCGCAGCAGCTTCGCCAGGTGACCGTGCGTGACGGCGGGAAACTCGCGGTGGAACCAGCGGTCCAGACGCATGTGCTCATCGCCCGGCGCGACGGTGACGTGACGCACTTGGGTCATGTGAGCACCAGGCGCATCAGCCGCATGCCGCCATATAGGGCGAGCACACACAGCGTCACCGACGACAGGATGTAGATCGCAGCCCCGAAAACGTTGCCGCGCTCAAGTTGCAGGACGACGTCGAGCGAGAACGTCGAAAAGGTGGTGTAGGCGCCCAGCACGCCGACGACCAGCATGGCGCGGAGCTCGGGCGACGGCGACCAGACGACAGATGCGCTCTCGACCAACGCGCCCAGGGCAAACGATCCGACAATGTTGACGACCAGCGTGCCGAACGGGAACCCGAGCCCGGTCACCGCGCCGACCCCGGCGACGGTCAGGTAGCGGCCGACGGCACCGAGGGCACCGCCCAGCGCGACGAGCAACAGCATCTTGATCACGTGTCGCCCCCGGCGCCGCGCTTGTCGCGCAGCTTCGCCCAATACTCCAAACGTTTCCCGATCTCGCGTTCGAAACCGCGTTCGACGGGGACGTAATAGCGCTCGCGGGTCATCTCGTCGGGGAAGTAGTCCTGGCCGGAAAAGGCGTCCGGCGCGTCGTGGTCGTAGTCGTAGTTCGCGCCGTAACCCATCTCCTTCATCATCTTCGTCGGCGCGTTCAGGATGTGCTTGGGCGGCGTCAGCGACCCGTGCTCCCGGGCACTGCGCCGTGCGGCACTGTAGGCTTTGTAGCCGGCATTCGACTTGGGCGCGGTCGCGCAGTAGATCACCGCCTGGGCAAGAGCCAGCTCGCCTTCCGGCGAGCCGAGGAAGTCATAGGTGTCCTTGGCGGCGATGCACTGCGCAAGCGCCTGAGGATCGGCGAGGCCGATGTCTTCGATCGCCATGCGCACGATGCGCCGCGCGACATAGAGCGGGCCTTCGCCGGCGTCGAGCATGCGCGCCAGCCAATAGAGCGAGGCATCGGGGTCGGAGCCGCGCACCGATTTGTGCAGCGCGCTGATCAGGTTGTAGTGCCCCTCGTCCGCCTTGTCGTAGACGGGGACTCGGCGCTGAACGACATCGGCTAACTGGCCGCGATCGATCGTCTTGCCCGGCTCCAGCGCCAGCAGTTCCTCGGCCATGTTAAGCAGGAAGCGACCGTCACCGTCGGCCATGTCCTTCAGCGCCTCGCGGGCGTCGGGGTCCAGCGGCAGGGTGTTGCCGGTATCCGCCTCGGCACGGCGCAGAAGGTCGTCCAGGGCGTCCTTGTCCAGGCGGTTGAGAACCAGGACCTGGCAGCGCGAGGTCAACGCGGCGTTGACCTCGAAGGACGGGTTTTCCGTCGTCGCACCGACCAGGATCACCGTGCCGTCCTCGACAAACGGCAGCAGCGCGTCCTGCTGGGCCTTGTTGAAACGGTGGATCTCGTCGACGAACAACAGGGTCCCGCGGCCGTCCTGGCGCCGTGCGCGGGCGCGCTCGAAGACCTTGCGCAGATCGGCGACGCCGGCAAAGACGGCGGAGATCGGCTCGAACGCCAGATCGGTCTTGTCGGCCAGCAACCGGGCGATGGTCGTTTTGCCCGAACCCGGCGGCCCCCACAGAATGAGCGAGACGAGACGGCCCTTGGCGACCATGCGGCCGAGCGGCGCGTCGGGATCGAGCAGATGGTCCTGCCCGACCACCTGCTCAAGCGTCTCCGGCCTCAAACGGTCGGCAAGCGGCCTTGGGGCCTGGGATTCAAACAGCGTCGCCATGATGCAAGTCTAGAGCAGATCCCCTGCTGATTGAATCGCATCGCGATGAAATCAGCAGGGGTGAATCTGCTCTATCTCATTGAAGTCGATCGGGCTCACGCAGATTGATGGCTCCGCCAATCGGCGACCCGATCGATAGCGGATCGGCGCGAAGCCGAAGCGGTCCATACACAAAGGGCGGCCCTGAGGCCGCCCTTCGGATAACCGTCGGATGAGGTCGCGGCCTTATGCGGCGACGTTCTCGTCCTCGTCGTCGTCAAACTGGGTCGGACCGGAATCCTGGCCCTTGGCGTCTTCGTCGCGGTCGACCAGCTCGATGATCGCCATCGGCGCGTCGTCGCCATAACGGAAACCGGCCTTCAGCACGCGTGTATACCCGCCGGCCCGATCCTGATAACGCTCGGCCAGAACGTCGAACAGCTTGGCCACCATGGCATCGTCACCGATCTTGGCATGGGCCTGGCGGCGGGCGTGCAGATCGCCGCGCTTGGCGAGCGTGATCAGCTTCTCGGTATAGGGCGCAAGCTCCTTGGCCTTGGGCAGGGTCGTCTTGATCTGCTCGTGCTTGACCAGTGCCTGGGCCATGTTGATCAGCAGCGCCTTTCTGTGGGCACTGGTGCGGTTGAGCTTGCGTCCGGCGTTACGGTGTCGCATGGCGGTCTCCTGAAGTCCGGCACGGCCGGATCAGTTAAAGGGGTCCTCGAGCTTCTTGGCGAGCTCCTCGATGTTTTCCGGCGGCCAGTCCGGGATCTTCATGCCCAGGTGCAGGCCCATCTGCGAGAGCACGTCCTTGATTTCGTTCAGCGACTTGCGGCCGAAGTTCGGCGTGCGCAGCATTTCCGCTTCGGTCTTCTGCACGAGGTCGCCGATATAGACGATGTTGTCGTTCTTCAGACAGTTGGCCGAGCGCACCGACAGCTCCAGCTCGTCAACCTTGCGCAGCAGGTTGGCATTGAACTCCGGCTCGGCGGTCTCCTCGCGCTCGACGCGGACCTCCGGCTCCTCGAAGTTGATGAAGAGCTGCAACTGATCCTGCAGGATGCGCGCGGCGAGCGCGACGGCATCCTCCGGCGTCACGGCGCCGTTGGTGTCGACCGTCATCGAGAGCTTGTCATAGTCGGTGACCTGGCCGACACGGCTGTTCTCGACCTTGTAGGCGACCTTGCGCACCGGGCTGTAGATGGCATCGACCGGGATCAGGCCGATCGGCGCGTCTTCCGGACGGTTCTGCGCCGCCGGCACGTAACCCTTGCCGAGCTCGACCGTGAACTCCATGTTCAGGTCCGCATCGCCGTCCAACGTGCAGATGACGTGGTCGGGATCCATGATTTCGATGTCCGGACCGGTCTCGATCATCGACGCGGTCACGGCACCCGGGCCCTTGGCCTTCAGCGACATGCGCTTCGGCCCTTCGGAATACATGCGCAGCGCCATCGCCTTGATGTTCAGGACGATGTCGGTCACGTCCTCATGCACGCCGGTGATCGACGAGAACTCGTGCAGGACGTTGTTGATCTGGATCGACGTCACCGCCGCGCCCTGAAGCGACGACAGGAGAACGCGGCGCAGCGCGTTGCCCAGCGTCAGGCCGAACCCACGCTCCAGCGGCTCGGCAACGATGGTCGCTTCACGCGAGGCATCGATGCCAGGCTCGATCTGCAGCTTGTTCGGTTTGATCAATGCTTGCCAGTTTCTGTTCATCGCTAGAGACGACCTCATTTGTGTAGTGCCGCCCTTTTTTTGAGGCGGCATGGGCCGGACGCTTGGCGGCCGGCCATCGGTAATCTGGTTGTCGCGCCCGGCCGTGCCCGCGGCCGGCGCACCCTAAGGGGTGCTAGACGCGGCGACGCTTGCGCGGGCGGCAGCCGTTATGCGGGATCGGCGTCACGTCCTGGATGGCCGTGATGTTGAAGCCGATCGCCGACAGCGCGCGCAGCGCCGACTCACGGCCCGACCCCGGGCCCTTGACCCGGACTTCAAGCGTCTGCATGCCGTGATCCATCGCCTTGCGCCCGGCATCTTCGGCGGCCATCTGGGCGGCATAAGGGGTCGACTTGCGCGATCCCTTAAAGCCCATGGATCCGGCCGACGACCACGAAATCGCGTTGCCCTGGGCGTCGGCGATGGTGACCGTCGTGTTGTTGAACGAGGCGTTCACATGCGCCACGCCCGACGTGATGTTCTTGCGCTCGCGCCGCCTGACGCGTGTTGCTTCCCGAGCCATGACGATCCTACTTCTTCTTACCGGCGATCGGCCGCGCCTTGCCCTTGCGGGTTCGCGCGTTGTTGTGGGTGTTCTGGCCGCGCACCGGCAGTCCCTTGCGGTGGCGGATGCCACGGTTGCA
>JANQGO010000156.1 GCA_028277285.1 Alphaproteobacteria bacterium | reverse complement strand
AACCTTGAACGCACCGGGCTCGAACGCCGTCTCACCGGCGCGAATGCCGAGGAACTTGCCGTAGTTCATGCCGACGGCCGCGATGTCGCCGCGCTTGAGCGATTCCCAAGCGATGTTGCGGCTGGTGTGCACGACCTCGACGTCGTCCAGCATGATGCCGTAGTCGGCAAGCACCTGCGCCGGGGCCAGGTGATTGGATGTCGAACCGACATCGCCGAACGCGACCTTTTCGCCGGTCAGATCGGCCGGAACGTTGTAGTCGCTATCGGCCATGACGATGATGCCGGAGAAATAGTCGGGCCGCGAGAAGCCGACCACCGGCATCGCGTTCGTGCGCTTGTTGATCACGACATATTCGGCCGGGCCGGTCAGAACAAAGTCGACCTTTTCCGCGTTAAGGGCCTCGACGGCGGCGGTGCGGCTGTTGACCGGCAAAAACTCGATCTCATAGCCGGTCGCCTCGGCGAGGGTATCGCGGAAGGCGCCGAACTCCGTTTGAAGCATTTCAAGGCCGACGATATCGGTGACGGCCAAACGAATGGTGTCGGCAGCCTGAGCGGCGGTGGCGAATGACGCCAACGCGGCCGCAGCGGCCAATCGGGTGATCCAACGTGTCATGGCGATGGTCTCCGTGCCAGATATGAAGGGCGCGACAGCGAGGTCGCAAAAAATTTGTCTAGATGAATCTGGCGACAGAACGATGACACGGTTACAAAGGCTTCGTGACGTCTCAGCGAGTCAGTCACGCTGTCGTTTCGTCATTGTGGTGTCACGGAATTCGTCTAGACGAAAGCCAAACCGGGGGAAGTCGAATGTTGGATCTACGTATCGATGGCGCTCGTCTGCTTCGCGCGACGGGCGAACCTGCGGCCGGCGCGCTGGGCGTACAGGACGGCTGTCTTGTGGTGGACTGCGACGGTCACGGCGCGAAACGCGTCGTTCGTGGCGATGGTTTTCTGCTCGCGCCCGGGATCATCGATATCCATGGCGACGCCTTTGAGCGCCAGATCATGCCGCGGCCGGGCGTGCATTTCGACATGCGCCTGGCGCTTGCCGATACCGACCGTCAGCTCGTCGCCAACGGCATCACGACGGCGTTTCACGGCGTGACCTATTCGTGGGAGCCCGGTCTTCGCGGCCGCGAGAACTGTTTGGCGTTGCTCGATGCGCTGGAGTCCATGCGTTCGCGCCTTGCCGCCGACAACCAGTTCCATCTGCGTTTTGAGACGTTCAACCTGGACGGCGCCGCCGACGTGACCGAATGGTTGGATTCGAACCGGATCGGCATCCTGGCATTCAACGATCACGCGCAGGAGATTGCCGCGCATGTCGACACGCCCAAAAAGGTCGCCGACTACGCCCACCGCACCGGCCTGGATGTCCCGGAGTTCAAGGAGCTGGTTGAGCGCGTCGTCGCGCGGGCCGATGAAGTGCCGGCCATGACCGCGTCACTGGCGGAACACGCGCGCGCGCACGGTATCGCCATGTTATCCCACGATGATCCGGACCCTGAGACCCGCGCATCCTATCGTGCATTGGGCTGTCTGGTGGCCGAGTTTCCGGAGACCGAGGATACCGCACGGGCAGCACGGCAGGCCGGCGACGACGTCGTCATGGGCGCGCCCAACGTGGTGCGCGGCGGCAGTCAGCGCTCTGCCGTCGGCGCCGCCGATCTGGTCGTGCAGGGCCTCTGCGACGTCCTGGCATCGGACTATTATTATCCCGCCCAACTGCAGGCGGCCTTTCGCCTGGTCCGCGAAGGCAGCCTGACGCTGCCCGATGCGTGGGCGCTGATCGCGGTCAACGCGGCCCATGCCGCCGGTTTGACGGATCGGGGCGTGCTGCAGGACGGCAAGCGCGCCGATCTCGTGCTGATCGACGACCGCGACATCACGCTGCCGCGGGTCGCCGCGACCTATGTCGAAGGCGCCACGGCGTTTCTGGGCGACGACATGCTTCTTGCCGCCTGATCCGGCCTAAACCTTGGCGGCGCTCACCAGGTGTGCCGGCGAGGCAAAAGAAACAGACCCGTCATCATCGGCGAACTGCGCCAGATCCTTGCGGGCTTCGGCCTCGAGCAGCGCGTACTGCTCGTCGTCGATCAGATCGGCCAGCGTCCAGCCCTTGATGTCGGTGTGCACCCAGGCGTCGATGGAGGGAAAGTTCGCCGTGCCGGTCACGGTTTCCACGGTGACATCCTTGATACCGGCCTTGTCGAAGAGCCCGTGGACGTCGGCGGTGTCGCCAAGGGTGAAGGGCGCGCGCATGGCATCGGCGATGGACGTACCGAAGAGGCGTTGAAGCAGCGCGGTGACCGCCTGATAGCCCGGCGAACGCTCCAGGCTGTCCCAGACCGCGATGACGAGTCGTCCATCGGGCCTCAGCACGCGGCGCATGTCTTTCAGCGCCGCCACCTGATCGTCAAAGAACATCAGACCGAATTGGCTGAGAACCGCGTCGAACGACTCGTCGTTGAAGGGAAGGTCCTCGGCCATGCCTTCGCGCCAGGCGATTTCCGGCGTTACGCGCGCCGCGACGGCCAGCATGTCGGCGTTTCGGTCGAGCCCGGTGACAGAACCCTGCGATCCCACCCGTTTTAGGGCTTCGCGGGCCACCACGCCGGTGCCGCAGGCGATGTCCAGCACATCGTCGGACGGGGCGAGTCGCGCGGCGTCAACGATGCGCGGCGCCCATTCTCCGAACAGCGCGGGTACAAAAAACGTCTCGTAAATGTCAGCCGCGCTCGCCGTTACCTGACCCTGATCCTGTGCTTCCATCGTCTCGCTACCTCGTTAGGGAAACCATGTGATACCGAGGTAACGCGGATAATCCTAGTCCACAAAATGTAGCTGGCGCATAGTGGAGGTGTCGGAGAACGCGGTGGAGGTGCGCTGTGAAAAGCTACGGTCAGTTTTGCCCTGTCGCGAAGGCGGCCGAATTGTTTTGCGAGCGCTGGACCCCGTTGATCATTCGCGATCTTGCAACCGGCGCGACGCGTTTTTCAGAGCTGAAGCGCGGCGTTCCCCTGATGTCGCCGACGCTTCTGTCGCGCCGCCTGAAGGATCTCGAAGCGGAAGGCGTTGTCGAACGGCGGCCGAAACAGCAGGGCCGTGGCGCGACCTATCACCTGACCGAAGCGGGCATGGAGTTTGTGCCCATGGTCCAGGCGCTTGGGTTGTGGGGGCGTCGCTGGTCACGCCGCCAGCTTGCCGAGGGCGAGGTCGACCTCGGCCTCCTGATCTGGGCGCTGGAGCGCCGCGCCTGCACCGACGCTTTTGGCCGCACACCCAGCGTCGTCAAGCTGGAGCTCAACGATCAGCTGGCAAACAAGCGCCATTGGTGGTTTGTCAACTGGCCAGAGGGCTGCGAGCTCTGCCTCGAGGATCCCGGCTTTGACGTCGACCTCTATGTGACGTGTACCCTCGCGGACATGATCTACGTGATGCGCGGCGACCTGCCGATTTCCCGGGCGGTCGAGGAAGATCGTCTTGAGCTCGTCGGCACCCAACGCGCGCGGCGGTCCTTGCGCAAATGGCTCAACCCAAACCCGCTGGCCTCGGTCAAGTCGATGCGCGACGCTGACGCTCTCGTCTAGTCCGCCTTCAGGCGGAGGGGACGTAATCCATGACCTGGCGCTGGAAGAAGGGCAGCGCGTCTTCAAAGTCCGACAGCGCGCCGATCTCATAGGCCGGTGAGCCCATGCCCGCCTGAACGGCTTCGCAGGCATAGATGTCTTCAAGCATGACGTTGTCGGTTTCCAGCGGATGCCGCTGTTTGTCCGTCGGCATATGGAAACTCAGCAACCCCTTGGCACTCACCACGCAGTCGGGCAGGTCTTCATCGGGGATCGTCTGGTTGCCGAGCCGTTCGACGGCCGACGGTTCGGCCAACAGGCGAATGTCGATCAGCGAACGGTCCGGTGCCACCGGCGTGACGTGGAAGGTCGACCACGAGGTCGCGGTCTCGTAGAGCGCCAGGTTGGGGAACAGGACATAGGCGCCGGCACCATACGCGCTATCCACGCCGTCGATCACCGGAAGCATCTCGTTGTCGTGCGTGACGCCGGGCTTGAGCGGGCGGTGAAACATCCAGTGCCTGCCGGCCGGCCACCAGTGCTGCTTCGTGAAATCCCCGTCGCCCAGCGATTTCGGATGCAGATAGAAGAAGTGATAACCGTCGATGAAGTTCTCGATGACGATCTTCCAGTTGGCGTCGCAGCGGTAACGCACATCGCTGACCTCGACGAGATCTTCGATCGGATGCGGCCCGACGCGCGCGCCAAAACCGGACAGCCACGTCTCGAACGGCTCGGCCTCGGGGTCGGGATGGACGAACACCAGGTTGCGCCAAACTGCGAGGGCCGCTGGTTTGAGGCCGAGGCAGGTCTTGTCCAGACCGGGGAACTGTTCCTTCTCCTGGGGTACGGCGACCAGCCGGCCGCCCAGGTCATAGGTCCAGTTGTGATAGAAGCAGCGGATCGCCTTACCGGCATTGCCGCTGCCGTCGAGCAGTCGCGAGCCGCGATGGCGGCAAAGGTTATGGAAAGCGCGCAGCGTGCCGTCGCGATCGCGCAACACCACCAGGGGATAGCGGCCGGCCATCACGCAGCGGTAGTCACCGGCGTCCGTCAGGTCGCTCGTAAAGCAGACGAAGTTCCAGACATGGCCGAACAGATCCGCCTGCTCGGCCGCGAACCAGTCGGGGTCGGTATAGGCCTGAATGGGTAGCTGCTGCCGAGGCCCTTGCGCCATAGCGATACTCCAGCGGTCATCACCGTGTTCAGCCCGTCAATCCTGCCCCAAACACCGGCGACACGCCAATCTGCGCGAGTACATGCCGAAATCCCCATGAATCGCGCCGCCAGACATCGTTCGGGCATGGCGCAACGCGACCAGTCCGTCTAGGATGGCGCCAGTCCCACAACCTCAGACACGCCGCCGCGCCGTTTCCGGCCGCGGCAACAGGTGACCATGACGACGGCTCAAACCGGCGTCGGTGGATCAAGCCGCACCCCGCGCCTTGATACCCAAGCCGACGCCAGATATCGCACCGACGTATCCAACCTGGATACCCGCGTCCTGTGGCGGATCACCGCCATGGCGTTCCGATATCGCGCGCGCATGGCGATCGCCTTGGTGGCGACGGTCCTGGCCGGCGTTTTCATGCTCTACGTGCCACAGTTCCTCGGTCAGGCGGTGGACCAGGCCCACAGCATGCTGT
This sequence comes from Alphaproteobacteria bacterium, assembly GCA_028277285.1. Lineage (GTDB taxonomy): Bacteria > Pseudomonadota > Alphaproteobacteria > SP197 > SP197 > JANQGO01. Next base: position 4,852 of record JANQGO010000156.1, on the reverse strand, counting down.
CCGGCGCCGTGGAGGGCAGCAGCCGCGACATGGCAAGAGCCGCCCTGTTCGAAACCGCCATGCTGTTGCTGGGCGCCAGCGTCCTGCGCGGCCTGTTCACCATGATGCAGCACTACCAGGGCGAGGCGGTCGGCCAGCTGATCGGCTATGACCTCAGGATCGCCTATTACCGCAAGCTGCAGACCCTCAGCCTGTCGTGGCATGACCGCGTCCACAGCGGTGATTTAATGACACGCGGCATTCTGGACATCGAAGGCGTCAGGCTGTGGGTCGACACCGGTGTCTTGCGCGTCGTCTGGCTTTCCGTCCTGATCGGCGGCGGCACCATCATCCTGTTGCAGATCGATGTGGTGCTGGGCCTGCTCGCGCTAAGTTTTGTGCCCGTCGCCGGCGTGCGCGCGTCGATTGCGCGCATCAAGCTGCGCAGCGCCTGGCTGCGGCTGCAGGATGAACTCTCGATCCTGACCAAGGTAATGGAAGAGAACCTTGGCGGCATTCGCGTTGTCCGCGCCTTCGCGGCCCAGGCCCATGAGATCGCGCGTTTTGACCGCATTTCGAACAGTGCCCTGGCGATCGCGCGCGAGCGGGTGCAGCTCTTCGTGCGCAACGCGACCCAGATGACCTATGTGTACTTCATCGCCATGGGCTTGGTGCTGTGGTTCGGCGGCGAGAAGACCTTGAATGGCGAGATCACGGTCGGCCAGTTCGCCGAGTTCCTGGCGTTCATGTCGATCCTGCAGATGCCGGTGCGCCAGATCGGCTGGATGATCAACTCGATCGCGCGCGCGTCGTCGTGTGGCGGGCGCCTGTTCAACGTGCTGGACCTGGAACCGTCGATTGCCGACAGGCCAGGCGCCCGCGATCTCGTCATCACCGACGGCGTCCTGAAGTTCGAAAACGTCGACTTCCAGTACCCGGCGCTCGCCCATGACGAACGCACGCTGACCGGCATCGATCTGGAGGCCCGGCCCGGCAAGACCATCGGCATCGTCGGGCCGCCCGGAAGCGGCAAGTCGACCATCGCGCAACTGATGGGCCGCTACTATGACGTCACCGGTGGGCGCATCACGATCGACGGCCAGGATGTCCGCGATGTGACGCTCGCGTCGCTGCGCAACGCGGTCAGCATCGTCCAGCAGGAGCCGTTCCTGTTCACCGCGAGCCTGGATCACAACGTCGCCTATGGCGATCCCTGGGCCGGACGCAGCAGCATCGAACGCTCGGCGGCGACGGCCCAGTTGCACAACTATATCAACCAGTTGCCGACAGGCTACGGCACGCTCGTGGGCGAGCGCGGGGTGTCGCTTTCCGGAGGGCAGCGCCAACGCCTGTCGATCGCCCGCGGCATCCTGCCCGAGAGCAGCATCCTCGTGTTCGACGATTCGACCGCGGCCGTCGATGCCGCGACCGAACAGCGCATCCGCACGGCGCTGAAGGACCTCGTCAAGGAGCGCGCGGTGATCATTATCGCGCACCGGCTGAGCTCGCTGATGCATGCCGACGAGATCGTGTTTCTTGACGGCGGCCGCATTGTCGAGCGCGGCAGCCACGACGAGCTGATGGCCAAGAACGGCCGTTACCGCGAGCTCTATGACCTGCAGGCGCAGCCGGCCGATTCGCGGCCGCTTCGCGCGCGCGACGGGGAGGGGCCGTCATGAGTGTCGGTCGCGCGGCGTCACAGCTTGAAAAGGACCGTCCGCCCTATGCGGTGGTCGGGTCCCAGATATCCTTTGACGAGGAGCTGTTCGGCCGGCTCTTCGACCCCTGGGTGATCAAACGGTTCTGGGCGTTCCTGAAGCCCTATAAGCGAAACCTCATGCTCGGTGTCGGGTGCGTCCTCGTCTTCACGCTGACTCAGCTTTCGATCCCGCTGATCATTCGCGCGGTGATCGACGACGCCTTGTTGACCGACGATGCCGCCCACATGCTGCACATGGCGGTCGCCGTCTTTGCCGGCGTCATCACGCTCAACTATGTCGTCAATCATGTGCAGGAGTCGGTAGTCGGCCGTATTGCCGAGCACCTGCTGTTCGATCTGCGCCGGGCGATGTACGTCCACCTGCAGGTCGTCTCGTTGTCCTTCATGGACCGCACGGAGGTCGGGCGTTTGATGTCACGCCTGCAGGGCGACGTCTATGCGCTTCAGGAGTTCCTGGAATCCTCGATCTTTGCCATCGGCGACTTCGTTCTGTTGTTCGGCATCATCATTGTATTGCTCAGCCTGGATCTGCATCTGGGCGCCCTGACGCTTTCCGTCGTGCCGCTGCTGTTCCTCGTGCGCGTTGTCTGGCTGCCCCATGCGCGGCGCGCGTTCCTCGTCGCGCGTGAGACCAGCAGCACGGCGAACGCGGCGCTGGCGGAGAACGTGCACGGCATCCGCGCGGTGCAGGAACTGGGCCGTGAAGACATCAACTTCGCTCTGTTCGACGAAAAGGCCACGGACAATCTGAGGTCCCACCTGCGGGCCTCGAAGTTCACCAACATGATGATCCCGATCGTCGACACCCTGACCGGCATGGCCATGGTCGTCGTCGTGGTCGTCGGCGGCGACATGGTGCTGGGCGCCGATCTGGATGTCGGCACCATGGTCGCCTTCCTGTTCTATGTGCAGCGTTTCTTCGATCCGATCCGCTCGCTGACCATCCAGTACAGCATCATGCAGCGCGCCATGGCCGCCGGTCAGCGGCTGTTCGAGGTCCTGGACGTGCCGATCGAGGTCGACGACAAGCCGGGCGCGGTCGAGCTGAAGAATATCGACGGCTCGATCGAGTTCCGCAACGTCACCTTCGGCTACGTGCCCGACCGGCCGGTGCTGCGCGACATCTCGTTCCGGGTCGAACCCGGCGAGACCGTCGCCCTGGTCGGCCCGACCGGTTCCGGCAAGACCAGCATCACCGCGCTGGTCCATCGTTTCTATGACGTCTGGGACGGCGAGGTCGTGGTCGGCGGCCACGACGTGCGCGATGTCACGCAGGATTCGCTGGGCCGCCAGGTCGCCATGGTGCTGCAGGAACCCTTCCTGTTCTCCGGCTCGATCTTCGAGAACATTCGCTACGCCAAGGAAGACGCAACCCGCGATGACGTCATCGCCGCCGCCAAGGCGGTCGGCGCGCACGATTTCATCATGCGGCTCGATGACGGTTACGAAACGCAGCTGGAGCAGCATGGCGTCAACCTGTCGCTCGGTCAGCGGCAGTTGTTGAGTTTCGCGCGCGCGCTGGTGGCCGATGCCCGTGTCCTGGTGCTCGACGAGGCGACGGCCAATGTCGACAGCTATACGGAGCTTGAGATCCAGCGCGCGCTGGCCCGGCTGCTCAAGGGCCGCACCGCCATGGTGATTGCCCACCGGCTTGCGACGATTCGTGGCGCCGACCGGATTATCGTGCTGCAGGACGGCGCGATCATCGAGACCGGCAGCCATGACGAATTGATGGACGAGGGCGGCCTTTATAGCCGGCTTTACCGCATGAACTACGCCTCGTTCGACGACATCCCGGATGAGGAAATACGCCGTCTGAGTTCCGACGACGGCGACTAGACGTAAACGAACGGGAGGTCTCGATGACACGCAATCTTCTGGTGACCGGCGCCAGCCGCGGTATCGGGCGCGATGTCGCGCTTAGAGCGGCCGAGCGGGGCTATGCCGTCGCGGTCAACTACACGTCGAACCAGGCCAAGGCCGACGACGTCGTTCAGGCGATTGTCGACGGCGGCGGCAAGGCGGTCGCGATCCAGGCCGACGTTTCCGATGTCGGCGAGGTCGAACGGCTGTTCAAGACCGTCGACGAGAAGCTCGGCACGCTGCATGCCCTCGTTAACAACGCCGGTGTCGGCGCGACTCAGGGCACGTTGGAAGACACCAAGCCCGAAGATCTCGTTCGCACGTTCGAGGTCAACGTGTTCGGGCTGTTCTATTGCTGTCAGGAGGCGGTCAAGCGCATGTCGACCAAACATGGCGGCGAGGGGGGGTCGATCGTCAACATCTCGTCTGCGGCGGCACGTTCAGGCGGCGTCAATGCCTTCATCGACTACGCGGCGTCGAAAGCGGCCGTCGACCGGATCACGACCTCGCTCGCCATGGAAACCGGCGCCTTTGGTATCCGCGTCAACGCGGTGCGGCCGGGCGTCACCGAGACCGACATGATCGAGGCGATCCGCGAGATCGAGCCCGAATGGATCGAACAGGTGATCCAGACCATGCCCATGGGCCGGCTGGGCACCGTCCGCGAGATCAGCGACCCCGTTCTTTGGTTGCTCTCCGACGAGGCGGCCTATGTGACCGGCGCGTTGGTCGACGCGTCCGGCGGCCGGGCCATGCCCTAGAGCAGATCGCCTTCTATCTGAATCGCTTTCGATCCAGATAGAAGGCGTGAATCTGCTCTAACTATTTGATCGCGAGCACATCGCCATTCCCAAGCCCGACGACATCTATACCGACCCCCGGCTCGCCGCGGTCTACGATGTCCTCAACCCGGCAGCGGCCGACACGGATTTCTATGTCGACCTCGCCGGCGACGAGGCACGCAACGTTCTCGACATGGGCTGCGGTACCGGCATTCTGGCCGTCGCCCTGGCCGCGCGCGGTCACAGCGTGACCGGCGCCGACCCGGCGGAAGCCATGCTGGCGATCGCGCGCAAGCGTCCGGGAGGCGACCGGGTGACCTGGGTGCAGTCGGACGCCGCGAGCCTGCGGCTCGGAACGCGGTTCGACCTCATCATCATGACCGGCCATGTGTTCCAGGTCTTCGTGACTGATGACGCGGTTCGCGCCACGCTAGAGGCGCTTCGGCGGCATCTTGCACCCGGTGGCCGGCTTGCCTTCGAAACGCGCAATCCGCTGGTTCGCCCATGG
>JANQGO010000051.1 GCA_028277285.1 Alphaproteobacteria bacterium | reverse complement strand
CCACGTGTCTACAGGTCTGACCGGGATTGCTTTCGAAACCGTTGATGCGCGTGCCGATATGGCAGGCCCGGACCGGTCAGGATCGCTCGTCGGGCTGCGAACGCGGGCAGACGGCGCCCTCGCCGGCGATGTGGGGGACGGTCGGGCACGTCCCAATGCCATGGCAGCGCAAATCGCCATAGCCACATCGTCGCGACGCTGGCCCTCGCACTCATCGGAATCTCTATTTCGAACGGAGCAAACGATCACCCCGGTTCGAACGCTTGCCGGGGTGCGCGGTCATCCGGCGACGGGGAGAGTGTCGCCGTACCGGCTTAGGCGAAGATGAAGTCGTTCTGGGTCAGGTCGCTCATCTGAACGTTCTGAAGCGTGATGGTGTCGGTGTCCGAGCTGTGGATCACGACGTCGTTGCCGACCTGCTCCATATAGTCGCCGTCACCGCTCTCGAACATGTCCTGCCAGGCGGTTTCGTTGGCGGGGTCGCAACAATCGAGGTCGAATTCCGTGTCGCTCAGATCGATCTTGTCGATGCCGACCTCGAAGTCGGTGATGATGTCGCGCTCAGCGTTGTCCTGGTGGACGAAGATGAAGATGTCCATCCCATGTCCGCCGGTCAGCACATCATCACCGCCACGCCCGGCGATCACATCGTTACCGACGGATCCATCGAGCTGATTGTCCGCCGCGTCGCCGAGGAGCCGGTCGTCCCGCCAGCTTCCGATGAGACCTTCTATCGAGGTCAGCGTGTCGCCCTCGGCGTCTCCGCCACGTGCGATGTTGAGCGCCAGATCGATCTCGACAGCACCGCTGCTGGTCTGATAGTCGGCAATGTCGAACTCGGTGCCGCCATCCAGGCCGTCCGCACCGGCGCCGCCCACAAGCCTGTCGCCGCCGGCACCGCCGGAGAGCTGGTCGCTCCCGCCATCGCCGAAAAGCACGTTCGCCGCCGCATCTCCCGTCAGAACATCGTTCCATTGGCTGCCGGCGATGTTCTCGATCGACACGAGCGTATCGCCGGCCGCGTCCCCGCGGAAGGCGGTGCCGTTCTGCAGATCGACGTGGACCGCTCCGGCGCTGCGGTCGTAGAGGGCCCAGTCGTCTCCGGCGCCGCCGTTCAAATAGTCGCGCCCGCTTTCGCCGAAGAGCCTATCGTCACCGTCACCGCCGAAGATCCTGTCGTCGTCCTCGCCGCCCCACAGAAAATCCATGGCGTCTCCGCCATAGAGCTGGTCTTCCCCGCTTCCACCGATCAGCTGGTCGAAGTCGCGGCCGCCGAAGAGGCGATCGTCGTCCTCGCCGCCACTCAGAACGTCCTCCCCGGCGCCTCCATCGAGATAGTCGTTGCCCTTGCCGCCGAAGAGGCGATCATTGCCATGCAACCCGATCAGTGCATTGTCCTGATCATTGCCATGAAGTCTGTCGTCGAGAACGCTCCCGATGACATTCACGACGCCGCTATAGGTGTCTCCCTCTGCCAGGCCGCCCCTTCCCCATCCCTCGGCAAGATTGACCTCGACCCCATCCATGGAGTTCGAATAGTTGACGGAGGAGCCTTGTTGATTCTCATAGAAGTAGCTAACACCAGTCTCGCCGTCCTTGCCCGAGCTGATATCTTCCTCGTCCTTCAAGGGCTTCTCGAGCGTCTCCACAAGCTCCTCGGGCACAAGGCCGGCCCCGTAAAGCCAGTAAGCACCGTCTCCGGCATAGGGGAGATCGCTGTAGAGACCGGCGTCTTGGAGCAAGTACTTTGTCATCGCGTCAGTGAGCTTGCTCGAATCGGACGTCGCCATTTTCGATCTCCGGTGCTGCAGGAGGGCTCGGGCCCGTTGTTCGGATTTCGGGCTTCAGGTCCTGGCAGAGCGGCTCTGAACCGGGCCTGAACGCAGCGTTCATTCGCGGTATGGCGTTCGGTTGCGACGGGAGTCGAGGCTGCCAGCCAGTTGACGGCGAGTCATGGCACGGAACCGCCGGACTCGGGCTTACGCGAGTGCGGCAGCTTCCGACCGGCAATCGAATTGCGCGAATTGCGGTGACACCTTGTCGAATCCCAGTTCCAAGTCCCACTCCCGGCCACCGCCATTCGGCGCGAATGCGGACCACAAGTAGGGATTGAGTAATCTGTCACTGTGATGCGGTAATGCGGAGGCTGTGTTCCCGCGCGCCCACAGATGGCTCGCGTCGGTTTTCCAAGGCGGCCGGAACCGCGCAGCACTGAAGTCGGCAGATGGCACGACCAAGACCTGCCGACGGCCCCAAGACGGCACAGGCTGATGTCCGCTTGACGATCGCAAAGCTGACGTTGGGGCGAGCGCCACGTGACGACCCTTCATGGCAGGGGGCAAAGCGAAGGAGCCGGCATCGCATGACCAGCCTCAAGACCTTCTATGACGAGCATCCGATCAACGAGAGCGAGATCCTCGAGAAGGTCGAGAACGAAGGGATCGCCCGCGCCGACATCAAGCCGGAAGACCTGTCCCGCTACGATCAGGACCACTACGGCGCGCTCGCCGCGACCGATGCGCTGGCCGCAACGCTCTGCATTGGACCGAACTCCCACGTCCTCGACTTGTGCTCCGGCATGGGCGGCACCAGCCGCTACCTGGCCTATCGTTACGGCGCGACCGTGCTGGGCGTCGACCTTACCGAATCTCGTGTCGCCGGCGCCCGCCGTCTGACCGAGCTGGTCGGCCTGCAGGACAAGGTCTCCTATCGCGTCGGCGACGCCGCGCATATGGATCTTGACAGTGACAGTGTGGATCGGATCGTCAGCCAGGAGTCCTTTCTTCACATCGAGGATCGCGAAGACCTGTTCGCGGAATGCTATCGGGTTCTCAAGCCGGGCGGCGGCATGGGCTTCACCGACGTGTTGGCGACCGACCGGATCGGCACCGCGGCGCGCGCGCGGTTCGCGGAGGGATTTGCCGCGCCCCACCTGGCCAGCGTCGATGCGTATGAGGCTCTGATGACCGGCGCGGGTTTCACGGACGTCCGGTCCGTGGACCTGTCGGCCGAATGGCTGGGCATCTTGCATGATCGGCTGGACATGTACCGGTCGCTCGAGGCGGAGACCGTCGCGCGTTTTGGCCGGGACCGCTTCGAGACCTATATTGGAATGTACGCGTTCTTCATTGCGCAGATCGACGCCGGCGCGGTGGGCGGCGCCCGGATCACCGGCTGGAAGCGCTAGCGTCTTCCGAATCCAAGGGCAGGCAGCCCGCCGTCTGGCAAGGGTCTGGCGTGTGAAGCGAAGAGCCGTTGACAGTGCCGATCGCGGATGTTGGTCCGCATCTGGCACGTCTCAGACCTCACGACGACCCGCGGCGTACGACCGGTTGTGACGCCCAAACAGACGTGTCGGCCAACGAGGGCACCGCAGGCGAAGTCTCATTCCGTCGGGCCGAGATGTGGTCTATCGTTGCCGTCAGGGCCGGTTCGGCTCTCATCGGAGCCGGGCTCATCGTGGGCGCAGACTCGCTGTACGACTTCGTCGTGATTGGTGCCGGCATGGCGGGCGCCTCGGCGGGCTATTTCCTGGCGGATCACGGCCGCGTGCTGGTGCTCGAGATGGAGTCCCAGCCCGGCTACCACACCACCGGACGGTCGGCCGCGATCTATTCCGAAGCCTACGGCAACCCCACCATCCGGGCCCTGACCATCGCGGGCCGGTCGTTCTTCACGAACCCGCCGGACGGTTTCGCGGATCATCCGCTGATGTGTCCGCGCGGGGCCATGTTCGTCGGCCGCGCCAATCAGGCGGACGCGCTCGCGGAGATGGCGTCGAGCACCGGCGAACTGGTCGACGGCGTCCGCATCATCGATGCGGCTGAAGCGTGCCGGCGCGTCTCCGTCCTGCGGCCCGACGCCCTGGCCGGGGCAGTCGTCGAGCCCGACGCCATGGACATCGACGTGCACGCGCTGCACCAGGGCTTCCTGCGCGGACTGAGAGCGAAAGGCGGCATGGTCGCCTGCGACCGGCCGGCGCTGCGACTGGAGCGGTCGGACGGGACCTGGCGGGTCGAGACCCGGGCCGGCACGTTCCAGGCGGCGGTGCTGATCGATGCCGCCGGCGCCTGGGGCGACGTGGTCGCGGACATGGCCGGCGTCGCACCGAGGGGCCTGGTGCCCAAGCGGCGCACGGCGATCCTGTTCGATCCGCCCGCCGACACTGCCATCGAGTCCTGGCCGCTGGTCGTGGACGTCGACGAGACGTTCTACTTCAAGCCGGATGCGGGGCGGCTGCTGGGCTCCCCGGCGGACGAGACGCCGTCGCCGCCCTGCGATGCCCAGCCCGAGGAGCTGGACCTGGCACGCGCCGTCGACCGCATCCAGAGCTGGACCACCCTCGAGGTCCGACGCATCGAGAGCCGTTGGGCGGGCTTGCGCTCCTTCGTTGCGGACAAGTC
>JANQGO010000046.1 GCA_028277285.1 Alphaproteobacteria bacterium | reverse complement strand
GGCAACGAAGGCGTGATCACGGTGGAAGAGGCGAAGAGCCTGGAGACCGAACTCGACGTGGTCGAGGGCATGCAGTTCGACCGCGGCTACCTGTCGCCGTATTTCATCACCAACGCCGAGAAGATGGTGTGCGAGCTGGAAAGCCCGTTCATCCTGCTGCACGAGTCGAAGCTGACGAACCTGCAGCCGATGCTGCCGGTCCTGGAAGCGGTGGTGCAGTCGGGCAAGCCGCTGCTGATCATCGCCGAGGACATCGAAGGCGAGGCGCTGGCGACCCTGGTGGTGAACAAGCTGCGCGGCGGCCTGAAGGTCGCGGCGGTGAAGGCGCCGGGCTTCGGCGATCGCCGCAAGGCGATGCTGCAGGACATCGCGGTGCTGACGGGCGGTCAGGTCGTGTCCGAGGATCTCGGCATCAAGCTGGAGAACGTGACGCTCGATATGATGGGGTCGGCGAAGCGGGTGTCGATCGACAAGGACAACTCGACGGTGGTCGACGGTGCCGGCAAGCGCAAGGACATCGAGGCCCGCTGCGGCCAGATCCGGGCGCAGATCGAGGAGACCTCGTCGGACTACGACCGCGAGAAGCTGCAGGAACGTCTGGCGAAGCTGGCCGGCGGGGTTGCGGTGATCCGCGTCGGCGGCGCGACGGAAGTCGAGGTGAAGGAGCGCAAGGACCGTGTCGAGGACGCGATGAACGCGACGCGGGCGGCTGTCGAAGAGGGCATCGTCCCTGGCGGCGGCACCGCGCTGCTCTATGCGACCAAGGCGCTCAATGCCGTTAAGCCGTCGAACGACGACCAGCGTGTCGGTGTCGAGATCGTGCGCCGCGCGATCCAGGCCCCGGCGAAGCAGATCGCGGAGAATGCCGGCGAAGACGGCGCCGTCGTGGTCGGCAAGCTGCTGGAAGGCAAGGACGCTAAGCAGGGCTTCGACGCGCAGAGCGGCAAATATGTCGATCTGGTCAAGGTCGGCATCATCGACCCGGCGAAGGTGGTGCGTATCGCGCTGCAGGACGCCGCGTCGGTCGCCGGCCTGCTGGTGACGACCGAAGCGATGGTCGCCGACATGCCGGAACCCAAGGGCGACGCCCCGGCCATGCCTGATATGGGTGGCATGGGCGGTATGGGCGGCATGGGCATGTAAGCCTGACCGTTACCGGTTAAAGGAAAGGGCCGCGCCGTTCTGGTGCGGCCCTTTTTCTTTGTCCTCCGTGGATGCTGGAAAAATTTCGGTAAAAATTGCAAAAAACGGAACGTTATGTTTTTTTCAGTGAAATTTTGCATGTTTTGAAGGATGGGAGATCGTGATGTCGCAGGCAATCGCCGAACCGAATAAGGCTGGACAGGAGTCGTCGGTGGTGGCCGCCGCCGTCGATGCATTGGTGCGGCAGGGCCGCGTCGCGATGCAGGCCTTCGAGGGGGCGGATCAGGCCCGCGTGGACGAAGCCGTCACCGCCCTGGCCTGGTCGATCTACCACCCGGATCACGCGAAGGAATTGGCCGAAACCGCGGTGCGGGACACGGGTCTGGGCAATGTGCCGGACAAGATCATCAAGAACACGCGAAAGACCTTCGGCACGCTGCGCGACCTAATGCGCGAACGCACCGTCGGCATCATCGAGGAAGACAAGGCCAAGGGCCTGGTGAAATACGCGAAGCCCGTCGGCGTCGTCGGCGCCATCACGCCCTCGACCAATCCGGCCGCCACGCCGGTGAACAAGGCCATGATGGCGGTCAAGGGCGGCAACGCGGTCATCGTGGCGCCGTCGCCGTCCGGCTATGCGACCACGGCCAAGACGGTCGATTTCATGCGCGCCGAGCTGAAGAAGATCGGCCTGCCGGAAGACTTGGTGCAGATTCTGCCGTCGCCGGTGACCCGCGAGATGACGACGATGCTGATGAAGGCGGTGGACCTCGTGGTCGTGACCGGCAGTCAAAACAATGTCCGCGGCGCCTATTCCAGCGGCACGCCGGCGATCGGCGTCGGGGCGGGCAACGTGCCGGTGA
>JANQGO010000377.1 GCA_028277285.1 Alphaproteobacteria bacterium | reverse complement strand
CCCGCCATCGGCCCATCGCCGGTATAGGTGCCGTCGCTGAGGTGGATCAGCGTGCCGCTCAGCTCAAGCGGTCCGCCGCCGAAACTCGGGTCGGTCTTGCCGCCCAGGCTGACGGCGACCGTGGCGCCGACCTCCTCTTGATGCAGGGCCTGGGCGACATCCGGATCGACCATGGGGCCGAAACAGGCGTCGCTGACACCGGCCTCCAGCAGCGCGCCCAACAGAAACGTCGAATCGCCATAACCGCCGCCGCCGGGATTGTCGGAATAGTCGGCGACGACCAGCGGCCCCTTGTCCGCGGCATAATCACGCGCCATCGCCGCCGCCTCGTCGGCGGTCAGATAGCTGTTGATGATGTCGGCGCGCGCCTGCCAGATTTCGTCGGCCAGGCCTTGCGCGAACGCTTCGTGTGCCGCGATGTCGCCCTGGCAGGTCACCAGGATGGTTGGCCCAACGTCCCTGATGTCGGCATAGCCGAACGCGGCGTTGATGCTGACGGCGAAGACGTCGGGCTCGGCTTCATAGGCGCGGGCCTTGGCGACCCAGTCGATCATCGGACCGGTATCGGTGCGCCCGCCGTTGAGCTCCTCCAGCATCGGCAGGTGGATGCGAAGGGTGCGCGGCTTGATCTCGCCCTGCATGGTGCGTTCCAGGATGTCGCCGGCATGGCGCGCGGCCTCGCGCATGTCGGTATGGGGATTGGTCTTGTAGGAGACGATGATGTCCGCGCGATCGCACATCTGGGGCGTCACGTTGGCATGAAGGTCCAGGGTGATGGCGATCGGCATGTCCTCGCCGACGACGTCGCGAAGCCGCGACAGCAATTCGCCCTCGCCGTCCTCGCAGAACTCGGTGACCATGGCGCCGTGAAGCGCCAGCAGAATGCCGTCAAGATCGTCCTTGCGCGCCCGCACCGCGTCGATGATCGGCTGGCTGAGCCGATCGAACGCGTCGCGCGTCACGAAACCGGCCGGTTCGGCGTCGGTGCTCAGCACATGCTCGATCGACCAGCCGTGTTTGCGCCCGGCATCCAGAAAGCCGGCCAGGCCGGTATTGGCGTCGCCGCGCGCCGCGATCGCGTCGTCGCCAAAGCCCAGATAGCTGTCGACGAACGCGTCGTAGCCCGTCTTGCGGACGTTGAACGTGTTGGTTTCGTGGGCGAACTCGGCGGTCAGGACGGAAAAGCTCATGGTCGATCGCTCCTTTCGTGGGGGTCTGAAGAAAGCGGGTGAAAACAGGCGGCGCTGTGGCCGTCATGCATGTCGGCAAGCGGCGGCACGGACTGGCGGCAACGGTCGCTCACCCGGTCGCAACGCGAGGCGAAGGCGCAGCCGGGCGGCAGATCGAACGCGCTCGGAATCTCGTCGGTCAGCCGGGCGATGACACGGCGGCGCGTCGGGTCGGGCTCGAAATTGCTGTCCAGAAGCGCCCGGCTATAGGGGTGATGCGCGGTCGTCGCGGCGCGCGGCATGGTCTCGACGATGCGGCCCAGATACATGACGATGATCCGGTCGCACAGATACTGCACCAGGCCGAGGTCGTGGGAGATGAACAGGTAGGTCAGATTGAGCTCGCGGCGCAGCCGCTCCAAGAGCCCGATGATCTGGGCCTGGATCGACACGTCGAGCGACGCCGTCGGCTCGTCCAGCACCAGCAGGGGCGGGTTGAGCGCCAGGGCGCGCGCGATGCCGACACGCTGTTTCTGACCGCCCGACAACTGGTGGGGATAGGTCGACGCCATCTCGACGCTGAGGCCGACCATCTCCAGCAGTTCCGCGACCTTGTCCTTGGCTTCGCTCGCGCTCAGCTTGATCCGCTGCACACGGAACGGCTCGAGCAAGGTATCGCGCACCCGGTAGCGCGGATCGATCGACGAATAGGGATCCTGGAAGACCATCTGCATGCGCCGGCGCAGCAAGCGCATGTCGTGGGTCGACAAGGCCGTCAGATCGGTGCCTTCGAAGCGCACGTGACCTTCGGTCGGCTCCAGCAGACGCAGGATCAGGCGGGCCAGCGTCGACTTGCCGCAACCGGACTCGCCGACCACGCCCAGCACCTCGCCGCGCGGGATAGAAAAGGAAACGTCGCGGACCGCCCAGAGCTGGCGCGGGGCGCCAAACAGGCCGGGCCGGCTGGAGAAACAGAGGCCCAGATCCTCGACTTCCACAAGCGCGTTCATGACGACGCTTCCGGGTAGAGGAAACAGGCGACGCCGTCGGCGCCGGGATCGCCGCCGAGATCGTCATCGGCCGATTGCCGCGTGAACGGCGGCGTCGAGGCCCGGCAGACATCCATCGCCCGGTCGCAGCGCGGATGGAAGCGGCAACCGCTGGGATAGCGCGCCACA
>JANQGO010000261.1 GCA_028277285.1 Alphaproteobacteria bacterium | reverse complement strand
TGGCCTGGTCACCGTTGCCGCGCCGCCGGCCGCGCTCAGCACCTATGCGGCGCATCTGACCGCTGTCATGCTGCGGCGGATCGACGACGCCGACGCGTTCGCTGCGATGCTGGCCGATCCGCGCTTGAACAGCGTCGTCTTGGGGCCGGGGCAGGGCGTGACGGAGCGTACCCGCGCCCTCGTCGAGGCGGCCTTGGCGGCCAAAAAGGCCTGTGTTCTGGACGCCGATGCCCTGACCGTCTTCGCCGATGACCCCGAGGCGCTCTTTGCGCGGCTTCACGAGGGATGTGTGCTTACACCACATGAGGGTGAATTTTCTCGGTTGTTCGACGAAAACGGGAATAAACTGGGCCGCGCGCGCCGGGCCGCGGAAAAAGCCGGTGCCATAGTTCTGTTGAAAGGTGCCGATACTGTGATCGCCGCGCCTGACGGTTCCGCAATGGTTAACGACAATGCGCCTGCGGATTTGGCGACCGCCGGATCGGGCGATGTGCTGGCCGGGCTGGTCGCGGGGCTGATGGCGCAAGGCGTCGGGGCCATGGCGGCAGCGGCCATGGCCGCCTGGCTCCACGGCGAGGCCGGCAAGGCCGTTGGGCCGGGCCTGATCGCCGAAGACCTGCCGGAGGCGCTGCCACGGGTCCTCACGGCACTGAAGGAGAGCGTTGCGTGAGCGACGAGCGAGACAACATCTGGGACCGCGCCCTAAAGCAGCTGTCGACGACATGGCAGGACGTCGCCGACGCCGCCATGGTCCGGATCGGCGGGCGCATTCGCGACGATCTGCCCGATGACGATCTCGACAAGCTGCGCAACCAGGTCGCCGAGTGTATCGCCGGGCTGGGCGGCGAGGTTCTTGCCAGGGGCCGGGCGGCCTCGATCGGCGGCAGCTATCTCTCGCTTGCGCCGACCGGCAAGCGCCGGTTTCTGGTGATGCTGGCGAACGACTTCGAGATCGATCTTGCCGATGTCGAGGTCGAGGCCCAGGCGATGATCCAGGTCCAGGATCCGGAGGCCAAGCGCGCGCTGGCGGGGTCTCTGCGCGATGCGCTCGAACCGCCGCGCATGCGGCTCTTCACCCAGTTCAATGGCCTGAAGGACGGCGTCAAGTTCCTCGTCGACATGCGCGCCGGCGCCATGTCCTGGTCGCGTGAGGAACCCGTCCTGGTGCGCATCAGCAACGATTTGCGCCGCCTGCTGACCGGCTGGTTCGATATCGGGTTTCTGGAACTCAAGCGCATCACCTGGTCGTCGCCCGCATCGCTGCTGGAAAAGCTGATCGTCTACGAGGCCGTCCACCGGATCGCCTCGTGGCAGGACCTGAAGAACCGCCTGGGGTCGGACCGCCGCCTGTTTGCGTTTTTCCATCCGCGTATGCCGGAGGAGCCGCTGATCTTCGTCGAGGTCGCGCTGGTCAACGGCATGGCCAGCCAGGTGCAGACGCTGCTGGATGCCGAAGCGCCCGAACTGGCGCCCGATCGCGCGGATACCGCAATCTTCTATTCGATCTCGAATACCCAGCGCGGTCTGGCCGGGATCAGTCTGGGCGACTTTTTGATCAAACAGGTCGTCGAGCTTTTGAGCGCGGAGCTGGGCAACCTCAAGACGTTCGCGACCTTGTCGCCGATCCCCGGGTTCCGGCGCTGGCTGAGCGGGCGACTTGAAGCCGGCGATGAGGATCTGATACGCGCCGACGAGCTGAAGAAGCTCGGCTATGACACCCATGAGGCCGCCCTCGACGACCTCACCGTCGCCCTGGATGCCGGGCCGGGCGAGACGCTTGACCGTTTCGCCGACGTTCTGCTGCGTTTGACCGCCCGTTATCTGGTCATGGAGAAGCGCAACGACCGCCCCCTGGATCCGGTCGCCCGCTTCCATCTGGCCAACGGCGCCCGCGTCGAGCGGCTGAACTGGGCCGGCGACACGTCGCAGAAAGGCCATGAGCAATCGGCGGGAATCATGGTGAATTATCTCTATCGGCTCGAGGACATTCGCGCCAACCACGAGGCCTTTGTCGGCACCGGTACCATCGCCATCTCGTCGTCGTTGCGCCAGTTGGTCAAGCGGTCCGCCTGAACCGGCCCATGTGCCATGCTTGCGGGCGGGCGAAATCGCGACTATATGGTCCCGCCCGGGCGGCTATCTGGTCGCGACGGCCGCGTAAGGCTGCGGGCGTGGTGGAATTGGTAGACACGCCAGACTTAGAATCTGGTGACGAAAGTCGTGGGGGTTCAAGTCCCTCCGCCCGCACCACGCTGAAGCCTCGTCGCGCCGCGCGATCGATCCGCCGCCTGCCGTTAAACCCCGGAACCACGGTGCCCCTATCATGAACGTCACCGAGCAACTCGCCGAAGGTCTGAAGCGCGAGTACAAGGTCACCATTGAAGCCGACGACATCGCCGCGCGTATTGACGGCAAGCTCGCCGAGCTCCAGAAAACCGTCAACATGAAGGGGTTCCGCCCCGGAAAGGTGCCGGTCCAGCTCCTCAAACGCCAATTTGGCAACTCGGTCGTCCAGGAAGTGATCCAGCAGACCCTGCAAGACAGCACCGGTCGGGTCATGTCCGATCAGGGTATTCGCCCGGCTCTGCAGCCGACGATCGGTGACATGACCTATGACGAGGGCAAGGACCTGGAGTTCGTTATCGAGGTTGAGGTCCTGCCGGAAATCAAGACGGATGACTTCTCCGGCTACAAAGTCGAGCAGCTTTCCGTCGAGGTGTCCGACGCCGAGGTTGACGAGGCGATGGATCGATTGCTTAAGGCCAACAAGGGCTTCGAAGATGCCGACGACGGGTACAAGGCGGCCGATGGCGATGCCGCGCGTATCGACTTCACCGGCCGGATCGACGGTGAGACCTTCGAGGGCGGCACCGCGGAGGACCAGACAGTCGAACTGGGCGCCGGACGTCTGTTGCCGGAGTTCGAAGCCGGACTAACGGGCAAAAAGGCCGGTGACGTGTTCAAGATCGACGTCGCGTTCCCTGACGACTATGGCGCTGAGAACCTGGCCGGCAAGACCGCCGAGTTCGAGATCAAGGTCCATCAGGTGCGCAAGGCCAAGGCAGCAGAGTTGAGCGATGAGTTCGCCGCCGCCCAAGGTGCCGAGAACATTGGCGATCTGCGCGACAAGGTGCGCGAGCGACTGGGCCAGGAGTACAACGAGCTTGCCCGCCAGCGCACCAAACGCCTGTTGCTGGACCAGCTTGCCGATACCTACGACTTCGACGTCCCGGCCGGCCTGGTCAATAGCGAGTTCGAGGCGATTTGGCAGCAGATCGAGCGTGAGCTCGACCACGCGCAAAGCCACGATAACGGCGATGACGATGATCACGATCATGGCGAGCCGGTCAGTGAGGAGCGACGCGAGGAAATGCGCGACGAGTACCGTAAGATCGCGGAGCGTCGTGTGCGTCTTGGCCTGCTGTTGAGCGAGATCGGAACGCAGAACAGCATCCAGGTGACCCCGGATGACATGCAGCAGGCGGTAATCGACCGGGCGCGCCAGTTCCCCGGTCAGGAGGCGCAGGTCGTTCAGCACTTCCAGTCCAATCCGCAGGCGATTCAGGAGCTGACGGCGCCGATCCTGGAAGACCGCGTCATCGACCACATCTTGAGTCAGGTCGAGGTGACCGAACGGTCGATCACTCCTGAAGAGCTGATGAAGGTCGAGCAGGACGACGCCGAAGAGGCGGACCCGTCTGCTGGCGGCGAGGCCAAGCCGGCGAAGAAGGCGGCCGCCAAGAAGAAGGCGCCGGCCAAGAAAGCCGCTGCCAAGAAGGCACCCGCCAAAAAGGCCGCGGCCAAGAAGTCTCCGGCCAAGAAGACAGCAGCGAAAAAAGCGCCAGCCAAGAAGGCGGCCAAAAAGAAGGATGATACGGACGCATGACGCGCAACCTGGTGACCGGTCTCGGCGGAACCGAAATGCGGGATCCGCTTGAAATCTACGCCAACACCCTCGTTCCCATGGTGGTCGAGCAGACCTCCCGGGGCGAGCGGGCCTATGACATCTATTCGCGCCTTCTGAAGGAGCGCATCATTTTCCTGACGGGCGGCGTCAACGATGCCGTGGCCAGCCTGATCTGCGCCCAGATGCTCTATCTGGAGGCCGACAACCCGACCAAGGACATCGCGCTCTACATCAACTCGCCCGGCGGCATGGTGACGGCGGGGCTGGCGATGTATGACACCATGCAGTACATCCGCCCCAAGGTTTCGACGCTATGCATCGGTCAGGCCGCCTCCATGGGCGCCCTGCTGCTGTGCGCCGGCGAGAAGAGCCACAGGTTCGCGCTGCCCCAGTCGCGGATCATGATCCACCAGCCCTCAGGCGGCGCCCGCGGCCAGGCCTCGGACATCGAGATCCATGCGCGGGAAATTCTCTTTGTGCGTCAGCGCCTTAACGAAATCTTCGCGCGCCACACCGGCCAAGACATCGATGTGGTGGAAGAGAACATGGAGCGTGACACCTTTATGACGCCGGTTCAGGCCCAGGAGTTCGGATTGATCGACCAGGTGGTCGAATCGCGTAGTGAGACCATGACGGAAGCGGAAAATTCGGCTGATCCCGCCAATAAGGGTAGCGAATAGGGGGGTGGTCGGCCTTTCCGCTGACAGGAA
>JANQGO010000251.1 GCA_028277285.1 Alphaproteobacteria bacterium | reverse complement strand
AACGGCGCCGGCGAACACCAGATAGGTGCCGCCGATGAGCGCGAGCACCAGGCCGATCGGCACCGCCGCCATCGACCCCCAGGTCCCCGGAGCCGGGCGTATCAGGCCGACATGGAACCACGTGGCGATGAGTGTTGACAGCGCGTTGCGTTCGACGCCGGCGGGCAGGCTCGCGCGGCGGTTCTGCTTTTCGGTCATGGGACCGGCAGATCCAGGGTGACGACGGCGTTGCCGGCGATGCCTTCGCCGCGTCCGGCAAAGCCGAGACCGTCGGTCGACGTGACCTTCACGTTGATGCGCGCCGGTTCGGCATCCAACAGTTCGGCGACCCGTTCGCGCATGGCCGGTTGATGGCGCGCCAGGCGCGGCCGTTCGCAGATCAGCGTGATGTCGGCGTTGATCAGGCGGGCATCGCGCTCCTTCATCATCGCCACCGCGACGGCGAGGAGGTCGCTCGACGGCCGGCCATGCCATTTGGTATCGCCCGGCGGAAAGTGGGTGCCCAGATCGCCTGTGCCGAGCGCGCCGAAGATCGCGTCGATCAGCACGTGCAGGCCGACATCGGCGTCGGTGTTGCCGGCGAGGCCTTGGCTATGGGGCACCTCGACGCCGCAAAGCGTCACGTGGTCGCCGTCCTTAAAGGCGTGAACGTCGAACCCCATGCCGGTTCTGATCTCGCGCTGCCCGAGCGAAGAACGGGCGCGTTCGAGGTCGTCCGGTGTGGTGATCTTTGTGTTGTCCACGGCGCCCTCGATCATGTGCACGGTGATACCGGCGGCCTCCGCGACCGCCGCGTCATCGGTCAGGGCCTGGCCCTTGGCTTTCCTGTGTGCCTGCAGGATGGCGTCGAAGTGAAACCCCTGAGGCGTTTGGGCGGCCCAAAGGCCGTCACGCGGCTGCGTCGCCGTGACCAGACCATTCTCGCACCGCTTCAGAGTGTCGGCGACCGCCAGCCCCGGCAGGACCGCTTGTGCCGTTCCCAGATGATCGACGACGCGCTGAATCAGGTCCGCCGGCACGAACGGGCGGGCGGCGTCGTGGATCAGGACGTTACCGGGGACGTTGCCGGGGGCGTTGTCGGTGAGCGCCTCCAGGCCGGCGGCGACCGAGGCTTGCCGGCTCGCGCCGCCATCGATGGGAAGCCCCACGTCAAATCCGTCGGCCGCGCGGTCATAGTGGTCCCGCCAGGCGGGATCGATCACGACACGAACACCGTCGATCGCCGGATGGCCGTGAAAGGCGCTGAGCGTCCAGGAAAGCAGCGGCCGGCCGGCGATGTCGGCGTACTGTTTCGGCAGATCGGCGCCCGCTCGTTCGCCGCGGCCGGCGGCGACAATCAGGGCAACGGTTGACGGCATGGCAGCGCTGTGGCGATTGCAATGGGAAGGCCGATAACTTTAGGCCAAGCGCTGGATGGCGTCGATGGAAACGCATGCCCGGAAAGGCTAGGTTGCCGCCATGACAACGTTCACCGTCTATAACCTCGTAGCACTGGTATCGCTGCTGTCGGCCGCGCTGGTGCCGTGGCGCCGCAGTGCCGGGCCGGATACCTTCTTCTGGGCGGCGCTGGGCTTGGCGTTGCTGGTGTGCATCGCCTGGGCCGTTTTGCAGGTCGAGCCGGCCTGGAGCACGGGCTTTGCCACCGCGCTGTGGCTGACCATCGCCGCCACGCTGTTCGCCTTCGTCATTCTGGTTCTTCTGGTGCGCGAAGCCTGGCGTCTGGCGCCGCTGCTGCTGCCCTATCTGCTGTTGCTCGGCCTGATGGCGACCTTGTGGAGCCAGACGACCGCGGCAACGGAGCCCTTGGAGACGCCGTTCGGCTGGTTTGCCGTCCACGTCGCGGTCTCGCTGGCGACCTATGTCTTGGTCACGCTGGCGGCGGTCGCTGGCGCGGCGGTTCTGGTACAGGAAAGGGCGCTGAAACGCCGCGCGCCGGGCCGCATAAGCCGCAGTCTGCCGTCGATTGCCGATGCCGAGCGCCTGGAGCACCGGCTTTTGATCGCGGCGGAGATCATTCTGGGCCTGGGCATCGTGACCGGCATGGCGGCCCAGTTTGCCGCCGATGGCAGCCTCATCGACATCGACCATAAGACGAGCTTCGCGCTCGCCGCCTTCGTGGTGCTGGGCGGCCTGCTGATTGCCCAGCGGTTATGGGGCCTGCGGGGCAGGCGGGCGGCCCGCTACGTCCTGACCGTCTATCTGCTGCTGACCCTGGCCTATCCGGGCGTGAAGTTCGTGACCGACGTGATTCTCTAGGTGGGTCACCGACGCCGCGTCAGGCGCGTGTAGGACATTGCCATACCGCTGGCGGCCCGCTATAACCTGCCCAACTTTTAGGCAGGCGCGCTGCGTGCACGAAAAATGAGCATTCGTATCGGCCCTGTAACCCTGGACAATTCGGTCCTGCTGGCGCCCATGTCGGGAGTCACGGACAAGCCGTTTCGCCGCCTTGCGCGCCGCCTGGGGGCCGGTCTCGTGATGTCGGAAATGGTCGTCAGCCACGAACTGATTACCGGCTCGCGGGAGGGATTGCGGCGTATCGATCACGACGGTGATGCCGAAGCCCCCGTTGTCATTCAGCTTGCCGGCAATGACGCCGCACTGATGGCCGAGGGCGCGCGCATCGCCGCCGGTAAGGGCGCTGACATCATCGATATCAACATGGGTTGCCCGGCCAAGAAGGTGTGCGGCGGTTTTGCCGGCTCGGCGCTCATGAAAGATATGAAGAAGGCGACTGATATCATTGAAAAGACGGTGCAATCGGTCGGTGTCCCTGTGACGCTGAAGATGCGGGCCGGTTGGGACGACAGCAATCGGAACGCGCCGGAACTGGCCCGCGCCGCTGAGGACCTGGGCATCGCCATGGTGACGGTGCACGGCCGCACGCGCTGCCAGTTTTACAAGGGCCGCGCGGACTGGCGGTTTATCGGCGAGGTAAAGGACGCCGTCGCCATCCCCGTGGTGGCGAACGGCGACGTGACGGGTTTTGACGAGGCTGAGGCGATCAAGGCGCAGTCGGGCGCCGACGGCATCATGGTCGGACGCGCGTGTTATGGCCGGCCTTGGCTGCCCGGCCACCTGGCGGTTTTCATGGCGCGCCGCGAACGCCAGGCCGAACCCGATCTGGCCGCGCGCCGGGCGATCGTGCTGGAGCATTTCGACGGCATGATCGACCACCACGGGCCGGTCTATGGGGTCCGATGTTTCCGCAAGCACTTCGCCTGGTATGCCGAGGACCTGCCCGACGGCGCGGTGTCGCGCGCTAAGGTCAACCGATTGGACGAGGAAAGTGCCGTGCGGCAGGCCATCGCCGAGGCCTTCGATTGCGCGCAGGAGCGCCTGGCCGCATGAACGTCGTCGAGGCCAGCCTGCCGCCCCAAGCCGCGCCGCCAGCCGGTTACGACGCGCTTCTGGAGCTGTTGCCGGACGCCGTCGTCGCGGTCGACGGCGACGATGTCATCGGCTTTGCCAACAGCGCGGCCGAGCAGTTCTTCGGTGTCAGCCGCCGTCAGCTCCAGGGCGCGGCGCTTGTCGGGCTGTTGGATGCGGACGCGCCGGTTCTGCTGATGGCGGCCACCGCGCGCGAGCAGCGCGGCATCGTCAGCGAGCGTGAGATGCGGGTCTCGGCGCGCAACGGTCAGTTGCGGCAGACCTGCGATGTCCAATGCGCC
Organism: Alphaproteobacteria bacterium; assembly: GCA_028277285.1. Taxonomy (GTDB): domain Bacteria; phylum Pseudomonadota; class Alphaproteobacteria; order SP197; family SP197; genus JANQGO01. The sequence goes on along the minus strand of JANQGO010000251.1, from coordinate 9,764 downwards.
GCCGATCCGGCGAACAGCGGTCTTGTTCTCATCACCTTCCGGCCGCTGCTCCTCTCCGATCAACTGCGCCGCACCAGCCACACGCGCGGCGCCGTGCGCTCCGTCGCCGGCCTGGCGGCGTCGCTGGCGCATGAGGTCAAGAACCCGCTTTCCGGCATTCGTGGCGCCGCGCAGCTTCTGGAACGCAGTGTCGGCGAGGCCGACCAGAGCCTGACGCGCCTGATCGCCGAGGAAGTCGACCGGATCTGCGGCCTGCTGGACCGCATGGAGGTGTTTTCGGAGAAACACCCGATGCCGCGGCGCCTGATCAACATGCACGAGGTGCTCGACCACGTCGCCCAGCTGGCGCGTGCCGGTTTTGCCGAGAACTGCGCTATCGTCGAAGACTACGATCCGTCCCTGCCAGCGGTCATGGCCAACCGCGATGCCATGATCCAGGTCGTCTTGAACCTGGTGAAGAACGCCGCCGATGCCGGGGCCGACACGATCCACCTGCGTACGGCTTATGATCGCAGCCTGCGCGCGGGCGAAGGCGCGTCGAACGGCGGCACCTTGCTGCCGTTCACGTTAGCTATTGAAGACAACGGGCCGGGCATCGCGAAGGACGTCGCCGAGCACGTTTTCGAGCCCTTCGTCACCAACCGGGTCGACGGCTCCGGGCTGGGCCTGGCCCTGGTCGCCAAGATCGTCGACGACCACGGCGGTCTGGTGACGTTCGAGTCCGAACCCGGAAGGACCTGCTTCACCATCGCCCTGCCGCTGGCGTCGGCGGAGGTCGCTTGATGGTCGCTGGCAGCACCATCCTGGTCGCCGATGACGACCGCGCCATGCGCGCTGTGCTGGTGCAAGCGCTGGAACGCGAAGGTCACAGCGTGCGGGCGACCGACAAGGCCGAGACCCTGTCCGATTGGGTCGCGGCCGGCGACGGCGATCTCGTCATCACCGATGTGGTGATGCCCGACGGCAACGGTCTCGACCTGTTGCCGCGCATGCGCCAGCGCCGGCCCGAGCTGCCGGTGATCGTCATGAGCGCCCATGCGACGCTTCTGACCGCGGTCAAGGCGGCGCGCAGCGGTGCGTACGACTATCTGGCCAAGCCGTTCGACCTGGACAAGCTCATGACTCTGGTCGGGCGCGCTCTCACCGCATCGCAACCAGCCGATCCCGATGCCGAAGACGACGGCGACGCGCCGCTCCTGGTCGGCAACTCTCCGGCCATGCAGGAGATCTATCGGGCGATCGGGCGCTTGGCGATGACCGACTTGACCGTGACGATCGTCGGCGAGTCCGGGTCGGGCAAGGAGCTGGTCGCGCGCGCCCTGCATGAATACGGCAATCGGCGCGATGGCCCCTTTGTCGCGGTCAACGTGGCGGCGATCCCGCGTGACCTGATCGAAAGCGAACTGTTCGGGCACGCGCGCGGCGCCTTCACCGGTGCCCACACCCGCCGCCAGGGCCGGTTCGAGCAGGCGCAAGGCGGGACGCTTTTCCTGGATGAGATCGGCGACATGCCGGCCGACGCGCAGACGCGCCTGTTACGTGTCCTCCAGGAAGGCGAGTTCAGTGCCGTCGGCAGCCAGACGCCGGTCCACAGCGATGTCCGGGTCATCGCGGCCACCCATCGCGACCTCCGGCAGCTGATCGATCAGGGGCGCTTCCGCGAGGACCTCTATTACCGTCTCAACGTCGTGCCGCTGCGCCTGCCGCCGCTGCGCGAACGCCGCCAGGATATCCCGGTCCTGGCGCGCCATTTCCTGAAGACGGCGATCGACAGCGGCCTGCCGCGCAAGACCTTTGACGAAGACGCGATCGACATGCTGGTGGCCCACGCCTGGCCGGGCAATGTGCGCGAGCTCGAGAACGTGATCCGCCGCCTGGCCGTTCTGGTGGCCGACGACACCATCGGCGCGGCGGATATCCAGGCGCAGTTGGAGGACGCGGCGGCACCGGCGTCGACAGCGGCGGCGAACGGCCTTTCCGAGAGCGTCGAACAGCATCTGCGAACTTACTTCGACGCCCATGGCGACGGCCTGCCGACAGCCGGCCTCTATGACCGCATCCTGCGGGAGGTCGAGCGGCCGCTGATCACGCTGACCCTGGCGGCGACCAACGGTAATCAGCTCCGTGCCGCCGATGTTCTGGGCATCAACCGCAACACGCTGCGCAAGAAGATCCGCGATCTCGACATCACGGTGGCGCGCGGTAACGGAGGCCAGGATGGCCGATAGCGCGGCGCGCGAGCCACGGCGGTCGTTCCTGGCCGCGCCCTGGCTGTGGATCCGCCGCCAGGCGCTGACCGGACGGCTGGCCTTCGCCCTGGTCATCGCCGCGGTGATTTCCGGTTTCGCGACCTATGGCGCCTTGACCCAATCGGGACCGTTCGGCCCCGATATCGAGACTGTCATCATCCTGCTGAACATCGACCTGGTCATCCTGCTTCTGCTGGGTGTCGTGGTGGCGCGCCGCCTGGTCGCGCTTTGGGGTGAGCGGCGGCGCGGCAGCGCCGGGTCGAAGCTGCATTCGCGTCTCGTCGCCATGTTCTCGATCGCTGCGATCACGCCGGCCATTCTGGTCGGCGTTTTCTCGGCGCTGTTCTTCACCTTGGGTCTGGAGGCTTGGTTCAGCGAGCGGGTCAAAACGGCACTGGATGACTCATTGGAGGTCGCGGAGGCCTATTCCGAAGAGCATCGCGGCAACATTCGCGCTCACGTTCTCGCCATGGCAAGGGACCTCGACTTGGCCGGTCCCAACATCTTGTGGGACCAGCGACAGCTCAGTTTCTTCCTGGATGCCCAGGCCGCGCTCCGGGAACTCTCCGAAGCCGTGGTCGTGCGCGGCGATGGCCGTGTTCTCGGACAGACCAGACTCAGTTTTTCGCTCGCGCTGCAGCCGCTCGACAGCGAACTCGTGAACCTCGTCTCGCCGAACGAGGTGGTGATCATGACCAATGACGGCGGTGACCGGGTGCGCGCCTTGACCGAATTGGACGCGCTGCCCGACACGTATCTGGTCGTCGGCCGGCTTGTCGATCCGCGGGTGACCGGCCATATCGACGAGGTCGTTCAGGCCGTCGGCGAGTTCCAGGTGCTCGAAGGACGCCGGTCGGATCTGCAGATCGTGTTCGCTTTAGTCTATGTCGTGTCGGCGCTGTTGCTGCTGTTCGCCGCGATCTGGTTCGCGCTCAACTTCGCGACCCGGCTGGTCCGTCCCGTCATCGCCCTGGTCGCGGCGGCCGAGCGGGTTCGCGCCGGCGATCTGACCGCGCGGGTGCCCGATGCCGGCGCGTCCGATGAACTGGGCACGTTGAGTCGCGCCTTTAACCGCATGACCGGCCAGTTGTCGGCCCAGCGGCGGGACCTGATCGAGGCCAACCGCCAGATCGACTCAAGGCGCCGATTCACCGAATCCGTGCTGTCGGGCGTCAGCGCCGGCGTGATCGGCCTGGATGCCGACGGCAACATCGAGCTTCCCAACCGCTCGTCGACGGATCTTTTGGGCCTGTCTCCGGATGAGATGATCGGCCGACCGCTGCAGGAGGTGCTGCCCGAGGTCGGCGGTTTGCTCAACGCCGTCATGCGCGATCATCTGTCGCGCGTCGACGGCGACGTCGAAATCGAACGCACAGGCATGACGCGCAACCTGACGGTCAGGATCACGGCCGAGTCGACGATCGACCAGATCGGGGAGGGCGGCACCGAAGAGGTCGAACGCATGGGCTATGTCGTCACCTTCGACGACATCACGCCGCTGATCGCCGCGCAGCGCAAGGCGGCCTGGGCCGATGTCGCGCGCCGCATCGCCCATGAAATCAAGAACCCGCTGACACCGATCCAGCTGTCGGCCGAGCGGCTTAAGCGCAAGTACATGAGCGAGGTTCGGACCGACCCCGATGTCTTCGCCGCGTGCACCGACACCATTGTGCGTCAGGTCGGCGACCTCCGGCACATCGTCAACGAGTTTTCGAACTTCGCACGCATGCCGACGCCGGAGTTCGCGCCTGAAGACATGGTCCAACTGATGGACAACGCGGTGACGCTGCAGGAAGTCGGCGACACCGGCATCACGTTCGTCAGGGAGCTGCCCGACGAACCGGTTGCCGTTCAATGCGATGCCCGGCAATTTGGACAGGTCTTCAACAACTTGATCCAGAACGCGATCGACGCGATCGAAGCGCGCCAGGAAAAAGACCCGGCGGCGCCGGCGGGTCGGATCAGGGTCAAGGTTGCCCAGGACAACGACCACTGTATCATCGAGGTCCATGACAACGGCCGGGGTCTGCCGGCCGGATCGCGCGACAAACTGTTCGAGCCATATGTGACACACCGAGAAAAAGGTACTGGCCTGGGGTTGGCGATCGCCCAACGTATTGTTGCCGAACATGGCGGCACGTTGACGCTTGGTGACAGCCCGGAAGGTGGCGCGTGCGCGCGAATCAGCCTGCTGTCCCAGCGCGGCGACGCGCACGCGCCTGACGGTGCCACGCTGCGGGAGGTGGCTGGCCATGGCGCATGACATCCTGATCGTCGACGACGAGGCCGATATCCGCACCGCACTTGGCGGCCTGTTGGATGACGAAGGGTTTGTCACGCGCGGCGCCGCCGACAGCACGTCGGCGCTGGAAGCCCTTGCGGCCCGGCGTCCGTCGCTTCTGATCCTGGATATCTGGCTGCAGGGCAGCGAGATGGATGGGCTGGAGCTGCTCGACGTTGTTGTCGAGGAGTATCCCGGTCTGCCGGTCATCATGATCAGCGGTCATGGGAATATCGAAACGGCGGTTTCGGCTATCAAAAAGGGTGCCTATGACTTCATCGAGAAGCCGTTTCAGGTCGACCGGCTGCTGCTGGTTGTCGAGCGGGCTATCGAGGCGGCGCGGCTGAAGCGGGAGGTCGCCGAACTGCGCCAGCGCGCGGGAACCGAGTATGAGCTGGTCGGCGATTCCGGTGAACTCAATCAGGTCCGCGCCGCGGTCAAACGGGTGGCGCCGACCGGCAGCCGCGTCCTGATCACCGGACCCGCCGGGTCGGGCAAGGAAGTGGTCGCGCGGTTGCTGCACCGCCAGTCGACCCGCTGCGAGGGGCCGTTCGTCGTCATCAACGCGGCGACCATGGCGCCGGACCGCATGGAGATGGAACTGTTCGGCGTCGAGCAGGGCGCGCTGGGGCCGGAGTCGCCGAGCACGACCGGAACGTTCGAGCTGGCGCATGGCGGCACGTTGTTCCTGGATCAGGTCTCCGACATGCCGCTGGAGACCCAGGGTAAGATCCTGCGCGTACTTCAGGAACAGACCTTCATGCGTGTCGGCGGCAGCGCGCCGATCGAGGTTGATGTCCGGGTCGTCGCCGCTTCGAACCGGGATCTGACGGCGGAGATCACGGCCGGGACGTTCCGTGAGGATTTGTACTACAGGCTCAACGTGGTGCCGCTTCGTGTGCCCGCCTTGACCGAACGGCGCGAGGATATCCCCCATCTTGCGCGCTATTTCCTGGAGCGCGCGGCCGAGAGCCACGGGTTGCCGGTGCGTGAGATATCCGAGGACGCGATGGCCGCGCTGCGCGCGGCCGACTGGCCCGGCAATGTGCGGCAGCTGCGCAATGTCATGGATTGGCTGCTGATCATGGCGCCGGAGGACGAGCGTGGCCGGATCACCGCCGACATGCTGCCGCCGGAGATCGCGGCGGGGTCGCCACTGCCGATGCGCACCGAAGACGATGCCGAGTTGATGACCATGCCGCTGCGCGAGGCGCGTGAGGTGTTCGAGCGGCAGTATCTGAACGCGCAACTCGTCCGTTTCGGCGGCAACATCTCGCGGACCGCGACCTTTGTCGGCATGGAGCGGTCGGCGCTGCACCGAAAGCTCAAGGCGCTCGGCGTCGGCGAGGAGCCGCGTGCCGTGGCTCAGACGAACCGCGCCTGAAAGTAGGCAACGACCATGCAAGTCATCGTTTGCGGCGCCGGCCAGGTGGGCCTCAACATCGCGCGTTATCTGGCGAGCGAAGCCAACGACGTGACCGTCATCGACATGGACCCCGGCCGGGTCAAGAGCGTCACCGACACGATCGACGTTAAAGGCCTGGTCGGTTTTGCGTCGCACCCGCCGGTGCTTCAGGAGGCCGGTGCGGACGACGCCGACATGCTGATCGCCGTCACCCATGCCGACGAGGTCAACATGGTGGCCTGCCAGGTCGCCCATTCCCAGTTCAACGTGCCGACCAAGATCGCCCGGGTGCGCCACCAGTCCTATCTGGACCCGGCATGGCGGAACATGTTCAGCCGTGACCACATGCCGATCGATGTCATTATCTCGCCGGAGGTCGAGGTCGCGCGCGCGATTATTCGCCGTCTTGAGGTGCCCGGCGCACTGGATGTGATCCCGATGGCCGGCGACAAGGTGCGCGCGATTGCGGTGCGCTGCATGCCCGACTGTCCGGTCGTCGACACGCCGCTTTATGAGCTCACCGAACTGTTTCCGGATCTGCATATCTTTGTCGTCGGCATCATCCGAGACGACGAACTGATCGTGCCGCGTCCGGAAATGGAGATGCGCGAGGGCGACGAGGTCTACTTCGTGGCCGATACCGAGCACGTGCGCCGCGGCATGGCGGCATTCGGCCACGACGAGCCGGAGGCGCGGCGGATCATCATTGTCGGTGGCGGCAACATAGGCTTGTTCGTGGCCAGGGAACTGGAGGAAGGGCACGGCGACGTGCGCGCGAAGCTTATCGAGGTCGACGAGCTTCGCGCCAGAAGCGTCGCCGATGCGCTCAACCGCACCACGGTGCTTTTGGGTGACGCGCTGGAGCAGGAAATCCTGAACGAGGCCAATGTCAGCCAGTCCGAGGCGGTGGTTGCCGTGTCGAACGACGACGAGGTGAACATTCTGTCGTCGCTGTTGGCGAAGCGGCTCGGCGCCGATTGGGCCATCACCCTTGTGAACAGCATGAGCTATGGGCCGCTGGTCGGTAATCTGGGTGTTGACGTCGTGGTCAACCCGCGCGGTTCTACGGTGTCGACCATTCTGCAGCACGTGCGGCGCGGTCGTATCCGCGGGGTGCACAGCGTCCGCGAGGGCGCCGGCGAGTTCATCGAGGCCGAGGCCTTGGACACCTCGAGCATCGCCGGCAAGCGCATACGGGATATCAAACTGCCCAAAGGTATTCTGATTGGCTCTATCGTGCGCGGTAACGAGGTCATCATTCCGCGCGGCGATACCACTATCATGGCCAAGGACCGCGTTGTGCTGTTCACGAACGCTGATCTGGTGCGTAAGGTCGAAAAGCTCTTCTCGGTCGGATTGGAGTTCTTCTGATCCGGTCCGACCTCAGGTATAAGAGGGGCAGGGCAAGGCTCGGCACCAAGCAGAACGAAAACGAGCGAAGTGCGAGGACACAATGTCACGTGTGGCTTATGTGAACGGGCGGTATGTGCCGCACAACAAGGCGCAGGTCAGCATCGACGACCGCGGTCATGTGTTCGCCGACGGCGTCTATGAGGTGACGCTGGTCGTGGGTGGCCGCATGATCGATTTGGAGGGGCATGTCGCGCGGCTGGAACGGTCGCTGCGCGAGCTTGATATGCCGCAGCCGATGTCGAGCCGCGCGCTGATTCACATCATGAATCAAACAATTAAGCGAAATCGGGTTAAGGACGGGATGGTTTATCTGCAGGTGAACCGGGGCACGGCGCCGCGCAACCACGTCTACGACAACGACGACCTGCAGCCGTCCGTCGTTTGCACCGCCAAATCGGTCCCGTTGCCGAGCGACGCCGACGCGGTCGACGGGGTCAAGGTCATTTCCCAACCCGATATCCGCTGGGGCCGGGTCGACATCAAGACCGTGTCGCTGCTGCCCAACGCGCTCGCGAAAACCGCCGCCGCGAAGGAGGGTGCCTATGAGGCGTTCCTGGTCGATGACGACGGCTATGTCACGGAGTGCAGCGCGTCGAACGCCTGGATTGTCGATAAGGACGGTCGGGTCGTCACGCGTCCGCTCAGCAACGAAATCCTGCCGGGTATCACCCGCGATCGTGTGATCAAGCTGGCGGAGGAAAACGGTATCGAGGTTGTCGAGCGTCCGTTCACCCTGGCCGAAGCCAAGAGTGCGCGCGAGGCGTTCTTGACCAGCACCACGTCGTTTGTGAAACCGGTCACCCAGATTGACGACGTCACCATTGGCAACGGTCATCCGGGTACGGTAACCAGGACACTGTTGGGCGCTTATCTCAATTTCATTCGCGAAATCAGACAGCCGGCAACTTAGCCGTTGGATTTCTGGGTGTTCGCAACCATCTGTTTTGGGGGGTTGTACGGATCGGGGTCCCCGGCCTAGGCTAGCCCGCCAAACGATAGATCGGTCCGAAGGCAACGCAGCCAATAAAAAGTCGGAACCGACAAAAATAAAAGGGGGAGGAGGCACGGCATGTCACAGGACAAGCCACAGAATCTGCAAGACACGTTTCTCAACAACGTACGCAAGAACAAGCTGCCGGTGACGATCTTTCTCGTCAACGGCGTCAAACTTCAGGGCGTGATCACCTGGTTCGATAACTTCTGTATGCTGCTGCGCCGCGACGGCCATTCGCAGCTGGTCTACAAACACGCGGTCTCAACCGTCATGCCTTCCGCGCCGGTTCGCCTGTTCGATCAGGAAGAGACCGAGGAGACCGCCAACGCCTGAGCCCAACCAGCCGAAACAAGCGGCCACCCGCACGCTGATCCTGTGCCCATTGCTGCCCGGCAACCAGCGCAGCGAGACCCAGCGATTGGAGGAGGCCGCCGGACTGGCGCGTGCCATCGACCTTGAGGTTGTCGAGGCGCGCGCCGTTGCCGTGCGTGCCGCGAAACCCGCGACCTTGCTCGGCAAGGGGCAGGTCGAAAGCCTGGCCGGCGAAATCGCCGCCGACGAGGTCGGCTTGGTGGTCGTGGACTGGACCTTGTCGCCGGTCCAGCAACGCAATCTGGAGAAGGCCTGGAACGCCAAGGTCATCGACCGCACCGGCTTGATCCTGGACATCTTCGGCGAGCGAGCGCGCACCAAGGAAGGCGTGCTTCAGGTCGAGATGGCGGCCTTGAGTTATCAGCGCAGCCGCCTGGTCCGGTCGTGGACCCATCTGGAGCGCCAGCGCGGCGGCTTGGGGTTTGTCGGCGGCCCCGGCGAATCCCAGCTTGAGGTCGACCGGCGCCTGATCGACGAGCGCCTGGCGCGCATTCGGCGCGAACTGGAGACGGTTGTCCGCACCCGCGAACAGCATCGCCAGGCGCGCCGCAAGGTGCCGTATCCGATCGTCGCCCTGGTCGGCTATACGAACGCCGGCAAATCTACGCTGTTCAACCGATTGACCGGGGCGACCGTCTATGCCGACGACCAGGTCTTTGCGACGCTTGATCCGACCATGCGCGGCATCACGCTGCCGTCCGGCCGCAAGGTCATCGCGTCGGACACCGTCGGCTTCATCTCCGACCTGCCGACCACGCTGGTTGCTGCGTTCCGCGCGACCCTTGAAGAGGTGATCGAGGCCGATGTGATCGTGCACGTGCGCGATATCAGCGATCCCGATACGGAAGCCCAGAAACAGGACGTGCTGGATGTCATGTCCCAACTGGGCCTCGACGAAAAGATCCAGGCAGACGGTCTGATCGAGGTGCAGAACAAGATCGATCGGTTGGACGCGCAGGCGCGTGAACGCATCGACGCCGTGGTACGGCGGCACGCGGATACGGTCGCGATTTCCGCCGTGACGGGCGAGGGGGTCGACGCGTTCACGCG
>JANQGO010000136.1 GCA_028277285.1 Alphaproteobacteria bacterium | reverse complement strand
ACCACCACTCGCGCACGATGCCGGCCGTGTTGTTTTCCAGATAGACGTAGTCGATCCAGGTGTCTTCGTCGCAGTCCGGCGCAGGCAGGTCTTCCACTTCGCCGCCATAGGCGAACTCGGAGATGTTGCGCGGCCCGTTCAAGGGGCAGGGCATGACCTTCATGACGTCGTTTCCCTTTAGTGGCCGACGCTGGCGGCGCCCTTTTCGCCGACCAGCTTGAAGTCGTGATAACGCTGCAGCGCGAAGGGCGCGATCATGTCGGGCACCCGCCCCGTCGCCAGCATCTCCGCGTTGCGTTTGCCGCACACCGGTGTGGCCTTGAAGCCCCAGGTGCCCCAGCCGGCGTCGATGTAATAGTTGTCGATCGGCGTCTCGCCCATGATCGGCGCGAAGTCCGGCGTCATGTCGGTCATGCCGGCCCATTGGCGCAACAGCTTGACCTCGCCGATGAAGGGCAGGAGCTCGAGCATGTGCATCATGAGCCCCTCCTTGAAGTCGAGCGTGCTGCGCGTCTGGTAGACGCCATAAGGATCGGTCGAACCGCCCATGACCAGTTCGCCGCGCGCCGACTGCGAGACATAGACGTGCAGGCTGCCCGAGACGACGATCGCGTCCAGGAAGGGTTTCAAGGGCTGCGAGACGCAGGCCTGCAGCGGCACGGTCTTGATCGGCAGCTTGAAGCCCGCCATCTTGGCGACCTCGCCCGACATACCGGCGACCGCCTGCAGCACCTTGCCCGCCTTGATCGTGCCGCGCGTCGTCTTGACGCCGGTGATCTTCGGCGGCGCGCCGTTGGCCGGCGTGATGTCGAAGCCGGTGACTTCTGTGTTCTGGTGGATCTCGACGCCGCGTTTGGCCGCCCCGACGCCGTACCCCCAGGCGACGGCGTCGTGGCGCGCGATGGCGCCGGGCTCATGATAGAGCGCGCCCAGGATCGGATAGCGCACGTCCTCGGAATAGTTGAGCTGCGGCACCATCTTCTGCAGCTCGTCGCGCAGCATGAGTTCGGAGTTGATGCCGAAGTGTTTGTTGACTTCGGCACGCCAGCGCATGGTGCGCAGCGCCGAGTCCGTGTGGGCGAGCGTGTAGTGGCCGCGCTTCGAATACATGAGGTTCATGTCGAAGTCGTTGGCCAGGTCCTGATAGAGGTTGACCGATTCGTCGTAGAACTTGACGCCCTCCGGCGTCAGGTAGTTCGAGCGGATGATCGTCGTGTTGCGGCCGGTGTTGCCGCCGCCGATATAGCCCTTGTCCAGCACGGCCACATTGGTGATGCCGTGGTCGCGGGCCAGGTAATAGGCGGTCGCCAGACCGTGGCCGCCGCCGCCGACAATGACGATATCGTAGCTGTCTTTCAGATCGGTCGCCGGCGGCAAAACGCGCGGCACCGGATGACCCTTACTGAGCCCGAATTTGAGCAGTCCGAACGGCATGGAAGTCCCCTCGCCTGACTTTGGCGCAAGCTAGATCAGGCCCGCGCGCGAGTCCACGTCTTCTATACCGCTTTACACCGATTCCGGACCATTTCAAGCCAATTCAGACCAGTCGGGCCACATTCGATTGGTTGTTCCGTCAGGCTGGCTGTTGCGCTCCAAGGGCGCGTCACTGGACCGATGGGCCGGATGCCAGTAACAGTCTGGCCCGGTTAGGGCTTCGCCGACGATTGTGTCGAACGGAGCCGGTGCCGATGGAAGGGGAAGGGGCCGCATGGAGATCGTTCCGGTCAGCCATCACCGCTGCAAGCTGGGCGAGGGTCCGGTCTGGGACGTCGCCGACCAGATGCTGTACTGGGTCGACAGCCTGGCGCCGGCGCTGTTCCGCCACGATCCGGCCAGCGGCGCCACCGATCGCTGGGCGCTGCCGGCACGTACCGTCGGCAGTCTTGCCGTGCGCGCCAAGGGCGGCGTGGTCCTGGCCATGGAGCAGGGTTTCTATGATTTCGACCTGGAGACCTGGACCGCGACACCCCTGAGCGAACCCATGGCCGGTCAGGACGATGTCAGGCTGAACGACGGCAAGGTCGATCGCGCGGGCCGGTTTCTTGCCGGCGGCATGAACCGGGACTACGTCAATGACGCCGATCCCAAGGGTGTGCTTTACCGGCTGGATGCCGACGGCGGCGTCACGGCGCTGCTCGACGGCTTCATCTGTTTCAACGGACCCTGCTTCAGTCCCGACGGCGGGACGCTTTACCTCACCGGCCGCGACACGTCGGCCATCGAGGCCTTCGACTATGCTCAAACAACGGGCACGCTGGGAGACGGGCGGGTTCTGATCGGCGACATCAATCCCGACGGTGCGACGGTGGACGCGGATGGCTACCTGTGGAGCGCCCAATGGGATGACGCCTGCCTGCTGCGCATCGCGCCCGGCGGCGCCATCGATGGGCGGATCGAGGTGCCCGGCCAGACCGTCACGTCGGTGATGTTCGGCGGCCCCGATCTCGACATCATCTATGTCACGACCGCGCTGCCCGAGGACGCCGACACCGCACAACCCGACGCAGGCCGCACCCTGGCGATACACGGGTCCGGCTACCGCGGCCTCGCCGAGCCTCGGTTCGGCGGTTAAGGCCGAAACCGCATGGTGACCGATGAACAGACACGATTCGATGTCGTCGTCGTGGGCGGCGGGATTGTCGGCACGACGGCGGCGTTCTATCTGGCGCGGCGTGGCGCGACCGTCGCGTTGCTCGAGCGCGGCACGATCGGCGGCGGCACATCGAGCCGCTCCTTCACCTGGATCAACGCCACCTCGAAGGTTGCGGACG
>JANQGO010000114.1 GCA_028277285.1 Alphaproteobacteria bacterium | reverse complement strand
GGGCGCCCCGGGGCCGGCGCGGACTCTTCGCCAGCATCAGCATGTCGGGCGTGATGTCGGGGCTGCTGCTGGGCTCGGCGGTCGGCGCACTGGTGACGGCGCTCTTGACCGAGGCCGAGATCGCGGCGTGGGGCTGGCGCCTGCCGTTCCTGGCCGGGCTGGCGCTGGGCGCGGTCGCGCTGGGGCTGAGATGGCTGGTCGGCGAACCGCCGCTGCCCGCCGAGCGCGCCCGGGTGCCGCTGTTCGAGGCCGTCGCACACCACGGCCGGGGCATGGTCCATGTGGTGGCGCTCTACGCGCTGACCGCTGGCGTCTGGTACATCACGTTGATCTATATGCCGGTCTGGCTGGTGCGCCACCGGGGTTTCGAGCACGGGACACTCCTGGACCTGTCCTCGGTCTATCTGGCGGTCAGCATCGTGGCCGGGTTGGGCGTGGCGTATGCCGGCGACCGGTTCGGCCGGCGCCGGATCGTGCTCGCGATCATCGGCGCGGTCACCGTGCTGACCTATCCGCTCTTCTGGGTGATCGGTCATGGCGGGCCGGACGCCATCGCTGTCGCGCTGGGCGTCATGGTTTTGCTGCCCGCCTGCAGCGCCTTTGTCTTCCCTGGGGTGCTGGCGGAGATGTTTCCCTGGCGGGTGCGCGCGACCGCGGCGAACCTCAGCCTTAACCTCGCCTTCGCCTTGTTGGGCGGCACCGGGCCGATGATCGCCGCCTGGCTGGTCGACGATGCCGGCGGGCTCACGGGCGTGGCCGTCTACCTGACGGCGCTCGGGATCGTTTCGTGCGTGGCGTGCGCCCTGATCAAGGACCGGCGGGCGATGGAACTGGATTGATGACGGCGGCGATTGCGGTCATAGAGACGAGCTCCCCGTGAAACCGTCGCTCATGCCGCCGACCCCTCAACCTTCTGCCCGACCCCGCAACGTCCGCATCATCGTCGCCGGTTTCATCGGCAACGTGCTGGAGTGGTACGACTTCGCGATCTACGGCTTCTTCGCCGCGACGTTGGGCCGCCTGTTCTTTCCCGCCGACGATCCGGCGACCTCGCTGATCGCCTCGTTCGGCGCGTTCGCTGTCGGCTTCGTCATGCGCCCCCTGGGCGCGATCCTGTTCGGCCATATCGGCGACCGCTGGGGGCGCCGGCGCATGATGATCGTCTCGGTGCTCTCCATGGCGTTCGCGACCTGCGCCATCGGCCTGTTGCCGACGGATGCCCAGATCGGCCCGGCGGCCGCCGTCATCCTGGTCGTCCTGCGCATGGTCCAGGGACTTTCGGTCGGCGGCGAATACATCGGCTCCGGCGTCTTCCTGTCGGAATCCGCGCCCGCCGGCCGGCGCGGCCTCTTCGCCTCGTTCGCGACCGGCGGCCTCTTTGCCGGCCTGCTGATCGGCACGGCGGTCGGCGTCCTCGTCTCGACGCTGATGAGCGACGACGACATCGCCGCCTGGGGCTGGCGCATCCCGTTCTGGGCGGGCCTGCTGCTGGGCGCCATCGCGCTCTTCTCCCGGCTGAAGATCGACGAGCCCGAGAGGCCCGAAGCGCCCGCCAAGCTGCCGGCGGCCGAGGCGTTCCGGCACCACGGCGGCACGATCCTGCACGCGACCGCGATCGATATCGTTTTGGCCGCGAACTTCTACGTCACGACGATCTTCGTGCCGGGCTGGCTGATCCGAAACGTCGACATCTCGCGCGCGTTGTCCTTAGAGATCAACGCGCTGGCGATCGTCCTCTCGATCGCGGCGGGTTTCCCAGCGGCCATACTGTCCGACAAGATCGGGCGCCGCCCGGTCCTGCTCGCGACCGCGGTTCTGTTCGCGATCGCGTTCTATCCGATGTACGTGCTGATCGCGAGCGGCGACACCGCCCAGGTGACCGTCGCGCTCTGCGTTCTCGGCCTGTTGAACGGCGCCTATGCCTTCGTCGTGCCCGGGACCTTCGCGGAGATGTTCCCGTGGCGGGTGCGCGCCACCTCGGCGAACTTGAGCCACAACCTCAGCATGGCGGCACTGGGCGGCACCGGCCCGATGATCGCCACCTGGATTGTCGCGGAGACCGGCGGCCTGGTCGCCGTCGGTATCTATCTAGCCGCCCTCGCCATAGTTTCGGTCATCGCCTGTTGGTTCCTGAGGCCATCGCCGGATGCAGGGCCCGGGAGACAATCAGCGAGCCATCGTTGACCCAGGCGGTCATGGCGTTCTAGTTGTTTAAGAGCATGGTCGTCTGCAACCGCCGGTCGCGGCGCGGCGGCTGTCCTCGGAGGCGCCGACAGGGGCCACACGCGAGCGGAGGCCACATGAGCGACGACAAGACCACCGCCGCGCCCCGTCACGGACGCCTGATCGCCGCCGGTTTCATCGGCAACGTACTGGAGTGGTACGACTTTGCCGTTTACGGTTTTTTCGCCGGCACCATCGGGCTGCTTTTCTTTCCCTCCGGCGATCCCACCTCGTCATTGATCGCAGCGTTCGGCGCCTTCGCGGCCGGGTTTTTCATGCGGCCCCTCGGCTCGATTTTCTTCGGGCATCTGGGCGACCGCCTGGGACGCCGGCAGCTTCTCGTGGTCTCGGCGTCGACCATGGGGCTCGCGACCTTCGCGGTCGGGTTGCTGCCGACCAACGCGGACATCGGCGCCGCGGCGGCCGTGCTGATGGTGGTGCTTCGCATGGCCCAGGGTCTTTCGGTCGGCGGCGAATACATCGGCTCCGGCGTCTATCTCACCGAGAGTGCACCGCGTCACCGCCGCGGTTTCTTTGCGTCGTTCTCGACGGCGGGCGCCATGGCGGGCATCCTCCTGGGATCGGCCGTCGGTGCGCTGGTCACCACGCTCCTCACCCCCGATCAGATCATCGCATGGGGCTGGCGCGTGCCGTTCTGGGCTGGGTTGCTGTTCGCCATCGTCGCGCTGGTGGTGCGCTTTTCCGTTCCCGATTCGCCGAAGCCTCCAGACCGCGCGACGCTGCCCTTTGTCGAGGCGATCAGGGACCATCGCAAAACCATCGCGCACGCCGCCGCGCTCGTCGTGGTGATCGCGTCGAACTATTACGTCATCGTCGTCTTCGTGCCGGATTGGCTGGCACGGCACACAGGCATGGACCGATCGGCGGCGCTGGAGATCAACACCGTCAACATCGTGATCGCGATCGCGGCCGGTCTCGTTTCCGCTGCCGTCTCCGACCGGATCGGGCGCCGGCGGGTGTTGATGGCGGCCGCTCTCGGCACCGCGATCCTGACCTATCCGATGTTCTGGTTGATGAGCGGGGGCGATCCGATGACGGTCGCGATGGCCCAGTGCGTGTTGGGCGTCCTGAACGCCATTTATGCCTTTCTCCTGCCGTCCACGTTGGCGGAGATGTTTCCGTGGCGGGTGCGCACGACGTCGGCCAATCTCAGCCTCAACGTCACGCTTGCGGTTTTCGGCGGTACGGCACCGATGGTCGCCACCTGGCTGGTGGCCGAAACCGGCGATCTCACAGCCGTCGCCGTTTATCTTTCGTTGCTCGCCGTCCTGTCAGGGATCGCCTGTTTCTTCCTCACCGACCGGCACAACGTTGATTTGAACTAGGCGAAGATTCTGGCGAGCAGGTCGGTGTCGAGATAGGCGGTGATCTCGGTGATCCGGCCGTCGCGCATCACCATCGCGAAGCAATAGACCTGCTCGTAGCGCAAGCCGGTCTTGGCGATACCGGTGCTCTCATGGCGCAGAAACACCTTGTCCCCGTCGGCCGCGACATCGACGAAACGTGTCTTGAGCGGTCCTTCGAGGCGATCGAGCAGCGGGCCGAACGCCTCGTCGATCAGCGCTTGTTTCGAATGGAAGACACCGGACGCCGGTGTCGTGCCGATCACGGTCCAAAGGACGTCGTCGGCGATCAGGTCAAAGAAGGGACCGCTGTCGCCTTCTTCCCAGGGCCGGAAGGCCTCGCGCACCAGCCGTTTGTTCTCGTCTGCTGTGCTCATTGGCGTTTGACCCCTTCCTTGCCGTCACGACCAGATCGACTTGCCCGAACCGGGCAGGCCGAGATCGGCCCACATGCGATCGACCTTCTCGATCACCGCGTCGTCCATGCGGATCTTGCGGCCCCACTCGCGGTGGGTTTCGCCCGGCATCTTGTTGGTCGCGTCCAGGCCCAGCTTGCCGCCGATGCCGGACTCCGGACTGGCGAAATCCAGATAGTCGATGGGCGTCGACTGGACGACGGTGATGTCGCGCGCCGGGTCCATGCGGGTCGAGATCGCCCACATCACGTCCTTCCAGTCACGCGCGTTGATATCGTCGTCCACGACGATGACGAACTTCGTATAGATGAACTGGCGCAGATACGACCAGACCGCCATCATCACCCGCTTGGCGTGGCCGGGATAGGCCTTCTTCATCGAGACGACGGCAATGCGGTAGCTGCAGCCTTCAGGCGGCAGCCAAAAATCGATGATCTCCGGGAACTGCTGTTGGATCAGAGGAATGAAGACCTCGTTAAGCGCCTCGCCCAGCACGCTCGGTTCGTCCGGCGGGCGGCCGGTAAAGGTGGAGAGGTAGATCGGGTCCCGGCGCCGGGTGATCGCGGTGATGCGGAAGACCGGGAAGGGTTCGACGGCGTTGTAGTAACCGGTGTGGTCACCATAGGGGCCTTCGTCCTGGTAGTCGCTGAGCGAGACCTCGCCCTCCAGCACGATCTCGGCCTCGGCCGGCACCTTCAAGGGCACGGTCTTGCAGTCGACCAGCTCGACCTTCTTGCCGCGCAAGAGCCCGGCGAACTGGTATTCCGAGAGCGTGTCGGGCACCGGCGTGACGGCCGCCAGAATGGTGCCGGGATCGGCGCCGATGACGGCGGCGGCGGGCAGGGGCTCGGGCTTTTCCTCCTTCCAGCGCGCGTGGTGCTGGGCGCCGCCCCGATGTTTCAGCCAGCGCATCAGGGTCGTGTCGCGGCCCGTCACTTGCATGCGGTAGATGCCGAGATTGTAGCCGTCGGTCCGGCCCTTGCCCGGCCCTTTGGTCACGACCAGCGGCCAGGTGATGAGCGGCGCCGGTTCGCCCGGCCAGCAGGTCTGGATGGGCAGTTGGCCGAGGTCGATGTCGTCGCCGGTCAAGACGACTTCCTGGCATGACGCCGACGACACCGATTTCGGCTTCATCGCCATGACGGTCTTCAGGAGCGGCATCATCTCGAACGCCTCGCGCCAGCCGCCGGGCGGTTCGGGCTGGCGCAGGAAGGCGAGGGTCTCGCCGATCTCGCGTAGCTGATCGGGCTCGCGCTCCATGCCGGCGGCGACCCGCTCCACCGTGCCGAACAGGTTGACCAGCACCGGCATCTCGGACCGCGCGCCGCCGTCGCCGACAACATTCTCGAACAGCACGGCGGGCCCGCCCTCGGCCAAGAGCCGGGTCTGGATCTCCGTCATCTCCAGGTTGGGCGAGACGGGCGCTGTGACGCGCACCAGTTCGTCCCTGTCTTCGAGACGCTGGATGAAGTCGCGCAGGGAAGCATACGGCATGGCCCTTCGTGGGCCAGGACCGGGCGCGGGTCAAGTGCAGGAGGCGTGGAACCGGAACGCCCGCAACCCCCTCACCCAGCTCCGGCTAGGGCGCTGGCGCGCCCAAGCCTCCACAACCCTCTCCCCCACTGACATGGGGGCGAGGGGATCTGGATCGAACCATTGTCCCCTCTCCCGGTGATCGGGAGAGGGAGGGGCCCGGCGCGAAGCGTTGGGAGGGTGAGGGTCAGGCTTTCTTGGCCTTTTTTGCGCGTCGGGACGGACGCAGGGCTTTCTTAGGCCCGGACCGGCGGCCCGGTGCCGGTTCCAAACGATAACCGGTCTCAATCGCCTTACGTTTCTTGATCTCCTCGTCGGCTTCGCTTGCCAGCACCGCCTGCATGTCTTTCCGCACCACCGGGTTGTTGCGGTAGTACTGGTGGCCGGTGTCGTCCTCCTGCCAGGCCGGCGCGCCGTTCCTTTCCCACATGATGGCGGGCGCGGCGTTGATGGCGGTGACCTTGGGCGGCAGCGGCGCGCCGGCGCGGTCGGGGCCGGAACGACCCAGGCGGTCGGGGTTGCCCATCGCCGTGTCACTTGCCTTCAGCGCGACGTCCTGGGCGTTGTGGTAGACGGTGAGGCGCCGGCAGCCGCCCAATAGCGGCGCGATCTTATGCGACTTGGTCAGCGTATCGTGGTCCTCGTCGGCGGCGGTCAGGATGACCTCGTTGAAGATCGGCGGAATGTTGTTGCCGACGAGAACCTTCATCGCCTGGACCGCGCCTCGTAGCGCCCAGTTGCCCATGCTGTGGGCCATAAGGTGGACAGAGCCGTCGCAGCGTTCATCGCGTTTGACGGCGCGCAGGAAGTCGGTCGCCTTCATCATGGCGCGGCCGAGCGCGACGCCCGACATCTCGGCGCGCTTGCTTTCAAGCTCGTAGAGTTTGCGGGTCACGCCTTCGCCCAGCGAAGGCCAGGCGAAGGCGATCATGACCAGCGGGCGGTGCCGGATACCGGCCGGCGGATCGGTCTCCAGCCACTGCTTCATCTGCGCGCCGCGCGCCATCGCTTCCTTGAAGGTGTAGTTGTAGCCGTGGATCATGAGCAGCGCGTCGGCGCCCTTCAGCATCTCCTCGCGGATCCGGGCGAAGATATCGTCGCTGCCGACCTGGGCCTTGCGCGCGTCGTCGGCCTTCAGGTTCTCCGACGCGGTCGCTACCGTCACCTTTTCCGCGAGTTTCCCGACATCCGTCGCATAGAGTGTGGTGCCCGGAACGACGGCTGTGCCGACGCGAAACGACTCCACGTCGTCGGTGAAGGCGTCGGTGAAGTCGGTCGGCTTCGTCTTGTTGTTCGGGCGCCGGTTGGTCGCGAAATAGACGGTCGTGTCGGCCATGGCAGGGACCCCTCCTTGCCGCAATGCTGCGAAATTGCGCCCGCGCGAATCCTAGCACAGGCGGGGCAATCGGGCGAAGACAGGCGGATCGGACGCGGCATCCGGTCCGCCGGGACTTGACCTCCGGCGGTTTCCGGCCAAGAAAGGCTCGCCGGCCGCCACCGGATACAGAGGTTCCCACCATGAGCGACCAGACATCACAAAGGGGTTTTATGATGAGCGGCGACGACGTTTGGGGCGATCACGCGATCCGCGCGACGGATCTGAAAGCGCACCCCCAGGACATCACCTATGCGGGGGTCACGAGCTATCTGCGCCGGCCTTATCGCAAGGACCTGAAGGGCGTCGACGCGGTCGTTTACGGTGTGCCGTTCGACACCGCGACGACCAACCGGCCGGGCACCCGGTTCGGCCCGCGCGGCATCCGCGCCGCTTCGACCGGGCTTGCCTTCGAGAAGCTGCCCTACGGCCTCGACTATCACCCGATCGACGAGATGGCGATCGCCGATCACGGCGACATGCCGCTCGACTTCGCCAAACCGGACGCGGTGCCCGACGCCATCACCAAGTGCGCCAAGGATGTGCTGGATGAGGACACCATGATGGTCGCCATGGGCGGCGACCACTTCATCACCTATCCCCTGATCAAGGCGCATGCGGAAAAGCATGGCGCGCCGCTCTCGATCATTCATTTCGACGCCCACACCGATACATGGGCCGATGAACACGAGGATGGCATCAACCACGGCACGATGTTCTGGCATGCCACGCGCGAGGGTCTGATCGACCCCGCGACGTCGGTGCAGATCGGCATCCGCACCTGCAACCTGGACACCATGGGTTTCAACATTCTGGACGCGCCCTGGGTGCACCAGAACGGCATCGAGAAGACGATCAGCGAAGCGCGCCGCATTGTCGGCGACAAGAAGTGCTACCTGACCTTCGACATCGACTGCCTGGACCCGAGCTATGCGCCGGGCACCGGCACGCCGGTGGTCGGCGGGCTGACCACCAACCAGGCCAACCAGATCGTCATGGGGATGAAGGGGGTCAACATCGTCGGCGCCGATCTGGTCGAGGTCGCCCCGGTCTACGATGTCGGCGAGATCACCGCGCTGGCCGGCGCCACGCTGATCCTGCACTTTCTGGCGCTGTTCGCGCGCGCGCCCTGGCGCACGGCCTAGCCGGCGGCATGCGGCGTCCGCGATGACCGGGGGAGGGGAGCCCAAGTCGATCATCTGTTTCGGCGATTCGATGACCTGGGGTTTCGATCCCCGGGGCGCCGAGGCCTTCCTGCGTTACGGTTTCACCGAACGCTGGACCCGGCGCTTGCAGGCCGAACTCGGCGACGATTTCCATGTCATCGAGGAGGGGCTGAACGGGCGCACCACGGTGTTCGACGATCCGGTCCTGGGCGGCATGAGCGGCCTCGCGGATCTGCCGAACGTTTTGCAGAGCCACATGCCGGTCGATCTTCTGGTGTTGCTGCTGGGCACCAACGACATCAAGACCCGCTTCGGCCTGAACGGCGTCGAGATCGCGCGCTGCCTGGCCCGCCTGATCGACGCGGCGCTGAAATCGGGCTGCGGTCCCGACGCCGGACCGCCGCAGGTTCTGGTCCTGGTGCCGCCGGTGCTCGGGCCCGTCGAAGAGACCTGGCTGGCGCCGATGTTCGCCAGCGAGAGAAACCGGGCGGTGCTCGAAGAGTTGCGCGAGACCTATCCGGTCCTGGCCGCCGAGTTCGGCGTCGCCTGTTTCGACACCAACGAGGCGGTCAAACCCGGCGTGATCGACGGCGTGCACCTCGATCCTGAGATGCTGGACCCCTTCGCCAAGGCGGTCGCCAAAGAGGTCAGGAACCTCTTCTAGCGCACGTCTTCTGGGCTTTAGGCGGCGTGGGCCAAGTGTTCCCAGACCTGTCGTCCCGACTTTCCTGCCGGGACGCTCAGCCCCGGCCTTCGACCCAGACGAAGGTGTCGTTGTAGGCGGGTTGGCCGCCCGGCGACCAGGTCGACGGTGAAAGCAGGTTGGCGACGGCCCCGGTTTCCGCCGGTTCGCTCCACCACTTGCCGCTAAGCGAGACGGCACCGCTACAGATCGCATCCGTCACCGCAAGCGCGGCGGGAATCGCACCGCGCTCGTTGCGCAGCACAACTGGTTGGCCGTCAACCAGGCCGCGCTCGGCGGCGTCAATGGGATGCATTTCCAACGCAGGTTGACCCTCGGCTTTGCGTTGTCGCGCCATGTTGGCGAAGGTCGAATTGAGGAAGAAGTGGGACTTGGGCGTCAGAAGGCGCAGCGTGTCGGACGTCACCGGCTCCAGCTCGCCGCTGGCGAACATCAGTTTCGTCTCGCCTGACGTCGGGTCGCGGCGTGGCGGCGACGCCTTATGCCATCCCTTGGATTGCAGATCGTCCGGGGTTACCCCTGTCGGCAACGCCGCGGCGGCGATCGCCTCGTCGCTTTCAGCAAAAGCCGGATCGTTCAGACCCAGACGTGGCGCCAGGAGACGCATGACCTCGCCGTGGGATTTCGACTCGCCCCGTGGCGCTATGGCCGGGTTGTTGACCGAGATGTAGTGGTGTCCCCAGGCACCCACCACGTCGAAGTGTTCGAGTTGGGTGGTCGACGGCAAGACGATGTCGGCGTAGCGCGCGGTGTCGGTCATGAAGTGTTCGAGGACCACGGTGAAGAGGTCGTCGCGGGCAAGACCGCGACGTACCCGTCCGGCATCGACCTGGATCACCGCGGGGTTCATGCACCAGACCATCAGCCCCTTGACCGGCGGCGACATGGTCTCATCGGTCAGGGCCGGCCCCAGGGCCGAGAGATCCAGGCTACGCGGTTCGCGGAGTGTCAGGTCGGCGCGCGCCGCGGCAAACTCGTCGAAGTCCGGCGTGTCGAAAACGAACAAGCCGCCGCCGCGATGGCGCCAATGCCCACCCAGGATGGCGAGCGCGGAAAGGCCGCGCATATAGGCTTCGCCGCGCACGGTCTGCTGTGGCCCGACGCCCGAACGGATGACAGCGGGCCGGGCGGCGGCGAACGCGCGGGCCAGGCGCACGATCGTCTCCGCGTCGATCCCGCATACCTCGGCGGCCCGCTCCGGCGTCCAGGGCTCGACCTGGGCGCAATAATCGTCGAAGTCCGCGGCGGCGGCACGGGCGCCGTCGAGGTCGGCCAGGCCCTCGGCCAGCATCACGTTGGCCATGCTGGCGGCCAACACCGCATCGCTGCCCGGTCGAATCGGGATATGTTCATCGCACTGTTCGGCCGTGCGTGTCCGCCTGGGATCGATGCAGATGACGCGGGCGCCGTGACGCCGGCGCGCCTCTTTGACGAAGTGCCAATGGTGATGGCAGGTCGACAACATGTTGACGCCCCACATCAAGATCAGCCGGCTGTCGACCATGTCCTCAGGATCGAAACCCACGGGGTGGCCTTCGGCCCACAGCGCACTCATCGGCGCGCCGCACACCTCGCCATGCAAGCGCGATCCGCCAAGACCGTTGAACAGGCGCTGAAGCGCCTGACGCTGCACCACGCCCATGGAACCGAGATAGTAGAGCGGCATAAGGGCTTCGGCGCCGTCGTTGGCAATAATCGCCTTGAACCGTTCGGCGATGATGTCCAGCGCCTCATCCCAGCTGATGCGTTCGAACGCCCCACTGCCCTTTGGCCCGCTGCGCCGCAATGGATACAACAACCGGTCGGGCGCATAGGTGCGTGCCTGATAGTCGTTGACCTTGGCGCACAGCACGCCGCGCGTTATCGGGTGGTCCTTTGCGCCGACAACGCGGGTCACGCGATCGTCCTCGACATGGGCAACCCAGCTGCAGGTATCCTGACAATCCAGCGGGCAGCACCCGATCACCTCTTTTACCTGCGTCACGTCAGCCTCCGCCGATCAGTGCATCCCTCGGCAAAGCCCCATGCACCGGCGATGGCCGAGGGTTCGGCGTCATCATAGGGTGGCATCCTCCTTGATCATAGCGGCGGCCTTCTCGCCGATCATGATGGCGGGCGCGTTGGTGTTGCCGGAGACGACCGTCGGCATGATCGAGGCGTCGGCGACGCGCAGGCCGCGCAGGCCGCGCACCCTCAAGCGTTCGTCGACCACGGCGCGGTCGTCCTGACCCATCGCGCAGGTGCTGGTCGGGTGATAGATCGTGCCGCCGGTCTCGCGGATGTACTGCAGAAGCGCCGCGTCGTCGGTCATGTCCGGTCCCGGCAAGGTCTCGCGTTTGACGTGCCGGGCATAGGCGTCCTGACCGGCGATCGTGCGGCCCAATTTCAGGCCAGCCACCATCGTTCGCTGATCCAGTTCGCTGTCCAGATAGTTCGGCTGAATGGCCGGTCGCACCGTCGGGTCGGCCGCCTTGGCGCGCACGTAACCCCGGCTCTCCGGGCGTAGCTGACAGACCGAGAGCGTCACGCCCGAGTAATCGTGCATGGTGCGCGCTTGCGGGTTGTCGGCGCTGTAGGCGATGAAATGGAACTGCACGTCCGGCGTCGCGACCTCCGGCCTTGTCTTGGCGAACAGGCCGACCTGGCCGGCGCTCACCGTCAGCGGCCCCTTGCCGTTCATGACGTAGTCGAGGCCGACAAGGCCGCGCCGGATGAGCCCGCGCACATCGTCGTTGAACGACATGCCGTCGCCGACCTCGTGCACCAGGCGCGATTGATAGTGGTCCTGCAGGTTTTCGCCGACACCCGGCAGCTCGTGCACCACATCGACGCCGATGTCGCGCAGTAACGCGCCCGGTCCGATGCCGGAGATCTGCAAAAGCTGAGGCGAATTGATCGCGCCGCCGGAGACGATCACCTCCGCCCTGGCCCGCGCCTCCTTTTCGACGCCGCCCTGGAGATACCGCACGCCGACCGCGCGGCCGTCCTCGATCAGGACGCGCGAACCGAGCGCGTCGGTCTCGATCTTCAGGTTGGTGCGGCCGCGCGCGGGCTTCAGGTAACCGGCGGCTGTGCTGCAGCGCCGGCGTCCTCGCGATGTCGTCTGGAAATAGCCAACGCCTTCCTGCTCGGCGCCGTTGAAGTCCGGGTTGTGCGGGAAACCCGCGGCGACGGCGGCCTCCAGAAACGCGTCGCAGATCACGCGGTGGGTCTTGATGTCGGAGACCTGCAGCGGCCCGCCGGCGCCGTGGTGGTCGTCGGCGCCGCGCTCCTGGTCTTGGGCCTTTTTGAAGAACGGCAGGACGTCGTCATGGGCCCAGCCCGTGTTGCCCAACTGGCGCCAGTGGTCGTAGTCCTCCTTTTGGCCGCGCAGGTAGAGCAGGCCGTTGATCGAGCTGGAGCCGCCGAGCACGCGGCCGCGCGGCCACACCATCTCGCGGTTTGCCGAGCCGGGCACCGCCTCGGTCTCGTAACACCACGAGAACTTGGGGTCGTACATCATCCAGTAGTACCCGGCGGGTATGTGGATCTTTGGACTGGTGTCGCGCCCGCCCGCTTCCAGCAGCAGCACGCGATGTCGCGGGTCTTCCGACAGCCGCGCGGCGACGGCGCACCCGGCCGAACCGGCGCCGACGACGATAAAGTCGAACGCGTCCATGCTGCCTCAGGCGTCGTGCAGATGGGATTTCAGGAAATCACAGATCAGCCCGTACTCGCGCGCGGCGGCGGGGCCGGTGAAGCGGGCGCGCATGAAGCCGTGGATCATGCGTTTGGCTTCGCGATAGGTGACGTTGCCGCCGTCGGCCGCGATCCTGGCGGCGAAGTTGCGGCCGTCGTCGCGAATCGGATCGATCTCGGCCGAATGGACCCAGAACGGCGGCAGCCCGGCGAGGCTCTTGGCCATGATCGGCCGCGCGTAGGGGTCGTCGGTGTCGCGGTCGTCGGGCAGGTAGAGCTTGCGGTACTTGATGGTGCCGTCGCGGGTCAGGCCGGGACCGTCGGCATGTTCAAAGTAAGACGGCTGGTCCTGGTCCAGCCCGGTGCCCGGGTAGATGATGGCGACACAGGCGAGCGCCGGTCCGCCTTCGTCGCGCGCCTTCAAAGCGAGCGCCGCGCCCAGATTGCCGCCGGCGCTGTCGCCGGCCAGACCGATGCGGCCCGCGTCGACGCCCAGTTCGGCCGCGTTGTCGGCAAGCCAGGTCAAGACGCCCCAGCAGTCGTTGAAGGCGGCGGGGTAGGGGTCCTCCGGAGTCAGCCGGTAGTCGACGCTGATCACCACCACGTCAGCGTTGTCGGCATAACCCCAGGCGATCGAGTCGGAGCTGTCGAGGTCACCCAGCATGAAACCGCCGCCGTGCATGTAGATCACGGCGGGTGCCGGGTCGGGCGCGCCCGCCGGGCGGTAGATGCGCACGGGCACCTTGTGCTCGGCCGTCTCGACCACGTCGTCGCGGATCGCCATGTCGTCGGGCGGCGGCCGGTTGGTTGCGGCCGCATACGCCGTCCAGAACCGGCGCTGGTCTTCCGGCGTCTCGCCCTTCGGCCCGATCTTGTCACGCACGTCGACCAGAAACTGCATGTCCGGATGAATATGTTCAACGCTCATCGCTTCCCCCGCTTGACCCATCGCCCGGTCGCACCCAGGCTTCGTTCAACCAGCATCATAGGAGGAAGAGGTCATGGGCGAACAGGTCTGGCGGCTGCCTTACGGGCGTTCGCATGCGATTTCGGCCAAGGCCGGGCCGCTTGTCTTCGTCGGCGGCGCCGGTGATTTCGACGGCGACGGCAGCATGCGCCATGGCGACGGCCTGGATGCCCAGATCGAAGGCGCCATGGCCAATGTCGCCGAAGCGCTGGCGCTCGAAGGCGCCGGTCTCGAAGACATCGTCCGCCTGAAGGCGTTCTATACCGCCGATCCGGGCGAGGACGGGTTTGGCGTCATAGCCCGGCTGGTCGATCCGATCGAGGCCGGTCTTCTGCCGGCGGTCACCGCCAACCCGGTGCCGCTGCAACCGTTCGCCGGGCAGACGGTCCAGATCCAGGCAATCGCCCAGCCCGGCTGGCGCGATGGCGACAGCCGCAGCGTCACGCAAGCGGTGCCCGCCCAACACAAGGAAGGTTTCCGGGGCCGCGACCTCACCATCGGCCTGCGCGCCGGCGAGTTCATCGCCGTACCCGGCCGCACCGCCGACGACACCGGCGCCGACGGCATCGCCCAGACGCACGAGGTCATGCAGGGGCTGACCGATACGCTGCGGGAGCTCGGCGCCTCGATGCAGGATGCCATCAAGAAGGAAGGCTATTACTTCGGCACGACCCAGGACGAGTGGGCGGCCATGGCGGCGGTACGGGCGACGTACTTCAAGGAACCGGCCCCGCCGGCCACCGTCGTGCCGTGTCATCGTCTTTGGCCCGAGGATGCGCTGACCAAGGTCGAGGTCCTGGCCTTCCGCGAGGAGTGGAACGGTTTCGACAAGTACATCCCGCGCGGTGACAGCTGGCCCAAGCGCGTCTGGGACTGGCCGATCCCCGTGCCCTACCGCCAGGGCAGCAGCCTGCGCGGCACCATCTGGACCGGCGGCCAGGTGCCGTTCGAACCGGGCCGGAACCGTGGCGTCAACGTCTATCCAGGCGAGCTCCTGCCGCAGACCCGTTTCACCATGAGCTATATCGACGATATCCTGCGCGGCTTCGACGCGGTGTCGTCGGACTTGGCTCTCTTGGTCTGTTACTTCACGTCATCGGGCAGCCAGGAGGAAACCGAGCGCTTCCTCGACACGGTCGCCGACTGCGTCGCCGGTCCGTTGCCGCCGATCACCTGCGTGCCGCAGCCCCACATGCACAACCCGGAAATGACCGTCGAGATCTGGGGCGTCGCGCGGGGTTAGGGGCCGGACCCTCACCCTCCCAACGCTTCGCGTCGGGCCCCTCCCTCTCCCGCACGCGGGCGAGGGGATGTGTCGCCGAGCCTTTCTCCCTCGCCCCCACGTCAGTGGGGGAGAGGGTTGCGCAGGCTTAGGCGCGGAGCGCCCTAGCCGGAGCTGGGTGAGGGGGGCTCTAAGTGCCCCGATTTACCGCCGGCGGGCGTTTGTCGGCCCACGGGCGGACGCGCTCCAGGATGGCGCCGAGGCGCAGGACCTCGTGGTCCGACCACCACGGCCCGATGATCTGGAGCGCGGTCGGCAGACCGCTTTCGGTGAAGCCGGAGGGCACGCTCAAGGCCGGGTTGCCGGTCAGGTTGAAGGGGTATTGATAGGCGGTCCAGCTTTGGCGCGTAATGCCGCATGGCCGCCCGTTGATGACCACATCACCGGTCGCGTCGAAGGTCGCTTCGAGCGGCGGGCAGGCGGTGGTCGGCGACATCAGGACGTCGTATCGCGAGAACAGCGCTTGGACCCGGTGATAGAGGTCGCCGCGCGCGGCCTCCGCATTGGCCCGGTCGGCCAAGGAAAACGCGCCGCCCCATTCGCCGAAGGTCACCAGCGACGGGGTGAGCTGGGCGCGCTGGTCCGGCGTCATCGCCTCGATCATGACGTGGAAGGCGCTTTGATAGAGCACGCGTCCCGCCGGCTCTGCCCAGTCGAAACCGTCGGGGAGCGGTTCGATCCGCGCGCCCAGATCCTCATAGACGGCGAGCGCGGCGTTCGTGTTCGCGGCGACCTCCGGATCGATCTCCGGGTTCGCCATTTTCTCCGCGAAGCCGATGGTGAGGCCGGTGAGGTCGTTGCCGACCAGCGCCGGGCAGGGAGCCGCCTGGCCTTGCGCCAGGCTCCAGGGATCGCAGGCGTCGGGGCCTGCCATCACGTCCAGCATCAAGGCGGCGTCGCCGACCGTGCGCGTCATCGGCCCGGTATAGGACTGGTTGGCGAAGGGATCGCCCTTGGCTTCGTGGGGCACGCGCCCGCGAGTCGGCTTGAGCCCGACGATGCCCGCGCTGGCCGCCGGCCCGCGGATCGAGCCGGCGCCGTCGGTGCCGACCGCGAGCGGCGCCAGGCCCGCCGCCACCGCCGCGGAGGCGCCGCCCGACGAGCCGCCGGGCGTCCTGGAGAGGTCCCAGGGATTGCGGGTGATGCCGGTCAAGGGGCAGTCGGTCAGGCCCTTGTGGCCGAACTCTGGCGTTGTCGTCTTGCCGACGACGATGGCGCCGGCTTTCTTCAAACGCGCGACCGCCGGCGCATCGTGATCGGCGACCGCTTTGGCGAACAGCAGAGAACCCTGTTTGTTGTAATGTCCGCCGACGGCCACCAAGTCCTTCACGCTGACCGGAACGCCGTGCAGCGGTCCGAGAGCCCGGTCTTTGGCGACCGCGTCCTCGGCCGCCTGGGCGGCTTCGAGTGCCTCGTCGGGGGTCACGGTGACAAAGGCGTTGATGGCGGCCTGGCTCGCTTCAATGGCCGCCAGGACGGTGCGAACATAGTCGACGGACGAGAGTTCGCGGCGCCGGATCAGCACCGCCGCCTCGACCGCCGAGAGATAGAGGAGATCATCCGACATGGGCGTATTGCGCGCCCATGACCCTGATGCGGTCAAGGGGTTTCGGGTAAGATTAGGCGGTCCGGGGAGGCGCGCGACGTGACGATCAGTGCTGGCGGTTACCAGTTCGACTTCAACAAGGCGGTGCCGATGGATGCGCGCCCGGTCAACGCCCGGCTGCGCGGCAACATCGCCGCCGGCATCCTGCTGCTGCTGATCGCCATCGTGTGGACCGGCTTCAATTTTGTGATCGGCCAAAGCCTGCTTGAAGAGCCGATGCCGATGCCGCTGATCTTGATCCCGATCCTGATCGTCGGCATCGTCTTTTTTGTCTTCGCGCTGCGCATGATCCTTTACCGGCGCGTCGTCACCATCGACAACGACGTCGTCACCATCGATCAGCGCAGCTGGTTCCGCACCAAACGCCGGCGCGCGGCGCTCGACACCTATCCCGGCGTGCTGCGCAAGAAGCTCTACTACAGCCGCAACAAGCAGACGCGCGAGGCGTTCCTGTCGCTACTCGCCCACGGCGACCGGTCGATGACCGTGGTGCTGGCCGCCTCGCCGGACGAGGCCAAGGGCCGCGAGCAGGCGGAAGCCTACGCCCGCTGGCTCGACAAGCCGGCGCTGGAGGAAACCGCCGACGGTTATCTGGCGCGCGATCCCGAGGATCTCGACAAGCCGCTCGCCCAGCTTGTCGCCGAAGGCAAGATCGTCTCCAGCTACCGTTCCGGCAGCACGCCGCCGGCCGAGGTCAAGGTCGACCACGGCGACGACCTGATCGTCGTCAGTCTGCTGAAAGGCGCGGTCGCCATGTGGGTCTGGGCGCTGGTCGCCGGCATCTTTGCCGCTTCGGCCTTTCTCATCATCGGTTTCGTCACCGATCTGGAAGCCCGCATCGCGGGCGGCGCCGTCGCCTTTCTGGTTCTGGTCGGCGTGCTCTACGCGGCGATCCGCCAGATGCGTACGACCCGCCAGATCCTGCTGCGCCGCGCCAATCTGAGCCTTGCCAACACCACAAAAGCGGGGCCGCAGATCACGGTGACGATGGCGCTGGACGACATCGAGACCATTCGTGTCGCCAAGACCCGGTATTCAAGCTGGGCGCTCCACATCGACACGGACAAGGGTTCGCACGTGACCGGCGAAGGCATGCCGCGGCGCGCGCTGACCTGGGTGCAGGACCTGATCATCGCCGCCATTGCGACGGCGGGCGGCGGCGGCGGGTCATGAACCCGTCGCCCACCTTGCGAAGGGCGCTTGCCTATCCGTTCGACCCGCCCGGCCATTCCTTCGTCTTCGTCGCGGGTGAGGGCTACCGCCTGGTCGAGAGCGGATCGGATCTGTTTGCCGATGCCCGGATCGAGCGCGACGGCAGCCACGTGCATCTGGGTCACGCGCTGGCCGAGCTTGGCGCCGGTCAGACCGACGGCATGGAACGGCGCACGCCGGTGGTGGGTTACGGCTCCAACGCCTCGGCCGCGCGGCTGGCCGAGAAGTTCGGCGACGGGCCCGATCACGTCATACCGGTGCTGCGCTGCCGGCTCTACGATCACGATGTCGTCTACGCGACCCACTTCGCCAGCTACGGCTCCCTGCCGGCCGCGGTCTTCTCAAGCCCCGGCACCGAGGCAGAGGTCTCGGTCAGCTTCCTGACCGACCATCAGCTTGAAGTCATGCATGCGTCCGAAGGCGAGAACTATCGTTTCGGCGTGCTGGAGACGGTGATCGAGGTTGAGGGTCTGGGCACCCTCAAGAACCCCTCGACCTACATCACCGTTCACGGCGTCTTCGGTCTGGAGGGATCACCCGTCGCGTTGAGCGCGATCGGTGCCCGCAACCGCCGCTTTGCCGTGCGCGATCAGAAGGCCGTGCTGGAAGCCGCATGCCGCGCGCTCGGCGGCGGCGATATCGACGCTTTTGTCAGCGCGATGGTCGCCAACAGAACCCACCGTCTTGCCCAGTGCCGGGCGCTCAGGCGCCATGCGATCGCGCATGCGGATCAGCCGGCGGCGAGCTGACCGATCACAACGGCAGCGAACACGATGATGCCGAGCTGACCGTTCGAGAAGAAACGTTTCTGGCACGATGCCGGCTCGTCCAGATCGACCGAACGCACCTGCCAGATCAGATGCGCGGCAACGGCGATCAACACCAGATAGAACGGCCAGGCCAGACCGGCGGCGGCGCCCGCCGCGATCAGGCCGACCAGGAAGACAGCGTAGAAACCGCTGACCCACGGTTTTGTCTGGTCGCCAAAGCGTAGTGCCGTCGACTTGACGCCAACCGCCAGATCGTCGGTCTTGTCCTGGTGCGCATAGATGGTGTCGTAGCCGATCGTCCAGGCGATGCAGCCGGCATAAAGCAACAGCGCCGGCAGGCCGAGTTCGCCTTTGACCGCGACCCAGCCGACAAGCGCACCCCAGTTGAAGGTCAGGCCCAGAAACAGCTGCGGCCAATAGGTGATCCGCTTCATGAGAGGATAAAGCGCGACGAGGCCGAGTGAGGCGGCGCCGATGAGGACCGCGGCGCGGTTCAACTGCAAAAGGATCGCCAAGCCGATCACAAGCAACAGGACGAGAAAGATCAGGGCCGCCGGCACGGAGATGGCGCCGCTTGCCAGAGGGCGGGTTCGCGTCCGCTCGACCAGGGCGTCGACGTCGCGGTCCATGATGTCGTTGATGACGCAGCCGGCAACGCGCATGACGAAGGCGCCGATCAGAAACAGGATCAGAAGGCGCAGGTCCGGCCAGCCGCCGTCGGCGGCCAGCGCCGTCGACCACCAGCACGGCCACATCAAGAGCCAGACGCCGATCGGGCGGTCGACCCGGGACAGCTTGAGCCACGGTTTCAGGCTATCCGGCGCCTTGCGGTCGACCCATGTGGCGCCTGGCGGGCCCGCAATTGATCCTGGACTGTCATTCGATGACATGGTTTACGCCGGTCCCAACAACCTGGTTCCAGGGAAGTCACCATGCTGCGGATCGACGGCCGGCCCGTCCCACGCCTCTTTGTCGAAGCCGGTCTGGAAGCGGGCCACGCGGTGCCGTTGGCCGATGCGCAGCACCATTACCTCGCACGGGTCATGCGCCTGAAGCAAGGCGACGCGGTCGCCCTGTTCAACGGCCGTGACGGCGAGTGGCTGGCCCATCTTGACGGGGGTGGCGCCGTCGCCAGGCGTTGCCTGCGCGACCAGGGCCTGGAACCCGACATCTGGCTGGTCTTCGCGCCGATGAAGAAGGATCGCCTGCGCTTTTTGGTCGAGAAGGCGACCGAGCTCGGCGTGTCCGCGCTGGTGCCGGCCATGACCGAGCACACCAGTGCGCCGGCACCACGCATCGCCAAGCTGCGCGACTGGGCGATCGAGGCCGCCGAACAATGCGGCAGGCTTAGCGTGCCGGACTGCTCGGCGCCGCAAGCCATGGCTGCAATTCTGGAGACCTGGGACGAGGCGCGCTGCCTGATCCTGTGCGACGAAACGGGCGGTGGAAAACCGGCGATGGCCGTGTTCGCCCGCGGCGCCCAGGCGCCCGCGGCGCTTCTGGTCGGCCCGGAAGGCGGCTTTTCGGGCGGGGAACGCGATCTGATTGGTCAGGTCCCCGTCTCGGTTGCCGTCGGTCTGGGCCCGCGCATCCTGCGCGCCGAGACCGCTGCCGTGGCCGCTCTTGCTTATTGGCAAGCCGCCCAAGGTGACGCTAGGTTAAACCCCGCTGTCGCCCGGGACATTAAAGACCCCTGAGGCCCAATCTTTGTCTATTCCTTCCGCGCTGAACACCACACCGCTCACCGACAAGAGCCAGCTCATCGAGCGGCTGGAGAGCGGGTGCAAACCGCCCGAGACTTGGCGCATCGGCACCGAACACGAAAAGTTCGCCTATGAGGTCGGCACCAACAGGCCGCTGCCCTATGACGGTGAGAACGGCATCCATGCCATCCTGACCGAGCTGCAGCGGTTCGACTGGCAGCCCATTCTTGAGGGCGAGACCCTGATCGGTCTGACCAAGGACGGCCAGAACGTGTCTCTGGAACCGGGCGGTCAGGTCGAGCTGTCGGGCGCGCCGCTGTTCGACCTGCACGAGACCTGCCGCGAGGTGAACGCCCATCTCGACCAGTGCAAGGAGGTCGCCGAGGAACTCGGCGTCTCGTTCTTAGGGTTGGGTTTCCGCCCGGTCGACCGGCGCGAGGATGTGCCGTGGATGCCCAAGGGCCGCTACAAGATCATGCGCGCCTATATGCCGACGGTCGGCACGCTCGGCCTCGACATGATGCTGCGCACCTGCACGATCCAGGCGAACCTGGATTTTGGCTCCGAAGCCGACATGGTGAAGAAGTTCCGCGTCGCCCAGGCCTTGCAGCCGGTCGCGACCGCTTTGTTCGCCAACTCGCCGTTCACCGAAGGCAAGCCCAACGGCTTCCTGAGCTACCGCGCCCAGGTCTGGACCGACACCGATAACGCACGAAGCGGCATCCTGCCGTTCGTCATGGAGGACGGATTCGGTTTCGAACGTTATGTCGACTACGCGCTCGACGTGCCGATGTACTTCGTCATGCGCGACGGCCAGTACATCGACGCCTCCGGCCAATCGTTCCGCGATTTCCTGAACGGCAAGTTGCCGGCGCTGCCCGGCGAGATCCCGACCGTCAGCGATTGGGAAGACCACCTGACCACGCTGTTCCCGGACGTGCGCATCAAACGCTACATGGAGGTGCGCGGCGCCGACGGCGCGAGCTGGCGGCGCATTTGCGCCTTGCCTGCGCTTTGGGTCGGCATCTTCTATTCGGCGACCGAGCTGGACGCCGCCTGGGATCTGGTCAAGGACTGGACCTGGGAAGAGCAGATGGCGATGAAGGCCGATGTGCCGTCCTGGGGGCTCAGGGCATCGTTCCGCGACGGCACCGTGCAGGATGTCGCCAAGCGGGTGCTGGCCATCTCGGCCGAGGGCCTCAAGCGGCGCGCCATCTTCGACGGCACGCTCGACGAGGTCCATTTTCTGGATTCCCTGATGGAGATCGCCGAGTCCGGCAAGACGCCGGCCGACATCCTGCTCGAACAGTATCATGGGCCTTGGCGCGGCAGCGTCGATCCCGTCTTCAACGAGTACGCCTTTTAGCGTCTCGACAAACCGTCTTTCGGAGGACGCACCATGCTGAAACGTTTTACCCCGGACGGCATTGCGGCGCCGTTCTCGAACTACAGCCACGGCGTCGTCGTGCCGCCGGGCATGCGCGTGCTGTTTCTCGCCGGTCAGGTCGGTATCACGGCTGACGGTACCGTGCCCGACGATCCCGCCGAGCAGAGCGATCTGGCGTTTTCCAACATGCTGGCGATCATGGCGGCCGAAGGCTTGGGGCCTGAAGACCTGGTCGAGGTCACGGCCTATGTGGTCGGCGCCGAGCATTTGGCGACCGTGCGTGCGGCGCGCGAAAAGGCGCTGGGCGACATCGCGCCCGCCTCGACCATGATCTTCGTGTCGGCGCTTGCGGCGCCTTCCATGATGATCGAGGTGAAGGGTATCGCGGCCAAGGCCGATTGAACCAACACGCTAGGGAAGGGCAGAGCCATGACGATCAAGCGCTACAACCCCGACACGGTCTATCAACCTGTCGCGGCTTACTACCAGAACAACGAGGTGCCGGCCGGCGCGCGCTGGCTGGTTACCGCCGGTCAGGTCGGCATCGACCTGGGTGGCGACCTGGTCAAGGACCCCAAGGGCCAGATCAAGCAAACGTGGCAGAATGTGCGCGCGGTGGTCGAGGCCGCCGGCATGACGCCGGACGATATCGTCAAGCTGACGATCTTCATGACGGCGAACGCCGCCGAGCACCTGACCTATAGCCGCGAGGTCCGCGCCGAGGCGCTGGACGGCGCCAAACCGGCGGCGACGCTTGTCTATGTCGCCGGTCTCGCCGATCCCGACATGGTGATCGAGGTCGACGTCACGGCCGCCAAGGCCTGAGCGGCCTCACGCGTCTTTGGCGGGCCTGCGGGCGCGCGGCCGGTTGACGACGACCTCGACCAGGCCGGCGGCGATCACCAGTGCCGTGCCGGTCGCTTCGATCAAGCCGAAGGGTTCGGTGGTCAGAATGGCGGCGCTGGCGATGCCGAAGATCGCCTCGGCCTGAAACAGGATCCCGACCCGGCCGGGATCGACCAGGCGGACCGCGTAGAGCTGCATGCACATGACCGGGATCAGGAAGGCGACCGCGACCAGCAGCAGCCAGGGCAAGAACGCGACGGTCTCGTCCAATGACGGAGGTTCGCCGAGCGCCTCGATCGGCAACAGGGTGACCGCCAGGCCAATCACCGACGCGAACAAGAAGAACGAGAAGACGTTCTCGAACATGCCGACACCGGGCGTCATGCGGATCCGGGTCGAGCCGTAGGCCCA
>JANQGO010000011.1 GCA_028277285.1 Alphaproteobacteria bacterium | reverse complement strand
CGCTGGGCCCAGACCGCGTTCGACAACCTGCGGGTCGTGCCGCCGGGCACCGGCATCTGCCACCAGGTGAACCTGGAGTATCTCGGCAAGGTCGTGTGGAGCCACGAGGAAGACGGCAAGCTGCTCGCCTATCCCGACACCCTGGTCGGCACCGACAGCCATACCACCATGATCAACGGCCTCGCCGTTCTGGGCTGGGGCGTCGGCGGCATCGAGGCGGAGGCGGCCATGTTGGGCCAGCCGATCTCGATGCTGATCCCCGAGGTCATCGGCTTCAAGCTGACCGGCAAGCCTAAGGAAGGCACGACGGCGACCGATCTGGTGCTGACCGTGACCCAGATGCTTCGCCAGAAGGGCGTGGTCGGCAAGTTCGTCGAGTTCTTCGGCGAGGGGCTGGAGCACCTGACGCTGGCCGACCGGGCGACGGTCGCCAACATGGCGCCGGAATACGGCGCGACCTGCGGCCTGTTCCCGATCGACGAGCGCACCACCGATTACCTGACCTTCACCGGCCGCGATCCCGATGTCGTGCGCCTGGTCGAGGCCTATGCCAAGGCGCAAGGCATGTGGCGCGAGGCGGGCGCGCCCGATCCCGTCTATACGGACACGCTGGAACTGGACATCGGCACGGTCGAACCGAGCCTCGCCGGGCCGAAACGCCCGCAGGACCGCATTGGTCTCTCCGGGGCTTCGCAGGCCTTCGACAAGGTGCTCGGCGAATACCGCAGCGACGGCAAGGCGAAGAGCGCGCCGGTCGACGGTTCCGACGATGCGCTGGAAGACGGCGCCATCGTCATCGCGGCGATCACCAGCTGCACCAACACGTCGAACCCGGCGGTCATGCTGGCCGCCGGCATGGTGGCCAAGAACGCGCTCGACAGAGGGCTCAAGGTCAAGCCGTGGGTCAAGACGTCGCTCGCGCCGGGCAGCCAGGTGGTAACCGATTACCTGGCGCGCGCCGGTCTGCAGGACGCGCTGGACGAGCAGGGCTTCGATCTCGTTGGTTACGGCTGCACGACTTGCATCGGCAACTCCGGTCCGCTGCCGGAACCGATCCACAACGCGATTGTCGACGGCGATCTCGTCGTCTGTTCGGTACTGTCGGGCAACCGGAACTTCGAGGGGCGCGTGCATCCCCTGACCCGCGCCAACTATCTGGCCTCGCCGCCGCTCGTGGTCGCCTATGCGCTGGCTGGCAACATGGCGATCGACATCACGCGCGATCCGTTGGGCGAAGGTACTGATGGCGAGCCGGTCTATCTAAAAGACATCTGGCCGACCAATGACCAGGTGCAGGAGACCATGCGCGCCTCGCTCGACCGCGACATGTTCGAGAAACGTTATGCCGATGTCTTCACCGGCGACGAGGACTGGCGCGCGCTCGCCGTGCCGACCGGGCGCACCTATGACTGGGACCCCGGCTCGACCTATATCCGCCATCCCCCTTACTTCGAGGGCATGGGCAAGGGCGAGCCCCAGGCGGTGCCGGACATCAAAGGCGCGCGCATGCTGGCCTTGCTCGGCGACAGCATCACCACCGACCACATCTCGCCCGCCGGCAACATCGCCAAGGACAGCCCGGCCGGCGAATACCTCATGAGCTATCAGGTGCAGCCCAAGGACTTCAACAGCTTCGGCTCGCGCCGCGGCAACCACGAGGTCATGGTGCGCGGCACCTTCGGCAACATCCGTTTGCGCAACGAGATGGCGCCTGGCACCGAAGGCGGCTGGACAACGTTCCAGCCCGATGGCGAGCGCATGACGATCTATGACGCGTCGATGCGCTATCAGGAGGAAGGCGCGGACCTGGTCGTCGTCGCCGGCAAGGAATACGGCACCGGGTCGTCGCGCGATTGGGCGGCCAAAGGCACGATCCTGCTGGGCGTCAAAGCGGTGATCGCCGAGAGTTTCGAGCGCATCCATCGCTCCAACCTGATCGGCATGGGTGTCGTGCCGCTGGTCTTCAAGGACGGCGTGACGCGCAAGACCCTGAACCTCGACGGGTCCGAAACGTGGGACATCACCGGCCTTGCCGGCGGCATCACCCCGCGCATGGATCTGCAGGCGACGGTGACGCGGACCGACGGGTCATCGGAGACGATCAGCCTGTTGTGCCGCATCGATACCGCCGACGAGGTCGCCTACTACATGAACGGCGGCATCCTGCAATACGTGTTGCGCCAGGCGGCGTGACCACGGCACCGCCGCGGCGGATCGCCGTCATCGGCAACGCGGGCGGCGGCAAGTCGACCTTGGCGCGCCGGTTGGCGGCGGAACACGACCTGCCCTACCGCGAGGTCGATGCCTTGCTGTGGAATCCCGACTGGTCGCGGGTCGGCGACGACGACTATAACGCCGCCCATGACAAGCTGATCGCCGGCGAGCGTTGGGTGATCGACGGTTTCGGTCCCTGGATTTCGGTCGAGGCGCGGTTCCGGCGTGCCGACACTATCGTGCTGGTCGACCTGCCCCTGTGGGTCCACTTCTGGCTCGCGACCGAACGCCAGATCGCGTGGCAGAAGGGCACGCTTCAGGACGGACCGGCGGGCCATCGCGAACCGCCGGAGACACGCGCGCTGTTCGAGATGATGTGGCAGATCGACCGCGACGCCATGCCGCAGTTGCGGCAACGCGTCGACGAGGCCGAGGCCGCTGGCGTGAACGTCGCGCGCATAACATCGGTCGACGAGCTGCAGGGCTTTGCGTCGAAGCCTGCCGATCCCTGACAGCAGGCGCGAGCGTTCCGCGGGCTAGGGCTGTGTCGCCCGGCGGGCTTGCGGTTGTGCCAGCAGGCTCCAGGCAATGCCTATGGTGAGGTTGACGGCCAAGGCGATGACGCCGGCATGCACGCCCCAGATCTTGCCGTAACCGGTAAAGTCCAGTCCGGCGGCCAGCGCCACGCCGACGATGAGGCCGGTCAGCGCTCCGGTAGCCGTAAAACGCCGCCATGACGCACCGAGAACGAAGAGCGGCGCGGCCTGCAGCAGGATCTCAAGCTTCAGTTCAATCAGGCCCCACAGGGAGATCTGTGGCGTATAGGCGACGGCGATCAGTACCAGCATGACGAGCCAGGACAGCCGCTTGCCGATGGTGGTCAGACGCTGCGGGCTAGCCGATGTCAGCCAGGTCTTGGCCAGGACGTCTTTGGCGACGATGGAGGAGAGGCTCAACAGCATGCTGTCGGCCGTTGACATGATGGCGGCGATCGCGCCAGTCAGCACGAGGACGGCCATGGCGTAGAGAAACCACGACTGTTCGGCCCACAGGCGGATCATCTCCGGCAGCACCTGATCGGCCTCGATGCCGTCGAGCCCCTGCAGCTGGTGGATCGCCAGGATGCCGACCAGAAAGACCGGCAGCGTGGTGACCAGCGGCATGAACCCCATGGCGGTCAGCGACCGGCGTAGCGACTTGGCGCTCCTGGCCGCGAAGATGCGCTGGATTGCCTGCGGGTAGATCGAGGCGCTGAAACAGACGAGAACGATGGTGCTGATCCAGGTGCGGATCGCCCCATCCTGTGGCACCGCCGCCTTGGCCGGTTCGTTCTCGATGATCCACTGCGATGCCGAGGCCATGCCCTCGATGCCCGGCAGGACGGCGATCAGCATGCCGATGATGCCGACCAGCAGCATCAACGCCTGCAGCGCGTCGGTCCAGACCACCGCGCGCATGCCGCCGACGCTCTCGTAGATCACGACGATCAGGCCCAGGCCGACGACGCCGGCCCAATACGGCACGGCACCGTCCGACAGCGCGTCGACCGTGTGGCCCATGGCCATGAGCTGGGCGAGCAGGAAGTTCGTGATGGTGACCAGAAAGACCAGGCTGGCCGCCAGCGACAGGGTGCGCGACCCGAAACGGTGGTCGATCCAGTCGCCGGGCGTGACGAATTTGAACCGGCGGGAGTCGCGGTAAAGCTGCGGCGCGAAGGTCAGGTAACCGACGATCACGACCATCATGAAGCCGACGCTCATGACCCACATGAAGCCGACGCGATAGGCTTCGCCCGGGTAGCCTATCAGCGAGTTGCCGCTGTACTGCGTCGCATAGAGCGTCAGCAGCAGGAGAAGGGCGCCGATGCTGCGGTTCGCCAGATAGAAGTCGGCGAGGTCGCCGCTGTCTCGCCGGCGACGCGCCGCAAGGCCCAGCACGATCATCAAGACGAAATAGAGGCCGACGAAGGCGATGGCGCCTGGTCCGAAGGGGCCGAGGCTCACGATGGATCCTCAGGTTCCGTCCCGTCGTCCGGCCAGCAGCGCGCCACGACGAAGGCGGTGAAACACGCGATGGCAAAACAGGCCAGCAGCGACACCACGACCCAATAGGGAAGGCCGAGCCATAACGCCGGTGTTTGATCCGCCGGCAGGTACCAGGGGATCGAAAGCGCGAAGAGCGCGACATAGACCACCCAAACCCAGGCGCGCCGGCTGAGCGGCCGCGATGATGGCGTCGTCGGTGAAGCAGACATGATCCTCGTCACAAGAATGGGATCTGATGGTATAGCGTGGATTTCTATGGGACCAGTTGGCGCGGCCTGGTCTTCGATGGAACGATCTGGAACGGAGTGGGATCGCATGGACTTCTCAGACCCCCGCATGGTCGAGATCTTCTTCAGTATTCACAGCGACCTGCCGCGTGAGGGGCCGGGTAGCCGTGCGACGACCGAGAAGGCGCTGGCGCTGTGCGGGCCGCTGCCGGAGGACGCGCGGGTGCTCGACATCGGCTGCGGGCCTGGCCAGCAGACCATGGATCTGGCCGAGCTTTTGCCGGGCGCGACAATCACCGCGATCGACAATCACCCGCCCTTCGTCGACGAGGCCAACCGGCGCGCCAAGGCGGCGGGCGTCGACGATCGGGTGAAGGCCAAGGTCGGCGATATGACGGCGCTGGACGTTGAGCCCGCGAGCTTGGATCTCATCTGGTGCGAAGGTGCCGCCTACTCCATGGGTGTCGATGCGGCGCTGAAGGCGTGGAAGCCGCTGCTCAAACCCGGCGGTCGTCTCGCGCTTTCCGAAGCCGTCTGGCTGAAAGCCAATCCGCCGGACGACCTGCGCCGCTTCTGGGATGAGGAGTATCCCGACATGCGCGATGTCCCGGCCTGCCGCGATCTCGTCGCCTCATGCGGTTACAGCCTGCTCGGTGATTTCGTGCTGCCCGACAGCGCCTGGTGGGACGACTACTACACACCCCAGCTAGCGCGGATCGAAACCCTGCGGCCGACATATGCCGGCGACGCGACGGCGCTGGCCGTGCTCGACGAAGCGGTCGAGGAATCCGAGTTGCATCGCACCCACGGCGACTATTACGGCTACGTGTTCCTGGTGATGGCTGTCGACTAAGTCCACGTCCCGCATCCCGGCCTTGAGCCGGGATCCGTGAACACAGTCCGTTCCAAGAAAGGCTCCGCCCGTGTTCATGGGCCCCGGATCAAGTCCGGGGCGCGAGCGTTTTGTGTGTCGCTATCAGCCGATCAGGTCTTCGACGCCGCCGGTCATGCGGATGACGTGAAAGCCTTCGCCGTTGGCGAAGCCGGCCTGGGTGCCGCGGAAGACGGAGAGCGCACGCAAGGCCTCGACGGAGCGGGCGGCCGGGAAGGGCGGGATCTGGCTGCCGTAGCAGGCGAGTGCCTCGAGCTTGGTGTCGATGGTGTCGGTGATGTCGACGACCCAGTTGGGCGTGAAGTTGGGTTCGATATGCGGCGCGTTCCAGTGCGTCTCCGAGAGCGTCTCGAAGGCGGCGACCAGCTTGATGCCGGCGCCCGCGCCGACCGGGCGCGTCGCGACCATGACGGCGTCGAAGATGGCGCGATGATCGACATGGCGGTCGGGGTAACAGGACAGGACGGCGGCCGGGTTGACGTCCTTCACGGCGTTCATGATCGCGCCGTTCAGCTCCGGCACCGGCTGGTCGCTCACATAGACCGCCGGGATGTCGAGGAACCGTGATTCGGCGACACCCAGGATGGCGTGCGCCTGCTTGGCCTCGGCGATGGTCTGCTGGTGGACCTCCTCGCTATAGAGCGGCGGCATGTGGGCGGCGACGGTCAGCACCGTCACCTTGTGGCCTGCCTTGGCGCAGCGCGCCATGGTGCCGCCGGCACCCAGCGTTTCATCGTCGGGGTGGGGTGCGATGACCAGGACACCTTGGGCGCTCATGACGTCACCACGCTTTCCTTGGGCTTGCGCAACAGGAAGCTGCCGGCGGCAAGCGTATCCATGCCGGTCGCGAAGAACGTGCGCAGCGCGTCGTGAATGGTACAGACGACCGGCTCGCCTTTGACGTTGAACGAGGTGTTGAGCAAAGCGGCGACCCCCGTGCGTGCCTCGAAGCTCGTGATGAGGCGATGATAGAGCGGCAGCACGTCCTTGTGCACCATCTGGACGCGGGCGGTGCCGTCGACATGGACGATGGCCGGGGCGTCTTCTTTCAGTGCGTCGGTCGCGTCGAAGGCGATGATCATGAACGGGGCGTCGTCATAGGCCTTCAGGTAACGCTCTGCCGACTCAGCGGTGATCGAGGGGCAGAACGGGCGCCAGTATTCGCGGTACTTGATGACCGCGTTGACCCGGTCGCGCGCCTCGACCTTGCGCGGATCGGCCAGGATGCTGCGCTGGCCGAGTGCGCGGGGACCGGCTTCCATGCGGCCCTGGAACCAGCCGACAACGCGCCCGGCGACCAGATCGTCGGCCACCGCTTCGGCAATGTCGTCGGGTTTCTCGTAGGCGAGGCCGCAGAGCTTGAGCGTCGCTTCGATTTCGGCATCGGTGTTTTCCGGACCCGTCGCCAGCAGCCTGAGCGGTTCGGGATGGGCGCCGGTCTTTTGCCAGCACGCAGCGAGCGCGGCGCCGGCGGCGGCCCCGCCGTCGCTGCACAAGGGCTGGGCGAAGACGTGGTCGACCTCAGGCAAAGCGTGCAGGCGCGTGTTCATCTTGACGTTCAGGCCGACACCGCCGCCGATGCACAGATTGCCGGTGCCGGCTTCGTTCAACGCCCAGCGCGCCAGCGGCTCAACCGCCTGCTCCAGCGCGCTCTGCACGGCGAAGGCGACATCCTGGTGCCAGTCCTCGATTGGTTCGTTCTTCAAACGTGGCGCGCGGCCGAAAAGCTCGGGCAGGTGATCGGTGAAACGGTCCGACCAGTTGCGCGGGCCGTAATGGATGAAGCTCGGATCAAGCCGGTATTCGATCCCGTCATCGGCCGGGTACAGGATCGTCGCGACCTTAGCGGTCAGATCGTCGTCGGGACGGCCATAGGCGGCCAACCCCATCACCTTGTATTCGCCGTCATAGGCTTCGAACCCCAGATACTCGGTGAACGCGGCATAAAGCCAGCCGAGCGAATGGGGCATGACGATCTCGCGCATCGGTGTGATGGTCTCGCCGTCGCAGTGCCAGACCACGGTGCAGTGTTGATCGCCCGACCCGTCGATGGTCAGGCAAACCGCCTCGTCGAACGGCGATTGCAGATAGCTGTGGGCGGC
>JANQGO010000008.1 GCA_028277285.1 Alphaproteobacteria bacterium | reverse complement strand
AAGATCGCCATGATGGTCGGGCGCAGAAGCAGGCCGTCCGGCACGTCGATGGCGCGTTCCCTGTCGCTCGGCAGGCGCTCCATCAACCGCACCATCTCGTAGCCAACATAGCCCACCAGCGCGGCCGCCATAGGCGGCAGTTCGTCCGGCAGGTCGATATGGCACTCGCGGACCAGACGTTTCAGCGACGCGATGGCGCCGTCGTCCTCGGCGACAAACGCGTCCGAATCGAACCGGGCCTTGCGGTTGATTTCGGCGAGGTTGTCCCGGCAGCGCCAGACGAGGTCGGGTTTCAATCCGATGATCGAGTAACGGCCGCGCGTCGCGCCGCCCTCGACCGATTCGAGCAGGAAGCTGTTGGGTTGGCCGTCCGCCAGTTTCAGCATGGCCGAGACGGGCGTCTCCAAATCGGCGACCAGCTTGGTCCAGACGACCTGTGGTTTATCGTCCTGGTAGGGGCCGCTAAACCGGTCGATGTCGGGAAAGACGTTCATCAATGACCTAGAATCGCTGGGACAGCAGCTCGCGGTTGATGGTCACGTCATAGGCTTGCCGCAGATACGCGATGTGCTGATCGGCGATCGCTTGGCGGGTGCCGCCGGCAACCGAAGCGTTCATGGCCAGAAACTGATCGGAATCGCTGTCGGGGTTCACGGCCTCAATCGTCTTCAGGCGCGCGATGACCTGGGCGTTGCCATCCTCGCTTGGCCTGACGACGATATCGCCGGGCTCGGCATCGAACAGGGCCCCGACGATGGCCAGGTCGGCGCCCTCGGTCAGCGGCAAGGTGCTACGCGTCAGCGTCTCGTTGCCCAGTGCCAGGAAACCGGAGAAGGCGGGCACGTCGCCGAGCGGGATATCGCCGTCCAGCGTGCCGGCGATTTCTTCGGCCGCCAGGGTCGCGTTGAGCGAGAGCTGGTCGCTGCGCCAGTCTTCCAGAACCTGGTCTTCGACTTCGGCGAAGTCGCGCATACGCGCTTCCAGTACTTGCGAAACCTCGACCGACAGTAAGGCGCCTGAATCCGTCTCGATCACGGGCGAGGGCTCGTTCGGGAAAGCCAGGAACAGTTCTTCAAGGAACTCCGGCTCG
Source organism: Alphaproteobacteria bacterium (assembly GCA_028277285.1). Classification (GTDB taxonomy): domain Bacteria; phylum Pseudomonadota; class Alphaproteobacteria; order SP197; family SP197; genus JANQGO01. The sequence continues at coordinate 3,182 of JANQGO010000008.1, read as the reverse complement.
GAAGGAATGATCTCGAAGCTCATCGGATCGGCCGTGTTGCCGGACTGGTCGACCTGATCGATCGTTTTCACCTGAAGGCCCAGTGTCCCCGCGGCCTGGCGTAAGGTGTCGCCGGCAATGAGGAGGTCGTCGAGGTCGTTGATCAGGTCGAACAAGCTGTCGGTCGCGCGTTCGATCGCAACACGACTCCGGAGCTCCTCACGCGCTTCCTCGAAGCTCTGCGTGCTGCCCGGCTCGATCGCCGTTACCCGGAAAATCTGCCAGCCACCGAAGGGCGAGGCGACCGGTTCGCTATAGGCGTTCAGGCCAAGCGCGAAGATGGGCTCGGAAATCTCGGTAAAGAGCTCGTTCGGCGCGAAACTGCCCAACTCCGTCGCGTCCGGCGTCTGGCCGGCTTCGGCCGCCACGGTCTCAAAATCGGCCGCGGTGTTCAATTGATCAAAGGCGGCGCGCGCGGCTTCCTCGCTGTCGAAGCTGATCTGTTGCACGGTCCGGCGTTCGGGCGTCACCCAGCGACTGAGTGAGGCATCGTATTCCTCGCGAAGCGCCTCCTCGTCGATCAGGATGTCGTCGGCGAGGTCCTCGGCGCGGACCAGAACGTAGTCCGCAGACCGGTACTCCGGCGCGCGGTAGTCGTCGACATGGTTCTCGAAGTAGCGCTCCAGTTCGCCCGGCTCCGGCATCGCGTCGTCGGCCAGCGCGTCGTTCGACACCACGAGGATCTCGGCGGTCCGCTGTTCGTTGCGATACTTGTAGAGCGTCTGGACCATGGTGTCGGGCAGCGGCGGCGCGGCGCGGAAACTATCGGTCAGTTGGGCGCTCGTCAGCTGGTTGGCGAGGTTCGCCACATACATGCCTTCCGACATGCCCAGGTTCGCTAGCACCATCGGGAACAGGCCGGGGTCGAACTGGCCGGACTGATTGTGGAAAGCCGGGTTTGCCGCGATCGCGTCGGCGACCGTCTGCTGGCCGATCGTGATGCCGTGGGCTTCGGCTTCCTGGTCGAACAACGCGCGGTCAATCAACTGGTTGAGCACGACATCCAGCAACACCTCGGCCAGCTCGCTGCCCGGTTGGACGGCGACGCCGGATTGGGCCAGCGTGGCTGTCTCCCGGGTGTAGGCCAACTGCAACTGCTCGTAGCTGATCGAAACCGAGCCGGCTTCAGCGGCCGTCGTGGCGCTGTCGCCCTGAAACACGTCGCCGATGCCCCAGACCACAAAACTCAAGGCGATAATGACCAGGAAGATTTTGGCAATCCAGCTTCCGGCGCCTTTGCGCATTTGCATCAGCATGGTGGGGCCGATCCGTCGCAGTTGATTGAACAGGCTGAAGGAGACGCATCTTAAGGGACTGACGCCGCTACCGGCAAACAGCCATGCGGCCCTTCGCGAACGGTGCTTTTTCCTCCGTCGGCACCGTGTTAGCAAGGCAAAATCTGTTCATCAGGGGAGCACCATGAGACGTCACCTTGTTGCCGGGAACTGGAAAATGAACGGCCAGGTGGCCGATGGTGTCGCCCGCGTTGAAGAACTTGCCGGTCTGGCCGCGGCCCAGCCGGCCGCCTGCGACGTGCTGATATGCCCGCCGGCGACGTTGATCGTGCCGCTCAGGGGGTATGTCAGCGCCGGCGCAATGGCGCTGGGCGGCCAGGACTGCCATCACGACGATAGCGGCGCCTTCACCGGCGATATTGCCGCGCCGATGCTGGCGGATATCGGCTGCAGCCACGTCATTGTCGGCCATTCCGAGCGCCGCCGCGATCACGGCGAATCCAATGAACGTGTGGCGGCCAAGGCGGCGGCGGCGCATCGCGCCGGGCTGCAGGCCATCATCTGTGTCGGCGAGACCAAGACGGAGCGTGACGCCGGTGACGCCATCCGCGTCGTCACGCGACAGGTGCGCGAGAGCGTGCCGGACGGTGCCGGCGCTGCGAATACGGTGATCGCGTATGAGCCGGTTTGGGCCATCGGCACCGGCGATACCGCCATGCCGGCCGATGTCGAGGCGATGCACAACACGATCCGCACCGAGCTGGCGGAGATGATCAGCGAGGAGTCCGAACGCCTGCGGCTGCTCTATGGCGGTTCTGTCAAGCCGGACAATGCCGTCGAACTGCTGGCCATCGAGGACGTCGATGGCGCGCTGGTCGGCGGCGCCAGTCTGAAGCCCGCCGACTTCTGGGCCATTGTCCGGGCTTGCCCGGGCGTCTGACCGAACCCACATAAAGCGCGACTTTCTGCGCTGGCATAGGTCTGGCAGCTATGCTAAAGGCTGCCGCGCTGGGCCGGACACGGCGGTCCAGTCCCTTGTTTAACGAACAGGTTCGGTTGTCATGGAGACGGTACTCGTCCTCCTGCATGTGTGTTTTGCCATTGCGATCGTTGCCTTGGTGCTGATGCAGCGCAGCGAGGGCGGCGGTCTGGGCCTTGGCGGCGGTGGCGGCGGCGGCGGTGGCGCCGGGTCGATGGGCGGCCTCATGTCGTCGCGCGGCACGGCCAACCTGTTGACCCGCGCGACGGCGATCGTCGCGGCGTTGTTCTTCGCCAGCAGTCTGGCGTTGAGCATTCTGGTCGCCAACACCAGCGGACCGACGTCGATCGTCGACGACATCCCCACAACGACCGGCACGACCGCGCCGGTTGACGACGAGACCGGCTTGCCGAGCGTGCCGGTCGGCGAATGATCTCGCCGGGCGTTTCGAAATCATCCACACTTCATAGTCGACGTGCCTGCGAAGCCCTCTTGGGCGGCGATCCTCTTGTGGTAGGGTGATCGCCCATGGCGCGGTACATCTTTGTCACCGGCGGCGTGGTCTCCTCCCTTGGTAAGGGCCTGACAACGGCTGCATTAGGCGCGTTGCTGCAAGCGCGGGGTTACCGCGTGCGGCTGCGCAAGTTCGACCCCTATTTGAACGTCGACCCCGGCACCATGAGCCCCTATCAGCATGGTGAGGTGTACGTCACCGATGACGGCGCGGAGACCGATCTGGATCTCGGCCACTATGAACGTTTCACGGGCGTGCCGGCGCGCCAGAGCGACACGGTGACCAGCGGCAAGGTCTATTCGGACGTCATCGCCCAGGAACGGCGCGGCGACTATCTGGGCGGCACGGTCCAGGTCATTCCCCATGTGACCGACGCCATCAAGGACTATGTCGGCGCGCAGACCGATGACGCGGA
>JANQGO010000107.1 GCA_028277285.1 Alphaproteobacteria bacterium | reverse complement strand
CGGCATTCGCATCGAACTGGACGACGACGCGCTCACGCGCTTGAGCGCGCTGTGCCGCGCCACGCTTGCTAACAAGATCCAACGCGTCTTCAGCGCGAGCGAAGCGGCCGATACCGTGACGTTTGCCGCCTACACGCGCGGCAGCGCGTTCCTTGGCAAGCCCGGCGATGACTGAGTCACCGGCGTTCCGGTTCGACCGCGCGCGCGAGGCGCGGATCGGCTTCGGCGAAGCGGTGTTCTGCGAAAGCAAGTCGGCCGATCAGATCGCGGCGATCCTGCATGAGGTCGGCGACGATACGCCGATCCTGCTGACCAGACTGGAAGCCCAGAAAGCCGATGCCTTGCCGAGAGCGCTGCGCGACCGTCTCGACTTCGACGCCTTGTCGCGGACGGCCTATCTGCGCGTCCGGTGCCCGCTGCACGAGACCGCGCGCGTCGCTGTCTTGAGCGCGGGAACGTCGGACCTGCCGGTCGCGCAAGAGGCGGTCAGGACGCTCGGGTTCCACGGCGAACCCAGCCAGACCCATCACGATGTCGGTGTCGCCGGCCTATGGCGGCTGGAGGCGTGCCTGGACGACATCCGCGCCATGCCGGTGGTCATCGTCACCGCCGGCATGGAAGGCGCCCTGGTCAGCGTCGTTGCCGGCCTGGTGCCCGGCGTCGTCATCGCGCTGCCGACCTCGGTTGGCTACGGCGCGGCGGAAGGCGGCCGCACGGCCATGTTCTCCGCGCTCACCTCATGCGCGCCGGGTATTGCCGTGGTGAACATCGACAATGGCTATGGCGCGGCGTGTGCGGCGCTGCGCCATCTCAACATGCTGGATCGCGGTCAAGGCTGACGGCGATCAGGCGCTCATGCCTTTTTCGTGGAAGATGAAGCCCAGCACGTTCATCAGGAACTGGGCGGCCAGGAAGGCGGTCGATCCGGTGTGATCGTAGTCGGGCGCGACCTCGACAAAGTCGATGCCGACGATGTCGCCTTTCTTGACCAGCCCCTGAAAGATCTCCAGCACCTCGTAGTACAAGAACCCGCCATGGCTCGGCGTGCCCGTGCCCGGCGCAATGGACGGATCGAAGCCGTCGACATCGATCGTCGCGTAGTAACGTACGCCGTCGGGGATGCGGTCGAGCACGCCCTGCGTGCCCAGCCGGCGGACATCGCGGACCGAGAGGATGTCGGAACCCGCCTTGCGCGCGGCAGCGTAGTCGTCGCGGTTCGACGAGGAGACGTTGCGGATGCCGAGCTGGCTGAAGCCGGTGACATGTTTCATCTCCGATGCCCGGCGCAGCGGATTGCCGTGGCCGTAACGTACGCCATGGCGCTCGTCGACGAAGTCCAGGTGCGCGTCGATATGGATGATGTGCACGGGCTCCTGGTCGGCGAAAGCGCGAATGCAGGGAATGTGCACGGAGTGATCGCCGCCCAGCACGACCGGCAGCGCGCCGGCATCCAGGATCGCGCGCACACCCAGCTCGATGTTGTCGTGACTCTGAATCGTGTCGGTGTGGATCATGTCGGCGTCGCCGATGTCGACCATGCGCACCTGGTCGACCGGCATGTAGCTGATGTCGTCTTCGAAGTCATAGGCGCCGCCATGACCGAACGAGAACAGGGTCGAGGCCTCGCGGATGGCGCGCGGGCCGAAACGGGCGCCGGCGCGATACTGGGTGCCCATGTCGAACGGTGCGCCGAGCACGGCGACATGGGCGTCGATCGCCGACCAGTCCGTGCACGGCGGCTGCTTGCCGAAGGTGCAGTGGCCGACAAACGGCAGGTTCAGACGTCCGGTTTCATACGTGTTCGAGGCCACGAACAACTCCCTTTCGTTGTGTCACGGTTGCCTTGCGGCGGGTGGGCGAGGTCGACACGTTTAGGGCCGATACCCCGCCCGGATCAAGCCGTTTAAGGACGCCAATCGGCAGTCAGTCGCCGCCCAGGGCGCGCACCACCCGCTCCGGCGTCATCGGCAGATCGACCCACACGCCGGTCGCGTTGTAGACCGCCTGGGCGACCGCCGCGATCGAGGCGGCGATCGGCGATTCGCCGGCGCCGCGCGCGCCGAACGGGCCGACGGGGTCATAGGATTCGCTGAACATGACCTTCGCCTGGTGCGGGAAGTCGGCCGCGCGCAGCAGCTTGTAGTCCAGCAGGTTGGCGTTCTTGATGGCGCCGGTTTCCTCGTCGAACACCAGGTGCTCGTAGATGGCGAAGCCGGCGCCGCAGATGGCGCCGCCGACGACCTGGTTCTTCAGGACCTGGGGGTTGACCACGGTGCCGCTGTCCTGGGCCGCCAGGAAGTCGAGCAGCTTGATCTGGCCGGTCTCGATATCGACCTCGACCTCGACGAACTGGGCCGCGAACTGGCGCGCGAAGGTGGTCGCGGGCGGCATCGGCACCGA
>JANQGO010000255.1 GCA_028277285.1 Alphaproteobacteria bacterium | reverse complement strand
CACCCCGAGGATGCTGCCATGGGTGGCCGGGCGGGGGAGCGGGCTGGTGATGCCAGCGAAGCGGACGAGTACCTAAATCATGGCTGGCAATAGCTTCGGTCATCTGTTCCGGTTCACGACCTGGGGCGAAAGCCATGGGCCGGAGATCGGTGTCGTCATCGACGGCGTGCCGCCGCGTTTGCCGTTGAGCGAGGCGGACGTGCAGGCGTGGATGGACCGGCGCAAGCCCGGCCAGTCGCGCTTCACGACCCAGCGGCGCGAACCCGACGAGGTCAAGATCGTTTCCGGCGTCTTCGAAGGCGTCACGACCGGAACGCCCTTGGCCATGATCGTCGAGAACACGGATCAGCGCTCCAGGGACTACGGCGACATCATGGATAAGTGGCGGCCGGGTCACGCCGACTTCACCTATGACGCCAAGTATGGCGTGCGCGACTATCGCGGTGGCGGGCGTTCCAGCGCGCGCGAGACCGCCATGCGGGTCGCCGCTGGCGCCGTCGCGCGCAAGGTGTTGGGCGACGGTGTAACAATCCGCGGCGCGGTCGTGCAGATCGGTCCCTACAAGGTCGACCGGGGCCGCTGGGACTGGACGGAAGTCGAGAAAAACCCGTTCTGGTCGCCGGACGCCCAGATGGCCGGCGAATGGGAAGGCTTCTTGGACGGTGTCAGGAAGCAAGGCTCGTCGGCGGGCGCGGTGATCGAGATCGTTGCGTCTGGTGTGCCGATCGGCTTGGGCAGTCCGGTCTATGACAAACTCGATTCCGATCTCGCCAAGGCGATGATGAGCATCAACGCGGTCAAGGGTGTTGAGATCGGCGACGGTTTCACGCTCGCCGCCGAGCCCGGCGAGACCGCTGCCGATGAGATGCGCGTGGAAGGCGACACGCCGGTGTTTCTCTCCAACCACAACGGCGGCGTGCTCGGCGGAATCTCGACCGGCCAGGATGTGGTCGCCCGCTTCGCGGTGAAGCCGACCAGCTCGATCATGCACGAACGCCAGACCGTCGACCGTCAGGGCCAAGAAACGACAGTTCAGGTAAAGGGCCGCCACGACCCCTGCGTCGGTATTCGCGCCGTGCCGGTGGGCGAGGCGATGATGGCCTGCGTGCTTGCCGATCACCTGCTGCGCCACAAGGCGCAGTGCGGCTAATCAAAGACGCTAGGTTTTGCCCGGGCGATTTGACGTCGCCGTTCGCGTTCGCCGGTTAGCGTATCGCCGATGACGGCGGCCAGCACCAGCGCGCCGCCGATCAGGGTATAGGGTCCGGTCGTTTCGCTGAACGCCATCCAGACCCATAGCGGACCCAGCACCACCTCGACAAGGTTGAGCAACGCGACCTCGGCAGCCGGCACATAGCGCGCGCCGACGGTGATGAAGTAGCACGCCAGACCGAGCTGAAAGACGCCGAGGGCAATGGCAAGCCCGACGTCATGGGTGGAAAGGGAGAGGCCGACGCCGGTCACGACGAAACACATGAAAAGCGCCGCGATGGTGCCGAGTAATCCGCCGAAGGCGGCGACCGGCAGCATCTCGATATTCGGTTTGGACCGCAGCGCGACAAGAAAGACGGCGAGGCCAAGTGCCGCCGCCGCCGCTGCGACGTTGCCCCACAGGTGTCCGAACGAGATGTTCTCCGCGACCATGATGCCGACGCCGGAAAGCGATACGACAATCGCCAGCCAGGTCGCGGGCCTGACATGTTCGCCCAGAAACAGCCGTCCCAGGATCGCGGCCAGGAACGGCGCCGCGGCCAGCAGAAACATGGCGTTGGCGACCGTCGTCGATTGAATGGCGACAATGATGCCGCAGAAAGCGACCGCGATGGCGACGCCGCCGACCAGCGTCGCGCCGGCCGCCTGGCGAAACGTGCTGAGGATCTGACCGGGATTGCGCCAGGCGATGATGATGAGCAGGAACACCATCATTGAGAAGGACCTGATCGCGAGAATCTGCCAGGCGGTCGCGTCTTCGAACATCCTGACGCCAAGCCCCATCCACGATGAGGCGAGCGCGCCCAGAAGCACGAGAACGATTCCTCGGCGATAGCCGCCCGAACGGGCCGGCTGAACCGCAGCGACACTCATGCAGGCATCCCCTCGGGAGATCGTACGGCAGACATGCCCAATCGGGCGTGCGCAGGCTAGAGCAGATCGTCACTTGATGGAATTGCTTCGCGTCTACGTCCGACCACGACCCGCTCTCGCTGCTCACGCCCGGTCCGTCACGAGTTTCGGTTCAGGCGGAAGCCCTGAAATGCGCGCGGCATGCCCCGGCAAAAGCCGTTGCGATGGGCGACAGGTCGGTGCCTGCCTTGTGCGCCAGAACGATGCTGCTGGCCGCTGTGTTATCAGCCAGGGGCCGCGCCACCAAAGAGCGCCCGTCATAAGTCATGGTCGACGCCGGCTTGGTGGCCAGCAACGCGTAGCCCAGACCATGGCCGACCATGCCGCGCACCATTTCCAGAGACCGCGAGCGGAAACGGATGACCGGATCGTGGCCGCTCTGTTCGAACAGCGACAGGAAATAATCGGCGCTGGGCGGCGCATCGAGGAGAATCATCGGCTCGCTGGCGAGTTGTTCGAGCGACACGCTGGGCTGACCCGCCAAGGGATGGCCCTCCGCGAGCAGGACATACGGCTTCAGCGCGTCGAGCGGCTCTGTCACCAGCTCATCGCCGAGGTCGATGTCGTAGAGCAGGGCGATCTCGGTCTCGCCTGATTTCAGGCCTTCGACGACCTGGCGCTGGTCGCCGTCCTGGAGCTGCAGTTGCGCGGCTGGATGTTCATCGAGCAGGCGCGACAACAACGCGGGCACCAGATAGGGGCCGAAGGTGTGGAAACAGCCCAGCCGCAACGGCTCCGTCACGTCGTCCGGTGCATCGCTGCGCAGGCTGTGAATGCGCGTCGGCGTGCCGTAGGCACGGTTGGCGTAGATCAGCGGCGAGCCGTGGGGCGCGACGAAGATGTCCTCGACCGCGCCCAGGAAGACATGATGGGTACCGATACGTTCGCCGCTGACCATGCGGCAATCGAACGCGACGAGGGGATCGACAACGCGCGGTGCCCCCGTGGTCTGGACCGTCCAGTCGGCGCAAGAGAACTTGTCGCCGTCATCGGTTTTGATCCGTCCGGCGAACGTATCGGAAATGAAGGACTGATCGTCCCGTAGCACGTTGACGCAAAAGACGCCGTTTTCCAGGATCGCCGCAGCCGACGCGCTCTTGTGGTGCACGCACACAAGCAGCGTCGGCTGCGGCGTATCCGCCGACACCGACGACATCGCCGAGACCGTTACCCCGGCCTTGCCGGCCGCACCATCGGTGGTCACCACGTTGACGGTGCAGGCGGCATGGCTCATGCCGTTGAAGAACCGCTGCCTCAGATCGGCGTTGGTCAGGTCGTTCATCGCTGTCGGTCCCTAGTTTGTTTCCACGTGTGTGGAAGCCCGGCCCGTCTTGATCATCGCCTGTTCCTCGTGTCGGGAAGACTTCGGGGAAGGTGGGCCCGGTTACCCGCGTCCCCGCATGCGTGGACCCTGAACGATCAGGATGGTTCTGGAAAACATAACTTTCCCAAGCGTAGAATAGTTTTTCCCGATAGTAATCGTGCTATCAGAATCGTGGCGTGGCGAGCCGCCCGAGCGCGCGTATCATGCATGTCGTTGACGGTGCGGGCGTGGGGCGCGGCAGTAATGACAGAGCTTCTGGTCGTTTTGACCCCGATCGGGTTGCTGGACAGCACGTCCATCATTCCCTTGTGCATCGTCTTTCTCATCGTCCTGCTCGCCGGGCCCAACCCGATTGTCAGGTCAAGCGGGCTGATTTTCGGTATCTTCGTCACCTATCTCGTGTTCGGTCTTCTCGTCCTTTTCGGCCTGCAGACGTTCATTGACCAGATCGAGGCCTATATCGATCGGCTGTGGGTCAATCCCAACCTCGAAGAACTGATCCTTCAGATCGTCATCGGTCTTGTACTCTGCGCTGTGGCGTGGCGCATGATCGCGAAGGACAAGAACAGTGTTGAACGAGCCGCGCCGTCTTCCATGACCGCGGTTCAGGCATTCGTGTCGGGCGCCGTCTTGACCATTGTCGGGCTACCCGGCGCCGTCCCTTACTTCGCCGCGATCGATCTGACGCTTCGCGCGGAACTGACGACGGCCGAGGAGATCGGTGCGCTCGTCTTCTACAACGTCGTCTTCGTCCTGCCGATCGCCGCCATTGTTTTCCTGCGCGTTGTCCTCGGAAACCGCAGCCAGCCTCTGCTCGACGGGATCAAGAGGTTCTTCGATACATGGGGTCAGCGCGTCATCGTCGCCTTGCTTGTCGTGCTCGGTGTGGTCCTCATCCTTGACGGTATCGGTTGGCTCCTCGGCTACCCGCTGATCACGGTTTAGCTACGCCGCCCTCTTCAGTGCACCGTCAAAGTCGTTACGCCAGTCGGCGAAATCGACGACGTAGTTGTAGCCGCACACCGTCTTCAGTTCCCGGCTATCGATAATCTCGACGATGCGGCTGGCGCGTTCCCGCGTCGCGTCCTTCGGCCCGTGAGGGTTAAGCCGCATCCTGTCGCCCGGCGGAAAGGCGTAGTCGCAGGCGAAGAGCACGTCGTCCAGGATGTACAGGGTCCAGCCCGGCGAGTGACCGCCGATATGAAAGGCCTCAAGGTCACTATGGGTGAAGTCGCTCGCGAACGTGTCGTCAATGGGGAAGGCCGCGACCAGCGGATTGGCGGCGTCGGCCTCGTGCAGGTGGACCTTGCAGTCCCAGAGCGCACGGTACTGGTTCGACGCGCCCAGGAAATCCTTGTGCGTAAAGAAGATGTGGTCGACCGGCTGAAGGCTGCGGTTAAAGGCCGACGGGCAGTCGATCCACACCGCGCCGCCATTGCCTTCGATACGATAGGCCGCGTGCTCGATCCCCAGGCGCGGCTCGGACATCAACTGGGTCACCCGATCCGTCACAGGCTTGGGCGTGACCGTGTAAGCCTGTTCGGTCTCGTCCCAGGTCTTGAACTTGTCGTGCCGGGCGCCGCAGAACGGACAGACATCCGGCATCTCGCCGATCATGTTGTAACCGCAGGTCAGGCACACCCATTGCTGGGTCGGAAAGTTCATCGGTAACGGTCTATCAAGCATGGTGTCCTCCAGAACTAGCGGTCGAAACGCAAGACGTCGCGGGCCTCGGCCTCGTGCCAGTTACCCCGATAGTAACGTATGGCGGCGTCGTCGAACGGCTGGAAATCGACGGGCGTGTGCCTGCCGGTCATCAAAGCCTTGTTGACCAAGGCGTTGCGCCGCTGTTTGGTCAGAATGCGTTCGGTCAGCGCCTTCAGCGGCCAGCGCCGGCGCACCTCCGACTCGAAGCCTTCGACCTCAGCCTTGCAGTCGACATCGTGGACCAGGTTGTCCCGCTCCTCCGGATCGTCGGCAAGGTCGAAGAGGGAGCAGGGCCCGCCCTCCCAATGGACGAACTTGCGGCTGCCGCGCCGGATCATGACGCCAGGCGCGCGCACGCCTTCGAAGAAGATCTCCGAGACCGTCTCGTCCTGCCAGTCCGAACCGTCGCCGGTGATCAGCGGCATCAGGCTGCGTCCCTCGGTCGGCTCGACCAGCGCTTCGGTGCCGCCGTCGAGCGCCATGTCGAGCAAGGTCGGCATCAAGTCCATCAACGATGTCGCCTGGGCAACGCGGCGCGTGCCCGACATGCCGGGAATGTGCACCATCAGCGGCACACGTGCCGAGCGTTCGTAGAAGCTCATCTTGTACCAGCAGCCGCGCTCGCCCAGCATGTCGCCGTGGTCGGCGGTGAAGACGATGATGGTGTTGTCGTCGAGCCGTGCGGCCTTCAGCGCATCCAGCACCCTGCCGATCAGGTCGTCGACCAGGGCGATCGAACCGTAATAGCCGTGACGCGCGGTGCGGATGTGCGCGTCGGTCACCTCGTGTTCGCCGCGATCGTAGTGGCGGTAGAGCCATCGGCCGTGGCTGTCCCGTTCCTCCGGCGCCATGAAGGGCGTCACCGGCATGTCGATGTCGTCATGGCGGAAACGGTTCCAATAGGCGGGCGGCGTGACATAGGGGTCATGCGGGTGCGTGAACGAGACCTTCAGGCAGAACGGCCGTTCGTCACCGCTTCGCGCGTAGTCATAGATCCAGCGCACGGCAAAATGCGCGGTGTCGTCATCGTGATCGAGCTGCGTGCCGCGCTCGACGACGCCCGCCTCGACCACGTTCTTAAGGTCATGAAACCACGGCAGAATGCGGTCGGGCTCGTCCCAGATGCCGTACCAGTGGTTGTCGGCAGGGCAGATGTCGGTGGTCAGCCGCATCTCCAAGCCGTGCAGTTGGTCGGCGCCGATGTAGTGGGCCTTGCCGCTCAGCGCCGTCGCGTAGCCGCCGGCCCGCAGATAGTGCGCGAAGGTCGGTGTCGACCACGGGTAATCGCAGCCGCTGTCGAAGACGTCGACCGCTGAAGGCAGACGCCCGGTCATCAGACCGGCACGCGCCGGCACGCACAACGGCGCGTTCGAATAGTGCGCGTCGAAGATGACGCTGTCGGCGGCGATGGCATCGAGCCGCGGCGTTTTCACGACCTTATGCCCGTAGGCCGGCAGAAAGTGCGGCGCGAGCTGGTCGGCCATCAAAAACAGGATGTTGGGTTTGGTCGTCATGGCAGCATCTCCCGGAGTCCCGATGATGCTATCAGCCGCCTTTCTTGGCCGCGATCAGGAACTCCTTGTTGCCGTCGGCCCCGGTGACAGGGCTCTCGGTAATGCCGAGTACCCGCCAGCCCGGCTGAGCTGAGAGCCAGCTTTCGATGTCGCGGCAGACGGTCGCGTGCACCGCCGGATCGCTGACGATGCCGCCTTTGCCGACCTGTTCGCGGCCGGCCTCGAACTGGGGTTTGATGAGGGCGGCGAGAAGGGCGCCCGGCGCGGCCAAGGTAAGCGCTGCAGGCAGGGCCGTCTTCAGGCTGATGAAGCTGAGGTCGGCGGTGATCACGTCGACCGGCTCGGGGATGAGGGTGTTGTCGAGGTCGCGGGCATTGGTCTTTTCCAAGACGGTGACGCGATTATCTTCGCGCAGCTTCCAGGCAAGCTGGCCGTGGCCGACGTCGACCGCATAGACATGGGCCGCGCCCCTTGCCAACAGCACATCGGTGAAGCCGCCGGTCGAGGCGCCGAGGTCGAGCGCTGTTTCGCCCGTAACATCCAGACCGAAATGGCCGAGGGCGTGGTCGAGCTTCAGGCCGCCGCGCCCGACCCACGGATGGTCCTTGCCGCGTACGTCCAGTTCGCTGTCATCGGCGATTTGATGGCCGGGTTTGTCGAGGCGCTTGCCGTTTGAGAATACCAAGCCCGCCATGACCAGGGCCTGAGCGCGGGTACGGTTTTCGGCGAGGCCTCGTTCGACCAAGAGCTGATCGAGGCGGCTCTTGCTCACCGGTAGAAGATATGCGGGCCAATCTGAACCGTGCGCTCAAGCTTCGACGCCCAGGACGGCTCGACCTGCGTGTTGTGGAAGTAGAGTGCGCCGTCGGTCGGATCGGGATCGTCGCCGGCCATGACCAATTGCGCGACCTCGACCGCTTCGCCCCATTTGGCGCTGTTCGTCGGCTCGTCGCTTCTGCCGTCGCACCACCAGTGGAACTGGCAGCCATGAAGCGTGCCCTCCGGCCCCTGGTGGACGACATCGCACACGGTGTCGGGGAACCTGGGGTCGGTCATGCGGTTCATGGTGACGTGGCCGACCGCGCGCTGGCCTTCGGTATCGCCGGCGGGCGCTTCGAAATAGATGTTGAGCGCCATGCATTCCAGCGAGTGGTACTCGGTGGGGCCGGCAACCGTGTCTTCGCTCGGCGCGCAGGCGATCAGCACCAGCCCTGCCATCAGCCCTACGGCGTTGAGTTTCACGAAGAACATGCCGCCGCGTCAGGCGCGGACCGGCGCCTCGTTGGCGTCCTGTCCCAAGGCAGTCAGGACGGTGGCGACGATATCGGACGCGTTCAGGCCGGCCTCGTCGTACATCTCGACCGGCTTGGCCTGGTCGATGAATGTGGGCGGCAGCATCATCGGGCGAACCTTGAGCCCTGAGTCCAACAGGCCGTCATGGGCCAGGAAGTTGAAGACGTGCGCGGCGAAGCCGCCGGCCGATCCTTCTTCGATGGTGATCAGCACCTCGTGCTCACGCGCCAGGCGCCGCACCAGATCCTCGTCCAGCGGCACGCAGAAGCGCGCGTCGGCGACCGTGGTCGAGAGGCCGCGCGCGGCCAGCACGTCGGCCGCCTTGTTGCACTCGGCAAGGCGCGCGCCGAACGACAAGAGGGCAACGGCGGTGCCTTCGCGCATGATCCGGCCCTTGCCCAGTTCCAGCACCGTGCCGCGCTCGGGCAGGTCGACGCCGATGCCCTCGCCCCGCGGATAACGGAAAGCCGACGGCCGGTCATCGATCGCCGCGGCGGTCGCCACCATGTGCATGAGGTCGGCTTCGTCGGCCGCCGCCATCACCACGAACCCAGGCAGGGTGGAGAGATAGGCGACATCGAAAGCGCCCGCATGCGTCGGGCCGTCGGCACCGACCAGGCCGGCGCGATCGATCGCAAAACGCACGGGCAGGCGCTGGATGGCAACGTCGTGCACGACCTGGTCGTAGGCGCGCTGCAGGAATGTCGAATAGATCGTCGCGAACGGTTTGAACCCTTCGCATGCCAAGCCGGCGGCGAAGGTCACGCCGTGCTGTTCGGCGATGCCGACATCGAACGCGCGGTCGGGGAAGCGTTCGGCAAACTTGTCGATGCCGGTGCCCGACGGCATCGCGGCGGTAATCGCGCAAATCTTGTTGTCGGCTTCGGCCTCGGCGATCAACGCCTTGGCGTAGACCGACGTGTAACTCGGCGCCTTCGGCTTGGCCTTGTTCTGGGCGCCGGTGATGACGTCGAACTGGGAGACACCGTGATAGCGGTCCGCCGACTTCTCGGCGGGCTCGTAGCCCTTGCCCTTGTGCGTGACACAATGCACCAGAACCGGCCCGTTCTCGCGCGTGTCGCGCAGGTTCTTCAGGATCGGCAACAGGTGGTCCAGGTTATGGCCGTCGATCGGGCCGATGTAATAGAAGCCGAGTTCCTCAAACAACGTGCCGCCGGTGGCGATGCCGCGGGCGTATTCCTCGAAGCGCTTGGCCGCGACCTCCAGGGATCGCGGGAAGCGGGCCGCCAGGCCCTTGGCCATGCTGCGCGCCGAGCGATAGGTCCCCGACGACAGGGCGCGCGCCAGATAGGCGCTCATGGCGCCGACCGGCGGTGCGATCGACATGTCGTTGTCGTTCAAGATGACGATCAGCCGGGTGTCGCGGGCGCCGGCATTGTTCATCGCCTCATACGCCATACCTGCCGACATCGCGCCGTCGCCGATAACGCAGATGACGTCGCGCTCCTCGCCTTTCAGTTCGCTCGCGACCGCCATGCCCAGGCCCGACGAAATGGACGTTGAGCTGTGCGCGGCGCCGAAGGGATCGTATTCGCTCTCCGCGCGTTTGGTGAAACCGGAAAGCCCGTCTTTTTGACGCAGCGTCCGGATGCGGTCGCGCCGGCCGGTCAGGATCTTGTGGGGGTAGCACTGGTGACCGACATCCCAGATCAGGCGATCATCGGGCGTGTTGAAAACGTGATGGATCGCCACCGTCAATTCGACGACACCCAGGCCCGCGCCCAGATGACCGCCCGTCTCGGCGACCGCGTTGATCATGTCGTGACGCACTTCGTCGGCCAACTGGCGCAACTCTTGCGGCGTCATATTGCGGATGTCGACGGGCAAAGTGATGCCGTCGAGGAGGGGAGTCTCGTTGGAGATCGTCAATCCACTGTCCCTATGTTGGTCGCTGCGCTGCCATGCTGCGGTCTTCAGGTGCGACGGTTCACGACAAAGCGGGCGACGTCGCGCAACGTGTCGGCAGGTTGACCGAATCCGGCAAGACTTTCAATGGCCTGCCGGGCGAGTTGCTCGGCGCGTTTTCGCGCGATATCGGGCCCTGCAACGGCGACCATCGTCGCTTTGCCCGCTTCGGCATCCTTGCCGACCGCCTTACCCATTTCCTCCTCATTGCCTTCGGCATCCAACAGATCGTCGATGATCTGGAACGCGAAACCGAGATCCCGGCCATAGGCAACAATGGCGGCGCGATCCCGGTTGTTCGCCTCGCCGACGATCGCACCGCTTTCAGCCGAAAATGTGATCAAAGCGCCCGTTTTCAAGGCCTGAAGGTGTTCGATTGTGGCGACATCGACCGCTCGATGCTCGACCGCCAGATCGATCATCTGGCCGGCGACCATCCCGTGGGCGCCGGCAGCACCGGACAAGCCGCGCACCAGGTCGATGCGGACCGCGGCGCTGTCGTGGGTCACCGGATCGGCCAACACGTCAAACGCCAGGGTCAAGAGCGCGTCGCCGGCCAAAATGGCGGTCGCCTCGTCGAAGGCCACATGACAAGTCGGCTGGCCGCGCCGCAGGTCGTCGTCATCCATCGCCGGCAGGTCGTCATGGACGAGCGAATAGCAATGCAGCATCTCGACGGCGGC
Organism: Alphaproteobacteria bacterium; assembly: GCA_028277285.1. Classification (GTDB taxonomy): domain Bacteria; phylum Pseudomonadota; class Alphaproteobacteria; order SP197; family SP197; genus JANQGO01. The sequence continues at coordinate 19,662 of JANQGO010000255.1, read as the reverse complement.
GGCGACGCGCAGCGCGCGTTCTTCGGGCACGCCGAACAGGTCGCTGACGGCAAGGGACAAATAGGGCCGCAGGCGTTTCCCACCATTCAACGTGGCGTACCGCATGGCGTCGAACAGCGGTCTGTCCAAACCGTCGCTGGTCGGCAAAAGATCCTTCAAGGTGGTCTCGATGCGATGTGCTGTCGCCGCCAGGTTCGCGACGACGCTCTCGTCGACCGGTGCGGGCGCGACACTCATGAGATCTTGGTCGGCTCGGCGCTGACGCTGCCGTCGGCCGCCAGTTTGATCTTTTCGACCTTTTCCTGTGCTTCCCGCAGCTTGGTCTCGCAGTGCAGCTTCAAGGCCGCGCCCCGCTCGTAGGATGTGATGGCGTCGTCGAGCTTGCTGTCGCCGCTCTCCAAGCCCTCGACAATCGTCTCAAGTTCGGCCAGGGCCTGTTCGAAGCTCATGGCCTTGATGTCGTCATTCGTTTCTTTTTTTGCCATTTCCCCTATTCCTTACGTCGCGGCCATCAACCGGATCACATGGGTCGCGACGCTGGTGGCGAGTGCGTCGAGGTCATACCCGCCTTCAAGCGACGACACCAGCCGGCCCCCGGCATGCAGGTCCGCCATGGCCACGAGTTGATCGGTGGCCCAGGCGAAGTCCTCCTCGATCAGATTGAGGTTGGCAAGGGGGTCCTGCTGATGGGCGTCGAACCCGGCTGAAATCAGAATGATTTCCGGCCTAAAGGCGTCAAGCGCCGGCAGGATCCGCGTTTCCATGGCGGCGCGGAAGGCTTCGCTTCCGGTGTGGGCGGCAAGCGGTGCGTTCACGATGTTGTTGTAGGCGCCGGTATCGTCGGCCGCGCCGGTACCGGGATAGTGCGGATACTGATGGGTCGAGCCGTAGAACAGGCCCTCGCGGTCCCAGAACAGCGCCTGGGTCCCGTTGCCGTGGTGGACGTCGAAGTCGATGACGGCGGCGCGCGCGATGCCATGGGCCTGGCGTGCATGTTCGGCCGCGATCGCGACCGAATTGAACAGGCAGAACCCCATCGCCTGGCTGGCCTCGGCATGGTGGCCGGGCGGGCGCACGGCGCAGAACGCGTTGTCGGCCGCGCCATCGACCACCGCGTCGACCGCGGCACAGACCGCGCCGGTTGCATGCAGGGCAGCATCGCCGGAGCCCGGCGACATCACGGTGTCGGGATCAAGGTGAACCAGCCCCTGATCGGGTTCCGACGTCAGCACCCGGTCGACCTGACCCTTCGGATGCATCAGCGTCAGCAGACTGTCGTCGGCTCGCGGCGCCTCGATCCGTATCAGCGCATCGAACATGTCGTGCGCCAGGACCTGTTGAATGGCCTCCAGCCGTTCCGGGCGTTCGGGATGGTGCGGCCCGGTTCGGTGATCCAGGTAAGACGGATGGACGTAAAGCTGTGTTGTCATTGATTATTTCGCCTATGTGGCGTAACAGATCGGCGCGTTGTGCTTCACCCAGGCGTGATCACAATGCGCCGAGCCGCATGCTTGCCAAGCGTGACCCCTATGAACCCCGATAGTACACTCCCGCTCTCATGATTCCACGGATTCTCTCAGTCCTTGTCGCCTTCCTCGGCATCGTCTCGCCCGCCGTGGCGCAGTACGACGCGGTGCTCGTCGGGGTCGATGAGGTCATCGTCGAGCAGGTCAACGAGACGGCGAACGTCATCGGTCGGTTCGTGTCGCGCCAGTCCGGCACGGTCGCCTCGGAAGTCGAAGGCACCGTCGAGCAGGTCTTTGTCGATGTCGGCGATCGTGTTTTGGCCGGCGACAAGCTGGTCCAGATTCGAGCCGATCGTATGGAGCTGCGCCGCGATCTCCTGGCGGCGGAAGTTGAACAGGCGCGCGCGCAGGTCGTCGCCGCCGAAGCCGACCTGTCATTGCAACGACAAGCGCTGGTGCGTCTGGAGGATCTGTCGGAGTCGGCGGCCTATTCGCAAGCCCGGCATGATGATCAGATCCAACAGGTCGCGATGGCCCTGGCGGAGGTCTCGGTGGCGAACGCCGCGTTGATCCGAGCCCAGGCGAACTTGGCGCTGGCCCAGGACGAAGTCGACGACGCCATCATCCGCGCGCCCTATGACGGCGTGATCGAGCTGCGGCACACCGAAATCGGTTCCTATGTCGATATCGGCAGCGCGATTGTCGACATGGTGAACGACGGCACCATCGAGATCGAAGCCGACGTGCCCTACGACGCAATTGGCGGCTTGTTGCCGGGTGTGGCCGTCACCGTGGACTATGTCGGTGACAGCGGCGAACCGCACCAGGCGGCGGTGCGGGCCGTCGGCGTCGCTGAAAACGCCCAGGCCAGAACCCGGCCGGTGCGTTTCTCGCCAAGCTGGGACGTCCTGCCCGGCACGGTCGCCGACGGCCAGACCGTCCTGATCGAAATCCCGGTCGGCGAGCTGCACGACGCCGTCACCGTCCACAAGGACGCCATCAACCGGGGTGGCGGCGGGGCGACGGTGTTTGTCGTTGTTGACGGCATTGCCCAACCCCGTCCGGTGTTCCTGGGATCGGCGGTCGGCGCACGCTTCATCGTCTTGAGCGGTCTTGAGCCCGGCGAACTGGTCGTCGTACGCGGCAACGAAAGGCTCTACCCCGGCCAGGCGGTGGCCTTCTAGCCATGAACCTGATCCGCCTGGCCATCGAACGCCCCATCGCCGTCGTCGCCGCGGTGCTGATGGTCATCATGTTCGGTCTGCTGGCGCTGCAGACGATCCCGATTCAGTTGACGCCGGATGTTCGCCGGCCGGTCATCACCGTCACGACGAACTGGGCGGGTGCTGCGCCGGCCGAGGTCGAACGCGAGATCATCATCCGTCAGGAAGAAGTCCTGACCGGCCTGACCGGTCTGGAGGAGATGCTGTCGCAGGCTTATCAGGGTTACGGCGAAATCACGCTGGAGTTCGCCATCGGCCAGAACATGGACCGCGCCCTGCTTCTGGTGTCGAACCGGCTTAACCGTGTCGAAGCCTACCCCGACGAGGCCGACGAACCGACGCTGGATACGGCGAGCGCCGAGGACAAGGCGATTGCCTGGTTCACGATCATTCATCAGCCGGGCAACGAGCGGGAGATGCACGAATACGGCGACTTCTTCGAAGACGTCGTCAAGGAGCGCATCGAACGGGTGCCCGGCATCGCGCGCGTCAACATGTATGGCGGCAGCGAGCGCGAGATCCGTGTCACGATCGTACCGGAGAACCTGGCGCGTTACCGGTTGACCGTGCCGGAGGTCGTCCTGGCACTGCAAAACGCCAACTCGTCGGCCTCGGCCGGCTATGTCGACGAGGGCAAGCGCCGCTATACCGTGCGCTCGGAAGGCGACTTCGAGGCGCTGGATGACATTCGCGGCGTTGTCGTGCGCAGCCTGCAGGACATCGTCTCCGATCGCGTGGCGCGGGTGACGGTCGATGACCTCGCCGACGTTTCGTTCGACTATAAGGAGCCGTCGTCGCGTATTCGTTTCAACGGCCAGCCGGCGCTGGTGTTCAACGCGATCCGCGAGGCCGGCGCCAACGTCATCGAAACCATGAAGGGCGTTCGCGAGGCGGTTGACGAGCTCAACGCCGGACCGATGCCGGCCGCCGGGCTGGAACTGATCCAGGTCTATGACGAGACGATCTATATCGATTCGGCGATCGATCTGGTTCAACAGAATATCTGGATTGGCGGCGTGCTCGCGGCCTTTGTCCTGCTCATCTTCCTCAGATCGCCGCGCGCCACGCTGATTGTCTCCATTGCCATTCCGATCTCGGTCATCGGCAGCTTCGTCGCCATGGCGGCGTTGGGGCGGTCGATCAACGTCGTGTCGCTCGCCGGCCTCGCTTTTGCCGTCGGCATGGTGGTCGACGCCGCCATCGTGGTGCTGGAGAACATCTACCGGCTGCGTCAGCAGGGCATGCCGACCAAGCAGGCGGCCTATGAGGGCGCCCGGCAGGTGTGGGGCGCCATTCTCGTATCGGCCCTGACGACGGTCATGGTGTTCATCCCGATCCTGGTGATGGAGCTGGAAGCCGGTCAGGTCTTCCGCGACATTGCCGTCGCCATCTCCGTCTCGGTCCTGCTATCGCTGGTGGTCGCGATCACGCTCATCCCGGCGTTGTCCGCCCGTCTGTTGACGCGCGCGGAAGGCACCGCCGGTTTCCGTCTGCCGTTCATCGATGTTCCCGCCCGTGCGTTCAACAACGCCATGGGCTGGTTCGCGCGACTGGTTGTCAAGAGCAGCGCCGTTGCCGTCGTTGTTGTTGGCGCCATATGCGTGTTGGCCGTCGTCGTCGCCGACGTGCTGCTGCCCAAACTGGAATACCTGCCGGAGGGCAACCAGAACTTCGTCTTTGGTTCGATCCTGCCGCCGCCCGGCTACAACCTCGACACCATGGCGGAGATCGCCGCGCGCGTCGAAGCCGAGACGCGGCCCTATTGGGAGGTCGAGACAGGTCCCGAAGACGCTGAAGACGGCAATCCGAAGTTTCAGCGGTTTTACTTCGTGGCCAGCCCGACCTGGACGTTTGTCGGTGGTGCCGCCAGCGATCCGGATCGGGTCAGGGATCTGATCCCGCTGATGCGCGATCCGGTTTTTCAGGAGCCCGGTACTTTCGGGTTCTTCAGTCAGCCGTCGCTTTTTGGCCGCGGTGTCGGAGGCGGCCGCAACATCGACCTGAACATCTCCGGTCCCGAGCTGGAGCCGATCTACGAAGTCGCGCTGCAAGCGTACGGTCTGGTCAGTGCCAACCTGCCCCAGGAAGCCGGCAACCAGATCCGGCCGCGTCCCGGCCTGGAAAATGGTGCGCCGGAAGTCCGGGTGTTTCCCAACCGCGTGAAGCTGGCCGACAACAACGTGACGGCGCGTGAACTCTCCATGGGTATCGACGCCTTCAACTCCGGCGTCAGGGTCGACGAAATCACCGTCGACGGCCAGGAAATCGATCTGATGCTGACCGGGCCTGATGACCACATCGATGAAACCCAGGGCATCGGCGAACTGCCGATCGTGACGCGCAGCGGCGTCATCCTGCCGGTCAGTTCGCTGACCGATATCGAGGTGACCAGCGGCCCGACCCAGATCCGCCGGTTGGAACGCGAACGCACGGTGACGTTGCAGATCGGCCTTGCCGACGACATTCCGCTGGAGACCGGTATCGAGATCGTCCGCGATCAGGTCATCGCGCCGCTGGTCGAAGCCGGTTTGCCGCCCGGCGTGACCATGGAGTTCTCCGGTACCGCCGACAAACTCTCGACCACCTGGGATGCCATGGTGATCAACCTACTGGTTGCGCTCGTCATCGTCTATCTGGTGATGGCGGTGCTGTTTGAGAGTTTCGTCTATCCGCTGATCGTCATGGTGTCCGTGCCGGTCGCGGCGGCGGGCGGCGTGCTGGGGCTGGCCATCGTCGGTCTGCCGCTCGACATGCTGACCATGCTGGGCTTCGTCATTCTGGTTGGCATTGTCGTCAACAACGCAATTCTGCTCGTCCACCAGACGCTGCATCACATCCGCGAAGACGCGATGTCGCCGGGCGACGCGGTCGAAGAGGCGGTGCGCAACCGTGTCCGGCCGATCTTCATGTCGACGCTGACCAGCGTGTGCGGCATGCTGCCGCTGGTCGTCTTCCCCGGCGCCGGGTCCGAGCTTTACCGCGGTCTGGGCTCCGTTGTTGTCGGTGGCTTGTCGCTTTCGGCGGTCTTGACGCTGGCGCTCGTGCCGCCGCTGCTCGGCATCTTTCTGAAGGTGACAAAACCGAAAGCGCATGCGCAGGTGGCGCCAGCGGTGAAGCCAACAAGAGAACCGGCGGAGTAGGCGCATGAACGAGGCCGATGTCATTATCATCGGCGCCGGCGCGGTTGGCGCGGCGCTCGCCTACCGGCTGGCGCCCCATCGCCGCGTAATCATGGTCGAGCGCGAGGACCAGCCGGGCTATCACAGCACCGGCCGTTCGGCCGCGCACTATACGGACGTGATCGGCGGCACGGTCGTGCAAGCGCTGTCGGAAGAGACACGACGCTTCATCGATACGCCGCCCGAGGGCTTCACCGACTACCCGCTGCTGCGCGAGCGCCCGGTCCTGCTGCTGGTCGGTCACGATACCGAAGACGCGCATTTCAGTGAGGAGTCCCTGTCCAACCTCATGGGGACGATCCTGTTTCGATTGGATCTCGATGGCTGCCTGGAAAAGTGCCCGGTCCTGAAGGCCGACAAGGTGGCTTATGGCCTCTATGAGCCCACCGCCGGCGATATCGACGTCGGCGCGATCCATGGCGGTTACCTCAAGGCCGCGCGCAAGGCCGGTGCCGAACTCGTCTGCGATGCCGACGTTCTGGCGCTCGGCCGCCGCGATGGCGTCTGGCAGGTGAAAACCAAGGCCGGCACGTTTGCCGCCCCGGTCGTCGCCAACTGCGCGGGCGCGTGGGGCGATGCTTTGGCACAGATGGCGGGTGTCGGCCCGGTCGGGCTCGTGCCCTGCCGCCGCACGGCTTTCACGTTTAGAGGTCCCGACGGCCTCGATTGCACGGATTGGCCCCTGGTCGCCGACGATGGCGAGTCCTTCTATTTCAAGCCGGAGGCCGGTCTGATGATGGGTTCCCTGGCCGACGAGACGCCGAGCGATCCGTGCGACGCCCAGCCGGAGGAACTCGACCTCGCCCAGGCCGCCGAGAACATCATGGCGTGGACGACGCTGGAGATCCGGCGTTTCGAGAAACGCTGGGCGGGCCTCAGAAGTTTCGTCGCCGACCGCCTGCCGGTCACCGGATGGGATGCCAGGGCGGATGGTTTCTTCTGGAATGTCGGCCAGGGCGGCGCGGGGATCCAGACATCGGCCGCGCTATCGGACTACGCGGCGGCGATCCTGCTTGATCGCGATGTGCCTGACGCGCTGGCGCAGGCGGGCTTGACGCGGGAGACGCTGTCGCCCTCGCGTTGTCAAAATCTGACCAAGGTTTCCTGACGTATAGGACTTTAGGGTTCGATCGCGCGAGTCGGCAGTTGAAGCATTGGAGAACAGTCTTGCGGGCGGCTGCAGGCGGATTATCTGCGGTATTTCTGGCAGGGTGCTCGCTTTTGACGCCATTGCCCGACGAGTCGACGGTCGAGACGCGTCTGGCCGCGATTCCGACGGAGGGCGCGCCCCTCGAGGGGCCCGTCCGCATCTATTGGGACAGCCATCAGATACCCTTCATCGAGGCCGATCATGACCGCGACGCCGCGTTCGCGTTGGGCGTGGTGCATGCCCATCTGCGGCTCGGTCAGATGGAACTGTTTCGCAAGGTGTCTCAGGGCCGGATCTCGGAGATGGGCGGTCCGCTCGCGACCGACATCGACCACGGCTTGCGCATTCTGAATTTCGAGCGCACCGCCGAGGCGATCGAGGCGGATCTGCCGCCGGCGACCCGCGAATGGCTGGAGGGTTTTGTCGCGGGCATCAATTTCTATGCCGACAACACGCAGACCCTGCCGGTCGAGTTCAGGATCCTGAACCTGCAGCGCGAGCCCTGGACCGTGAAGGACATTCTGACCATGGGCCGCCTGGCCGCGACGGACATTACGTGGCTCGTGTGGTTCAGCCTCTTGCCGCTGCGCGACCGCGATGATTGGCCAGAGATCTGGGCCCGCCTGGTCGGCAACGGCTCCGTGCCGATCCTGGAGGACGGTGAAGGCGACGCGATCGCCAGCTTCAACAATCTCTTCGGCTACACCTCCAGGTCAGGCAGCAACAGCGTCGCCGTGTCGCCATCGCTGACCGCGAATGGCAGCGCCATAATGGCGAACGACCCCCACCTTGGGATCTTCGTGCCTAACATCTGGCTGGTCGCGGGCGTCAAGTCGCCGTCCTACCATGTCGTCGGCCTGATGGGCGCGGGGCTGCCGGTGTTTGCCATCGGCCGCAACCCGCAGATCGCCTGGGGCGGCACCAATCTGCGGGCCGCATCCAGCGACCTCGTCGATATCTCGTCGCTGCCGGCCGATCAGATAACGGACAGGCAGGAGAGCGTGGGCGTCCGTTGGTGGTTCGACGATACGGTGACGATCCGGGAGGCGCCTTCCGGCCCGGTCGTTTCCGATGCGCCGCAGTTCGACGGTCTGGCCGACGGTCCGCTGGCGCTCAGTTGGGTCGGCCATATGCCCAGCGACGAGGTCACGACCTTTTTGAAGGTCAGCCGGGCGACCAACTTCGAACAATTTGTCGGCGCCTTCGAGACCTTCGCGGTGCCGGCGCAAAACATGCTTTATGCCGATATCGACGGCAACATCGGCAAGATCATGGCCGCACGCCTGCCGCAGCGTGGTGCGGAACCGCCTGAGGATGTGATCATCGCGATCGAAGAGCATGCGCAAACCTGGGACCGGTCGATTACGACCGCCGATCTGCCGGCATTCTACAATCCGGAAGCCGGTTATCTGACATCCGCGAACAACCGCCCGGCGGCAAGCCCGGTTCCCATCGGCTACTTCTTTTCGCCCGACGACCGCGTCGATCGCATGGCGGAGATGATCGAAACGTCAGAGGCCGTCGACACCGCGTTGCTCGCCGCCCTGCAGCAGGACGTCTACATGGCCTCCGCCGTTGATTTGCGCGACGCCATCGCGCGCCAGGTCGATACCTTGGAGGCCGACGCCGGTTTGGCGGCGGATCAGGCCGAGGCCTGGCAAGCGATAAGCGCATGGAACGGCCACTACACCTTGGACTCCCGCGGCGCCGTCGCGTTCGAGGCGTTCCGCGCCGCGTTCCTCGCCAAGTTCTATCAGGAGATCGTCGGCGGTGAAGACTGGGAGGCCTTCGCCGGTATGGACCGGACTCAGGAAATCACGCTGGATGACATCGCCGGTGCCGATCAGACCATCCTGCGCGCCGCGTTGGACGCGGGTTTCGCGGCCGCGACCGAGTCTTATGCCAGCGGCGACACCTGGGGCGACCGCCACCGGCTGATCATCCAGCATCCGCTGGCCAACATCCCGATCATCGGCAACCGGTACCGATTCCTTGATCTGCCGGCTGGCGGTAGCTCGGAATCGCTGATGAAGACGGCCCACGGCCCGGCGGGCGAGCGCCATCAGGTGCGCTACGGCTCGCAGGCCCGGCATATCTCCGACATGGCCGATCCCGATGCCAACTACTTCGTGCTGCTTGGCGGCCAGGACGGCTGGTTCAACAGCACGACTTTCCTCGATCAGGTCGATCTGTGGCAGAACGGCGAATACGTGCAGGTGCCGTTGACCGTCGCTACCGTCCGCGACCGGGCGGTCGCAACCACCGTGTTGTCGCCTTAGGAGATCGGCATCAAACACCATGCTTGATGCGACGCCGCTGCTTCGAGTCTATGCCGGCTGGCGTTCCCGGCAGCTTGCGCGCGAAGACGCGGTTAACGCGCAGAAGCGCGAATTGCTGAAGCTCATCGGCAAGGCCCGCGACACCCAGTTTGGCCGCGACCACGGCTTTGACGCCGTCACCGATGTTGAAACATTTCAGGAGCGCGTGCCCTTAAGGCGCTTCGAGGATTTCTGGGAGGACTACTGGTCGGCGGCGTTTCCGGTGCTGACCGACTGCACGTGGCCTGGAACCGTTCCCTTCTTTGCCGAGACCTCCGGGACGACAACGGGCAAGACCAAGTACATCCCGTGCACCCACGAGATGAACCGGTCGAACACGTTCGCCGGCGCGGATGTTCTGGTTCACCACCTCCGCGATACCCCCGGCAGCACGTTGCTTGCCGGCCTGAACTTCGTGCTTGGCGGCAGCACGGGCCTGCGCGAGTTGGCGCCGGGGGTCCGGACCGGTGACCTCAGCGGCATCGCCGCATCGGTGATGCCGGGCTGGGCGCGCTGGCGCTACTTCCCGCCTCGGGAGCTTGAAACCATCGCCGATTGGGAAGAGCGGCTCGATGCTTTGGCCCATGCGGCGATCGGCAAGGACATTCGGTCGATCAGCGGTACGCCAAGCTGGCTCCTGATCTTTTTCGACAGGCTGCGTGCGCTGCAGCCGGAGAACGAAGCGCGGCTGGTCTCGTTCTTTCCCAATCTCGAGATGATTGTGCATGGCGCCGTCCATTTTGCACCCTACCGCGCATCGTTTGGCGAGTGGCTGGCGGGAAGCCGATGCAAGACTCGTGAAGTCTACGCCGCCAGCGAGGGTTTTATCGCCATCGCCGACCGCGGCGACGGGGAGGGCATGCGCCTTATCGCCGACGGCGGCTTGTTCTATGAGTTCGTGCCGGCCGACGAACTCGGTTCGGCCAACCCGACGCGCCATTGGCTGGCGACCATCGAACCCGGCGTCGACTATGCCATCGTGCTGACAACGTGCGCGGGCGCCTGGAGTTATGTGCTTGGCGATACCGTCGCCTTCCTCGATGACTCGCCGCCGCGTCTGGTTGTCACGGGACGCACGTCCTTCATGCTGTCGGCTTTTGGCGAGCATGTCATCGCGTCGGAGCTTGACGACGCCGTCACGCAAGCCGCTGAGACAATCGGCGCGCGTGTCGTCGAGTTTGCCGTCGGTTCGGTCTATCCGACCGCCGACGAAGCGCGCGGTGGTCACGTCTATGTCGTCGAGTTCGACGAACCCGGACCCAGCCCTGAGGCGTGCGCCAGGTTCATGCAGCTGGCCGACGACGATTTGGCGGCGCGCAACGATGATTACCGCTCCCATCGCACGGCCATGCTGCCGCCACAGCTTTGCACCGTTGCACCCGGCACGTTCTACGACTGGATGAAGAAGCGTGGCCAGTTGGGTGGCCAGCACAAGGTCCCGCGTGTCATCAACGACAGCGATCTGCTGCGCGACCTCCTCGACTTCGCGGACAAAAGAAAACCGCCGGAACCCGAAGGCCCCGGCGGCTCTCTTTAGTCTTCCGATGGTCGCCTATTCGGCGGCCATCAGGTTTTCCGACTGAACGTAAGCCAGCGTGTCGTCGAGCGCCTTTTCCCAGCGGTCGAAGAGCTGGTGGATCTCGTCTTCCTGGATAATCAGCGGCGGGCAGAAGGCAACCGAATTGCCGGCGGCCGCACGCAGGATCAGGCCGTGTTCGAGGCACGCTTCGCCGCAATAGGCGGCGACCTCGGGGCCGAAGTTCTCCTTCGTCTCCTTGTCCTTGACCAGTTCGACGGCGCCGATGAGGCCGGTGCCGCGCGCTTCGCCGACGAGCGGGTGATCGCCGAGCTTGGCGAGCCGCTCCATGGCGACCGGCGAGATCTTCTTTACGTGGCTCGCGATATCCATCTCCTCATAGATCTTCAGCGTCTCGACCGCGACCGCCGCCGGCACCGGATGGCCGGAATAGGTGAATCCGGTCGCCAGCACGCCGTTCTCGCCGGAGAAATCGCGGATCGGCTGATAGACCTTCTCGTTGATGATGGTGGCGGAGATCGGCAGGTAGGCCGAGCTCAACTGTTTTGCGACAACCATGATATCGGGCTGGATGTCATAGGTGTTGCAGCCGAACAGGTTGCCGGTGCGGTGGAAGCCGCAGATCACCTCGTCGGCGACCATCAGCACGTCGTGTTTCTTCAAGACCGCCTGGATCTTCTCGAAATAGGTCTTGGGCGGCAGGATGACGCCGCCGGCGCCCATGATCGGCTCGGCGACGAATGCCGCGACCGTCTCCGGCCCTTCGTCCTGGATCATCTGATCCAGTTCGTTGGCGCGCCGGGTCGCGAAATCCTCTTCGGACTCACCGTCCTCGGCGAAGCGGTAGTAGTGCGGCGATCCCGTGTGCATGATGTTGTGGATCGGCAAGTCGAAGCCCGCATGCATCAGCGGCATGCCGGTCAGCGAGCCCGACGACACGGCGATGCCGTGGTAACCGCCGATGCGCGCGATGATCTTCTTCTTTTCCGGACGGCCCAGCGCGTTGTTGTAGTACCAGACGAACTTGACCATGTGGTCGTTGGCCTCGGAGCCGGAATTGGCGAACCAGACCTTCGACATCGGCGCGGGCGCCATCTCGATCAGGCGCTCGGCCAGATCGATCGCCGGCATGCTCGAGCGGTGGAAGAACGCGTGGTAGTAGGGCAGCTTGCGCATCTGGTTGGCGGCCGCCTCGACCAGGCGCTCGTTGTTGAAGCCCAGCGAGGTGCACCACAGGCCGGCCAGCCCCTCGATATAGCTCTTGCCCTCGGTATCCTTGACGTAGATGCCGTCGCCTTCATCCAGGATCAGCGGACCCTTTTCCTCGTGCTTGACCAGGTTGGAATAGGGATGCAGCACGTTCTTGATGTCGCGGGCATGGGGGGAATTGGGCAGTACGGTCATGGCTTGGCACCTCGTCGTCCGACCTTGGAATGAGAGTTTGTGTCGTGCGGCGGCGTCGCGCCCACACCGTGGGGACGCCGAATCGCTGCATTTAAGGGGGGAAATCGGGGAAAAGCAACCTGCTTAAGCCTTGCGTCCGATCCAGATCACGCGGCCCAAAAGGTCGATTTCCGCGGGCGCCAGGGGCGCCAGCGACGCATAGGCCGGGTTATCGCTGCTCATAACCACCTGTTGGCGCATGGGATCGGCGGTCAGGCGCTTGACAAGAAGGTTATCGCCTTGGCGCACCACGTAGATGCCGTCGGTCCCCGGCGACCATTGGGTCAAATCGACCAGAAGTTGATCGCCGTCACCCACGGTCGGCGCCATGCTGTCGCCGGTCATGGTCACCATGGCGAGTTGATTGGCCGGGGTGCGTGTCAGTTCGGCCAGCCATTCGGCGCGGAAGGCGGCATCGGCGAAGGTTCGGTCGTGACCGGTCAGCGTTTCGCGCCCGGCGTCCTTGCGCGGATCGTAGCGCGCGATCAGGACGTAGCCCTCGCCGTCGCTGTTGGCTCTGACGACTGGCCCCGCCTTGTCGTCCAGCAGCTCGGCGGCGCTGCAACCCAGCGCTTCGGCGAGCTTCTCGATGGTGTCATGGCGCGGATGGCGCGAGCGGCCGGAGACGATGTCGCGCACCGCCGTGTCGTTCAGTCCGGCGAGCTGGGCCAGGCCCTTCTGCGACAGAGACAGCGCCGCCATACGACGCTTCAGCTCCTTCGCAAGATGTCGTTCGGCCATGGCCTATGGTGCGATGCGCGTCAGCCCATGCCAATAGCGATCTTGTAGGATTCGATCAGGGCTTCCTGCTCCTGGCGGTCGTCCGGCTCCATCTTTCGGAGCTTGATCAGTTGGCGCACGATCTTGGTGTCGAACCCCATGCCCTTGGCCTCGCGATAGACGTCGGTGATGTCCGAGGCGATGGTGGCTTTCTCTTCCTCAAGCCGCTCGATGCGCTGGATGTAGTTGAGAAGCTGTTCGCCGGCGATGCCGTCCACGTTGGCCATCCGTCCTCTCTTGTTAGAGCTTATTGGGAAGCCGGGCTTCTAGCACAGGGCAGGGCCGATGCCACCGGTCCGCGGCCGATCTGTACACAGCCGCTTCGGGATAAACCGGGATAACATGTGAGGCGTTTCAGACAGCACAAAGCCGGTCAAGGTGTTGGGGAAGGGGCATGAATTCCCTTGGCTCGGCCATCAATGCGGTCGAGGCTACGGACATAAGCCGGAGGCAAGCATCATGAAAGCCGAGGACGTCGTTGCGCGAACCCGAGAGCAACTGAGCACCGTCGACGCGGCCATCCGCAACCACCCCTACCTCGCGGCATTGCGCGCCGGCGAGGTGCCGCTCGAAGCCATCAAGGCGCTGCCGGGACACCAGCACCACATGGCGATATCCGACATGCGCTCGATCGCGACCATGGTCGCGCGTTTCGGCGACACGCCCCATGTCGACCTTTTCAACGGCATTCTTCAGGGCCAGCTTGGCGAGCGCGAGAAGATCCTGGTGCTCGCCAAAAGACTCGGCATGACAAAGGCCGACCTCGACGCCTATGAGGTCGAGCCGGAAGGGTATGCCTATGCTGCCTACATGGCCTGGCTCGCCCAGCGCGGTTCGGCCGCGGAGGTCATGTGCGGTCTCTTCGTCAACTTCCAGGCGTGGGGCGCCAATTGCGCCGATGTCGGCGAGGCGCTCCGGGATGCCTATGGTTTCACGAGCGACGACACCGTGTTCCTCGACTCCTTCATCAAGATGCCGTCGATCGAGGCGACCGCGTTGGCCATCATCCAGGACGGTCTCGATCACGGCGTCAGCGACGTCCTGATCATGCGCGCCGCACGCTTGATCCAAGGCTACGAACGCATGTTCTGGGACACCATGATGCGGATAGCCGACCAACACCGTTAAGGACAGCCGGAGGAGCCGATGACCGAGTTCCACGAAGGCGGATGTGTTTGCGGACGCGTTCGCTACAAAGCCGGCGGTGACCCGCAACGGGTCAGCCTGTGCAGCTGCACGTGGTGCCAGAAACGCACGGGCAGCGCGCTGGGCATCTCCGTCTACTTCCTCAAAGAGGATGTGGAGATCGACGAGAGCCTGCTCGGCACCCATCGCCTGATGTCGGATGCCGGGCGCTGGATCGAGCAGGAGTTCTGCACGCACTGCGGCACGGCGCTGACCTGGACACTGGAGTTCCGCCCGGACTATCGGGGCTTCGCCGGCGGGACATTCGATCAGCCGACGTTCTGGTACAAGCCGGAACGCTATGTCTTCACCCGGTCCAAACCGGACTGGCTCACCGTCACCGGGAACATCGAAACCTGCGAAGCGATGCCGGAGTAGGCGCGCTAGCTTTGCCGCGTCGATTGGGTAGCAGGGCCGATCAACACGACGGCGAGGGCGCCGATGACGCAGGCAAGCGCGACAAGTTCACGCCATGTGACGGGCTCGCTGAGGATCAGTGCGCCGCTGACGACGCCGATCACCGGAATCAGCAAGCTGCTGATCGCCGCGACGCCGGCCGGCAGCAAGGTCACGATCTTGGCCCAGGCGTAGTTGCCGATCAGCGCGCCGGCGAAGATCTGATAGGCGATCGCGAACCAGGACCACGTGGTGTACGCGAAATCCGGTGCCTCGACGATCAGGGCGACCGCGGTGATCGGGACACTGAGAACGATGAACTGCCAGCCGACGATGACCGGCACCGGTATGCGCCACGGCGCGCGCTTGAAGAGCACGGTGCCGAGGCCCCAGGTTACGGCGGAGCATAGCATGTAGATGGCGCCGAGCGGCGATTCGCCGATCGCCGGCAGGTCGCTGCCGATCAGGACGACCATACCGGCAAGTCCGATGGCGAGACCCGCCACGCGCCGCCAGGTGATGGGTTCACCGAGCAGGAAACGGGCGAAGATGACTGCCCATAACGGCATGGTGTAGGCGATGATCGCGGCGCGGCCCGATCCCATGTGCTCCAGGCCCAAGGCGGAGAACACCATCCATCCGCCGATCGAAACCGGTGCGATCAGGATGATCAGCTTCAACTGGTCGCGCGGCACACGGATGCTCTGGCCGCCAATAACGGCGGCACTCAACAACGCGATGCCGCCGAAGACGGTTGTGAAGGCGCGGAAGGTCCAGGGTTCGACGCCCAAGACGCCGACCCGCATGATCGGCCAGTTGAGTCCCCAGACGACGGTCAGGGCGGCCAGCAGCGTGAAAGCAAGACGGCGCTCGTCCATCGGGTCAGACGGCGGCCAGCGCGTTCTCCAACTCGCGTATCAGATCGTCGCCGTCTTCGACACCGACCGAGAGCCGAACGAGGCTATCGGAAATGCCGATCTCCTCGCGGATCTCCTTCGGGATCGAGGCGTGGGTCATGATGGCCGGATGCTCGATCAGGCTTTCGACGCCGCCCAGGCTTTCGGCGAGCGCGAAGAGCTCGCAGCGTTCCAGGAAACGCCGCGTGCCGTCCAGGTCGGCGTCCAGCACCGCCGTCACCATGCCGCCGAAGCCATGCATTTGGCGACTGGCGAGCGCGTGCTGCGGGTGGCTGTCCAGGCCGGGGTAGTAAACGCGCGCGACTTTCGGATGTTTATCGAGCCAGGCCGCGATGGCCGCGGCGTTCTCGCAATGACGTTCCATGCGCAGCGCCAGGGTCTTCAGCCCGCGTAGCGCCAGGAAACTGTCGAACGGCCCGGCGACACCACCAACCGCGTTCTGCAGATAGGCGAGGCGCTCGGCGAGCTCGCTGTCGTCGCCGACAACGACCATGCCGCCGACCATGTCGGAGTGTCCGTTGAGATACTTGGTGACCGAATGCACGACCAGGTGGAAGCCGAACTCCAGAGGCCGCTGCACCCACGGCGTGGCGAAGGTGTTGTCGGCGACGGCCAGCAGGTCATGGCGCCTGGCGACCCGCGCGATCATGTCGAGATCGATAACGGTCAAAAGCGGATTGGTCGGCGTTTCGATCCAGATCATCCGCGTTTCCGGTCGGATTGCTGCCTCGACCGCCGCCTCGTCGGTCATGTCCAGGAAGGTGAAATCCAGGTTGGCGCTTTTCTTGCGCACGTTCTCGAACAGGCGATAGGTGCCGCCATAGAGGTCGTTGCCGGCCAGCACGTGGCTGCCGCTTTCCATCAGCTCCAGCACTGTCGCCGAGCCGGCGAGGCCGGAGGCAAACGCGAACGCCTTGCCGCCGCTTTCCAGATCCGCGACACAGTCCTCGAACGCCATGCGCGTCGGGTTCTGCGAGCGCGAGTACTCGTAACCTTTGTGCACGCCCGGGCTCTCCTGCACATACGTCGAGGTCGCGTAGATCGGCGTCATGATGGCGCCGGTAGTCGGATCGGGCCGCTGGCCGGCGTGGATCGCCCGGGTCGAAAAGCCGGGCCGGTTGGACTGCTGTCGATCGGTCATGACGGGATCATTCCCCTCGTGCGAGGCTGTGGCATGATGGCGCGCGAAAAAGCGGGTGGGCGCGAGGTATCAGAATTCGCGTCCACCATACAAGCGTCGAGGGGGCTCAGACCATGACCGATGACGATCTCTGCTATCTGACGGCAAGCGAGGCGGTCGGGCTGTTCAAGGCCAGGAAACTGTCGCCGGTCGAGCTGCTGGACGCCGTCATCGCCCGTGGCGAGGCCATCCGCGAGACCATCAACCCGTTCGCTGACACCTATTATGACGAAGCGCGGCAGCGCGCCCGCAAGGCGGAGGATAAGTACGCCAAGACCGACGGCCGGCCGCGCCGGCTGGAAGGCGTGCCGCTTGCCGTCAAGGATACCTCCGAGATTCGCGGCAAGCGCGCGACCAAGGGATCGATGATCTACAAGGACGCGATCGCCGAGCGCACCGATCCGGATATCGAGCGGTTGATGCGTGCCGGTCTGAATATCTTTACGCGCACGACTTGTCCGGAGTTCGGCTGGCTCTATACGACGCAATCGCGCTTATGGGGGATCACGCGCAATCCGTGGCGTCCGGATGCCTCGCCGGGCGGCTCATCGGGCGGATCGGCGGCCGCGCTTGCCGCCGGCGCGACCATTCTGGCGACCGGCGGCGACAGCACCGGCTCGATCCGACAACCGGCCAGCCAGTGCGGCGTGGTCGGCTATCAGGCGCCCTTCGGCCGCATCCCGATGCTGGGCGAGGCCAGTTTCTCAAGCTATCTGCATCACGGGCCGATGACGCGCTCCGTGGCCGATGCGGCGCTCATGGCAAACATCATGTCGGGTCCCCATCCGCTCGATCACAACAGTCTGCATCGCAAGGTGACGATCCCCGCCGATCTGAAGGGGATCGAGGGCATGAAGATCGCGTACTCCATCGACCTCGGCCACTACGAGGTCGTCGACGATGTTCGGCGCGCGACGCTTGAAGCGCTCGATGCGTTGCGCGAGGCCGGCGCCGAGGTGACGGAGATTCCCGTCAACTGGGCGAGCGAGGTGATCCGCCTGGGGCACGGCTCCCAGGAATTCCTCTTCGCGCCCGGCATCAGCGAAGCGGTACGCGACCACGGCGACATCGTCAGCGACTATGTGCCGCAGTTGGAAGAAACCGCGCTCAGTTTCAACGCCGACGACTACCGGCGCTCGCTGAGCCTGGCCGCGCAGGTGTGGGACCAGCACCTGGGTCCGATGTTCCGCGATCACGAGGTCTTCATCACGCCGACCGTGTCGTGCCCCGACATTCCGGCCGGCGGCTGGCAGAAAGACACGATCACCGTCAACGGCAAGACGCTGACCGACACGGATACGGCCATGACGGTCCTGTGGAACATGTTCGGCCGCTGCCCGGTTCTGGCGGTGCCGTCGGGCATGACGGGAACCGGCCTGCCGACCGGGCTCCAGGTCGTCGGGCGGGTCGAGGATGACGTGACGGTGTTCCGTGTCGCCGCTGCCTTGGAACAGCGCCGGCCGTGGCTCGACCGGCCCGAACGGCGGCCGAACCTCGCGCTTTAGGGGATATCGAAATGCGCTGTTGCGCGAGGGTGTGGGCGCGCTGCGGGCGAACGCGTACCGACGATGATACCGTCGTGACGGCCGTTGACGTTACGCGCGACCGCCGCCGCAACGCTCCCTCTCCCCTTGAGGGAGAGGGCCGGGGTGAGGGGGCCGCGCGCGACAGCGCACTTGGATAACCGGCGCCGCTGTTTCCCGCGCACGCACCCCTCACCCTACTTCGGCTAGGGCGCTGACGCGCCCAAGCCTGCGTGTCCCTCTCCCTCAAGGGGCGAGGGAAATCTGTAAGACGCGCTCTTGCAACAGACCGCAAAAAGAGTCGTCCTTAGGCCGTCGACAGTCCGCGTCTCAAGTGGTTCAACAGGTCGATGCGCGTGATGACGCCCAGGAAGGCGTCGTTGTCGTCGACCACGATGGCGGTGAGGTCGCGGCGGAAGATCGGCATCAGGCTCTTGATGCCCGCCTTGACCGATATCGTCTCGATCTCGGCGGTCATGGCCGAGCCGACCGTGTCGGTAAAGGTCTCGTGGTCGTGGTGGACGGCCCACAGAATGTCGGACTCATCGATGATGCCGACCGGCTTGTCGCCTTCCAGAACCGGTATCTGGCTGATGTCGTAAAGCTTCATGCGCGCCAGCGCCGTCGCCAGCGTGTCGTCCGGTTTGACGGTGATCGCGGCGCGCTCGGAATAGAGCCGCGCGATGACGTCGCGCAGGTCGCCGTAGGTTTCGCGTTCGATGAAACCCTGATCGATCATCCAGTAGTCGTTGTAGACCTTCGAGAGGTACTTGTTGCCGCTGTCGCAGACGAAACTGACGACGTTCTTCGGCGCCGTCTGGGCGCGGCAATAGGCGAGCGCACCGGCGATCAAGGTGCCGGAGGAGGAGCCGGCCAGGATGCCCTCCTTGGCCAGCAGCTCGCGCGCCGTGGTCATGGCCTCGCGCACCGGCTCCTGGAAGCGCGCCTCGTCCTCGACGACTTCCATCATGATGTCGTTCTCGTCGACGATGCCGACGACGGCGCCGGACTCCTCGATCACCGGGAGCTGGGAGACGTCGTAGAGCTTCATGCGGCCGTAGGCGGTCAGCAGGCTGTCCTCGGGCGCGACCGTGACGATGGCGCGCTCGTCCTGGCGCCGCGAGATGATGTCGCGCAGGTCGCCCTCGCTGTCGCGCTCGATGAAGCCCTGATCGATCATCCAGAAGTCGTTGAACATCTTGTCGGTGTACTTCGCGCCGTGATCGCAGACGAAGGTGACGACCCGCTTGGGCTCCATCTGCTCGCGGCAGTAGCGCAGCGCCGCCGCGAGGAGGCAGCCCGACGACGATCCCGCGAGGATGCCCTCGCTGAGCAGCAGGTCGCGGGCGGCGTGGAACGACTCGG
>JANQGO010000220.1 GCA_028277285.1 Alphaproteobacteria bacterium | reverse complement strand
TTGGAGCGGGCGATGAGATTCGAACTCACGACCCCAACCTTGGCAAGGTTGTGCTCTACCCCTGAGCTACGCCCGCACTCCAATAGCGAGGGGGCGGTGTTTACACCATGGTCGGGGCCTGA
The DNA here is from genome assembly GCA_028277285.1 of Alphaproteobacteria bacterium. Lineage (GTDB taxonomy): Bacteria > Pseudomonadota > Alphaproteobacteria > SP197 > SP197 > JANQGO01. The sequence continues at coordinate 4,179 of JANQGO010000220.1, read as the reverse complement.
GCAAGAGCAGCGCGGGTGATCCCGGTCACCGGCCTGTCAGCCTTTTGGCGGGGTCTTGTGAGGCCCCCCTTGTCAGCCTACGATCGGCCCATGGCTGAGCCGACAATCCACCGCGACGGCATCGCCGGCGACGACGGTCACGACCCCGAATTGCGCCGCGCCGAGCGCATGACCGCGCTCATTCTGGGAATCTTCCTGCCCGTCCTTCTGGCCGTTATCGCGCTTGCTCTGGGTGGGCTCTTGTTGGCGCCCAAGGACGATTCGACCCTTGGCCTGATGCGGGCCCTGGTGTTCCGCTGCCACTGAGAGATGCGGCTTTAGCGTCTGCTCCAGCCCACGCCCCCGCTATGGATCGCACTGGAAGAACCTACAGCAGGTCGCCGAGCTTCTTGGCCATGTCTTCCGGGCTTGTGCCGTGAGAGAAGTGGGTCACGAAACTGCCGTCCGGACCCATGACGTAGGTGATCGACGTATGGTCGACGAGGTAATTCTCGCCGGTCTCGTCGTCTTCCTGGGGCGCCTTGGTTGAATAGACCTTATAGGCTGCCTTGACCGCCTCGACCTGCTCCACCGACCCGGTCAAACCGACGGTGCCGGGCCGGAACCAGCCGACATAATCCTTCACGACCTCGACCGTGTCGCGCTCGGGATCGACGGTGATGAAGATCGACTGCACCTGGTCGCCGTCCTCGCCCATCATGTCGAGCGCGGTCGAGATATCCTGCAGGGTGGTGGGACAGACATCGGGACAGAACGTGTAGCCGAAGTAGATCACGTTCAGCCGGTCCTGAAGCAGGGACTCATCGACCTGGCGGCCGTCCTGGTCGGTCAGCTGGAACGGTCCGCCGATCTCGGCCGAACCGGTCGAGGCGGTGACGGCGCGGTTGTCGGTGACCTGGAAAACGGCAAACACGGCGGCCAGGACGACGAAAGTGACCAGGCCGGAGATCAGGAAGATGTTGCGTGGTTTCATGGCATCCAGAATATGGTTTCGCTGACCCTCGACCTCAACCATAGACAGCAGGTCCCGCGGTCCTTATATCCGCGTCCATGCCTGCGACACCCGACGATATCTTCGCCCGGCTCAACGACCTGGGCATCAACTACGAGACCCACGAGCACGTGCCCGTGTTCACGGTCGAGGAGTCGCGCGAACATTGCGGCCATTTGCCCGGCTGTCACAGCAAGAACTTGTTCGTGAAGGATAAAAAGGGCGTGTTGTGGCTGATCGTCGCCCGCGACGACGCGCCGATCCGCCTCAATCAGCTGGAAAAGGAAATCGGCGCCAAGCGGCTTTCCTTCGGCAAGCCGGAGTTGTTGATGGAGGTGATGGGCGTCGTTCCCGGCGCGGTGACGCCGTTCGGCCTGATCAACGATACCGAGGTTCGGGTCAACGTCGTCCTGGACGAGAAGCTGATGGCGGCCGACATCGTCAACTTCCATCCGCTGAGCAATGATCAGACGACCGCGCTCACGCCCGCGGATCTGCTGCGCTGCATCGAGAGTTTCGGACACCAGCCCCGGGTCATGAATGTCGACGCGGTGATGGATTGAGGATTGCTGTATGTGATCCATGCTGCGCCAGCCCACTCCCCCACCTCCGGGGCAAAACGCCGAGAGGCGTTTTCGCCGAGGCCACCCATGGCAGCATCCTCGGGGTGGCCGGGCGGGGGAGTGGGCCGGTGATGCGGTGAGCCGGCCGGCGAAAACGGAGAGACCCACCAGCCTTGTTTCATGACGCTGAACGGCCCATGTTGCGGGCAGGATATGTAATTTTTGAGACGAATGGGATGTGAACCATGGCCATGATCATTGGCGAAGGCGGCGGTCAGGGGCCGGACGGGCCGGCGGCGGGACCGGCAGGCGACGTGATCAAGGACGCGACCACCGAGACCTTTCAGGCCGACGTGCTGGAAGCCTCCATGCAGCAGCCGGTCATCGTCGATCTGTGGGCGCCCTGGTGCGAGCCGTGCAAGCAGCTTCAGCCGGCGCTGGAAAAGGTCGTCGCGAATGCCGGCGGCAAGATCCGCCTGGTCAAGGTGAACATCGACGAGGAGCAGCAGATCGCTCAGGCGCTGAGGGTTCAGTCGATCCCGGCGGTGTTCGCCTTCGACAAGGGCCAGCCGGTCGACGGTTTTGTCGGCGCCCAGTCGGAAAGCCAGATCAAGGCCTTTGTCGAGCGTCTGATCGGCCCGGTCGGCCCGTCGCCGGTCGATCAGGCCCTGGAACAGGCCCAGGCCGCCCTGGAGGCCGAGGACTTTGGCCAGGCCGCCGCCGTCTTCCAGCAGGTCATGCAGCACGAGCCCGGCAACATCGACGCCCTGGCGGGCCTGGGGCGCGCCATGATCGGGCTCGGCAATATCGACGATGTCCGCGAACTGGTCGACAGCCTGGACGAGCCGACCCGCGCCGACGACCGCATCCACGGCCTGATCGCGCAACTCGACCTTTTGTCGGAAGGCGCCGCCGATCTCGCGCCGCTCAACGCGCGCATCGCCGCCGACGAGAACGATCACGAGGCCCGTTTCGAGCTCGCCAAGGCGCTTGCCGCCATGAACAAGCGCGACGAGGCGGTCGACGCCCTGATCGCGATCATCGAGCGCAAGCGCGACTGGAACGACGAGGCCGCGCGCAAGGAACTGATCAAATTCTTCGAGGCGTTCGGGCCGACCGATCCGGCAACGGTCGAGGGCCGTAAGAAGCTGTCGGCGGCCTGGTTCTCCTAAGGTCGCCGCATCGTCCCGAATGCCGCGACCTCGGAGCACAGCCTGATGGCGGGCCTGCCTTACTACCGATCGATCGATCAACTGCCCCATCGCCTGGCGATTTTCCCGCTGCCAGGCGCCCTGTTGCTGCCACGCGGTACCCTGCCGCTCAACATCTTCGAGCCGCGTTATGTCGCCATGTTCGACGAGGCGCTTACGACATCGCGGCTGATCGGCATGGTGCAGCCGAACGAAGACGCGCCGGATGTCGGCGCCGCCGCGACCTATGACATCGGCTGCGCCGGGCGCATTACCCAGTTTCAGGAAACCGATGACGGGCGCTATGTGCTGACCCTGACCGGCGTGGCGCGCTTCACCATCGCCCGCGAGCTGCCGCAAACCGATGGCGGCTTCCGCGTGGTCTCGCCGGATTTCGGGCCCTTCGCCGGCGATCTCGACGCGACGGCCGGCACCGGCCTGATCGACCGCGACGAGATCCTCGAGCATCTGCGGTCGTTTTTTGCCAGCCGCGGCATCGACGCCAACTGGGACGCGATCGAACAGGCCGATGATGAAAGCCTGGTGACGGCGCTCTCCATGGTGTGCCCGTTCGAACCCAGCGAAAAGCAGGCGCTGTTGGAGGCGCGCGATCTCGCCAGCCGCGCTCAGACGCTGCTCGCCTTGCTCCAGATGGGCGGCGATACGCCGGGCAGCCTGTCGCCACAGTAGACGGCGCGGCCGTTTCGGCCCACATAGAAGGCCGAGGCATCGATTAAGACGAGGAACCGCCCATGGCCGAGACGGGTGTCGATCCCAAACTTCTTGAAATCCTGGTCTGTCCCCTGACCAAGGGGCCGCTGCACTATGACGCCGACGCCCAGGAGCTGATCAGCGAACAGGCAGGCCTCGCCTTCCCGATTCGCGACGGCATCCCGATCATGCTGGTCGACGAAGCCCGCCGGCTCGACGACGACACATGACGGACGCCGCCGAACCGACCGCGCACTGGCCGGTCGAGATCAAGGTCAAGAGCGCCGAAAAGGTGCTGGAGATCGTTTTCGATGACGACAAGGCGTTTTCCTTGCCCGCCGAGCTGCTGCGCGTCGAAAGCCCGTCGGCCGAGGTCAAGGGCCATGGGGTCGGCCAGAAACGCATCATCCCCGGCCGCCGCCATGTCGGCATCATGGAGGTCGAGCCGGTCGGCAACTACGCCATCAAGATCAAGTTCGACGACCTGCACGACACCGGCATCTTCTCCTGGAACTACCTGCGCCATCTGGGCGAGAACCAGGAGACGATCTGGCAGACCTATCTCGACAAACTCGCCGAACAGGGCCTGAGCCGCGATCCCTGAGCCGCTCCCGACACCGCCGCACTCCCTCTCCCCTTGAGGGCAGGGCTATTGCATATGGCTTATTGCGTTGGTGAGATAGTCTTCTTCCCAAGCACATCTTTTGATGCGTCGTCGGATGGA
>JANQGO010000077.1 GCA_028277285.1 Alphaproteobacteria bacterium | reverse complement strand
GATGACGTCAGCGGCGGCGGCCACGTCATGCTGCCCGGCGTTGGCGCCTTCGGCGCCTCGATGACGGCGCTGCGCGACGGCGGGTTGGACGGGGCGCTTTGCGAACGCATTGAAACGGGCCGACCGACATTGGCCATCTGTGTCGGCCTTCAACTGCTGTGCCGCGACAGCGAGGAAACGCCCGGCGCGACCGGTCTCGACATTCTGCCGCTGACCGCCACGCGCTTCCCCAACACCGTGCGCGTGCCGCAACTGGGCTGGAACCGGATCGATGCCGATCCCGGCTGCCGCCTGCTGACGTCGGGTTTTGTCTATTTCGCCAACTCCTATCGCGTCACCGGCGTTCCGGACGGATGGCTTGGCGCGACGGCCGATCACGGCGGTCCATTCGTCGCGGCGCTGGAGCGCGGTCCGGTCGTCGCATGCCAGTTTCACCCGGAATTGTCCGGCCAGTTCGGCCACGATCTACTCAAACGCTGGATCGCCACATCATGCTGACCGTTCGCGTCATTCCCTGCCTGGACGTCGATGCCGGGCGCGTCGTCAAAGGCGTGCGCTTCCAGGGCATGCGCGACGCCGGCGATCCCGTCGAACTGTCGCTGGCCTATGAGCACCAGGGCGCCGACGAGCTTGTTCTCCTCGATGTCTCCGCGACACCGGAAGGCCGCGGCAACGCGCTGGAGACCGTCGCGGCCGTGCGGGCCGAACTGGGCATTCCGATGACCGTCGGGGGCGGAGTCAGGAAGACCGAGGACGCCGGCGCCCTGCTGGAAGCCGGCGCCGACAAGGTCGGCGCGAACACGGCGGCGGTCGAACGGCCGGAACTTCTGAGCGACATCGCCGAAAAGTTCGGCAGCCAGTGCGCCGTCGTCTCGATCGACGCATCACGCCGCGAGGCCGGCGGCTGGGAGGTCGTGACCAAGTCGGGCAAGGAACGCACCGGCAAAGACGCGATCAGCTGGGCACGCGAGGCAACCGAGCGCGGCGCCGGTGAGATCCTGCTGACCAGTTGGGACCGCGACGGCACCCGCGCCGGCTACGATACCGACTTGCTGAAAGCCGTGTCGGAGGCCGTCAACGTGCCGGTCATCGCATCGGGCGGGGCGGCCCATCCCGATCACCTGATCGCGGCGATTAAGGCCGGCGCGGATGCGGTTCTGGCCGCCTCGATCTTCCACGACGGCGATTACACGGTCGGCGACATCAAAGAAGCGATGGTTGCCGCCGGGATCCCGACCCGCACCGACGTCGTCTGAACAGCAACGCTACCTTCTTCACCAGTTTGATTCGACATAGCGATTGGCCTATCAGTGGACCCTTGGCCGTGCCCGCCGCCCGGGAACTCGCGTCACCATGACAGATACCGCAACCTCGAAGCCGCGATTGCCCATCGTGGCGTTTTGTCTGGGCCACATGGCCGTGGACTGGCCCCACGGCGCGATCTGGATATTGGCGCCGACCATCGCCATCGCGATGGACCTCAGCCCGGGCGATCTGGGCCTTCTCTTTGCGATCACGGCCATCGGCAGCACGGCGGTCCACATTCCCGCCGGCCTGTTGAACGACTCCTCGCAGCGTCGCGGCCGTCTTTTCGTGATGACCTTCGTCTGGGTTGTCATCGGCTACCTGGCGGCCAGTGCCGCGCCGGACTTCTGGACGCTGACTCTATTGCTGGCGCTGGCCGGCATGGGCACGTCCGCCTGGCACCCTCTGGCGACCGGCACGCTGACCCAGGCGATGCCCCGGCAGCGGGCGCGCATTCTGGGCATTCACGCCATGGGCGGCACGCTGGCCGAGGTCTTCGCGCCGCTTCTGACCGGCGTGTTGCTGACCGTCGTCGACTGGCGCACGGGCCTGATGCTGGCGGTCATACCCGCCGCCGTCATGGGCATCGTCTTCTTCGCGCTACGCCGCGACATCCCGCCGGCAAAGCAGGGCCGCGCATCGCTCGGCGATCTGCGCGAGATCTGGCAGCAGTGGACGACCAGAACCGGTCTCGCCATGGTCGGCATGATCAGCGTCTACAACATGGCGGTCATGGCCGTGCTCGCCATGGCGACACTCTATTTGGTGCAGGACCTCGGCCTGTCGTCGACCTGGGCTGGGTTGGTCTTCGCCGCCATGATCATGGCGGGCGCGGTTCTGCAGCCCCTTATGGGGCACCTGTCGGACCTGCGCGGCCGGCGCAAGATCTTTGCCTGGTCGCTGCTGGCGGCAGCGCCCCTGGGTTTCGCCATGCCGTTCATCGGCTCACCGGCCCTGGCCGTGGTGTTCCTGATTGCCATGGTCGGCGCATTCTATGGCGTGCGTTCGGTCGTCTTGGCGTCGGCCGTCGACTTCGCCGGCAAACGCGAGGGCACGACGCTTGGCATCACGTTTGTCATCATGGACGGCGTCGGCGCGCTCGGCGCCCTGCTCGGCGGTCTGGCGGGCGACATCAACCTTGCCTACGCGTTTGTCCTGGCCTCCGTCTTCGCGGTGATGTCGGCCGTGATCGCGATCATGTCGACGCTCGCCTTCCCGACCATCAAAGCTGAGGAACCGGCGGAATGATCATCCCCTCGATCGACTTGATGGGCGGCCAGGCGGTGCAGTTGATCGGCGGCAAGGAGCGCGCCATCGATGCCGGCGACCCGCGCCCGATTGCCGAGACCTTCCGGCTGGCCGGCGACATCGCCGTCATCGACCTGGACGCCGCGCTGGGCCAGGGCGACAACGCGGATCTGATCAAGGAGCTGGTCCGCATGGCGCCGTGCCGCGTCGGCGGTGGCATTCGCGATGTCGAGACCGCGATCCGCTGGCTCGACGCCGGCGCCGACAAGGTCATTCTGGGGACCGCCGCCAAGCCGGAGATCCTGTCCGAACTGCCACCCGGACGGGTCATTGCCGCGCTCGACGCGGTGCGTGGCGAGGTCGTGACCCACGGCTGGACGACCAAGACCGGGGCGACGGCCGAAGACCGCATGGCCGAGATCAAGGTCCTGGTCGGTGGCTTCCTTGTGACCTTCGTCGAACGCGAAGGGCGCATGGAAGGTATCGACCTGGACGCCATCGCCAAGCTGAAGGCTGCGGCAGGCGACGCCGACCTGACCGTCGCCGGCGGGTTCACGACGCCGGAAGACATCGCCGCGGCCGACAAGCTGGGCGCCGACGCCCAAGTCGGCATGGCGCTTTACTCCGGCCGCCTGCACCTGGCCGATGCCATCGCCGCGCCGCTGACCTCCGACCGCGCCGACGGTTTATGGCCGACGGTCGTGACCGATGAACACGGTGTTGCGCTGGGCCTCGCCTATTCGGACCTGGAAAGCCTGCGCGCCGCGGTCGATGAGCGCGTCGGCGCCTACCACTCGCGCAGCCGCGGTCTCTGGATCAAGGGCAAGACGTCCGGCGCGACCCAGGAACTCCTAAAGATCGATCTGGACTGCGACCGCGACACCCTGCGTTTTCAGGTGCGCCAGAACACGCCGGGCTTCTGCCACCTGAAGACCCACACCTGCTGGGGTGAGGCCGGCGGCCTGCCGGCCCTGGCGCGGCTCATCGCCGAACGCCGCGATAACGCGCCGGAAGGATCCTACACTCACCGCCTCTTCACCGAGGACGGCCTGTTGAACGCCAAGCTGGCCGAGGAGGCCGGCGAACTGGCGGCCGCGGCCGACAAGAGCGAGATCACCCACGAAACCGCCGACCTCATCTATTTCGCCCTGACCGCGATGGCGCGCGGCGGGGTAACGCTGGACGAGGTCGAGCACGAACTGGCCCAGCGGTCTAAGCAGGTCACCCGCCGTCCTGGCGACAAGAAGTAGACCCGGTCAACATCAGCCGGCTCACAGCTTTTTTTGCGGACGATTCCGGCTGCAAAGCCTTGCCAGCCGCCAAACCGGGCGGTCTACTGTCGCTCAAAGACAAACGGAGGACAGAGCCGATGTACCAGATCGACCCGGCACGCACCGACCTCGCCGAGGAGTTCAAGGCCAAGCCATTCGGCCCCCATAGCGCCGAATTGCAGAAGGTTCTGAACGTGATGCGCTGGGAACCTCTGGAAGGAAAGTATGTCCTCGTCTGCACGAAACCGCATGAGGAGTGGTGCCTTGCGCAGCTCCCGGGCAAGCGCGGCGTGCCCGTAACCATGTTTGAGGACATTACCTTCAACGACATCGGCGATGCCGAGTGGCATATCTTCAAACTGCGGTGGAAGAAACACACCGGCCAAGACCTGGCCGACGACTGATCGCCCCCCGTGCTCGATTACAAGCGCCGCCTGCTAGGCTACGCCGACCGCGTCAGTTTGCGGCCGGGCGACAGCGTCAATTTCAAGATCAGCGCCGAAGACATAGAGAGCTACGACTTCGATGTCGTACGTCTGGTCAATGGCGTGATTGCGCCAGGCAGCACACCCTATAAAGAAATACCGGTCGAGACCGAGGCTAACGGCACCTATCCCGGCCGTTTCCAGCCGGTCCACGCGGGATCCTATGCGGTCGTGCCGAAGGCGCCGGTGCTCGACCGGTTGTCGAGCTTCACGCTGCAGGCCTACATCATGCCGACCCTGCCGGGCGACGGCCGACAGACGATCATGAGCCGCGGCTCCGGCCCCAAGCGGCCGGGCTTCGCGCTCATTCTGGACGACGATGGCGCGCTGACGCTGATGGTCGGTAATGGCGAGGAGCTGGTGACGGTCACGACCGGCGTACCGATGCTGGCCTGGGAGTGGGCGTTTGTCGCCGCGACCTATGACGCGGCAACCGGCGATATCGTGCTGTGGCAGGAGCCGGATGCCCGCTTCACCACCATCGACCCCAATGCGATGACCGTCGGTAAGGCGCCGGCCGGTATCGTCTTTGCCGCCGACCACGACCTGCATTTGGCGGCCTGGCAGGTCGGCTGGCACGACGACGGCAAGCCGCGCATGGCCGGCCTCTTCAACGGGCGCATCGACAGTCCGCGCATTGCGTCAAAGGCCCTTGTCTGCGACGACATGTCGCTGCTGGCCCAGGCCGAACCGCCCGACCGCGACTGGCTGGTCGCTGCCTGGGATTTCGGCCGGGATATTCCGATCGACCGTTTCCCGGACCTCTCGGCGAACCGCCTCGACGGTCATCTGGTCAACCTGCCGACGCGTGCCGTCACCGGGTATCACTGGAACAGTTCGGTCCAGGACTGGAC
>JANQGO010000179.1 GCA_028277285.1 Alphaproteobacteria bacterium | reverse complement strand
CCGCCGGTCACCAGCACCCGTTTGCCGTCAAAGGACATCCAGTACCTCGTCGTCTTGTCTGTGAGGTCTAGCCGGTGCGGCGCCGGCGAAGATCGCTTGGGACTTGGCGGAAGGCGCGCTTGAAACAGCGGCTGAAGTGGGAGGCATCGGCAAAACCGCAATCATCGGCAATCTGGGTCACCGTGCGCTTGGTATGGGTCAACAGCCAGCGGCCGTGGCGAAGCCGCATGGCGCGGTAGTAGGTTTGCGGGCTGACGCCGACGCTGCTGCGGAAACTGCGTTCCAGCTGGCGTACGCTGGAGCCGACGCGGCCGGCGATCTGGTTGATCCGCGGCGGGTTGTTCATATGCCGCTCCATGATGACAAGCGCGCGTTTGACGCGGTTGTCAAAACCGCGGAACGATCCGTCGACCAGCGGCAGCGGCTGATGGTTCGGGCTGCGAATGCCGTCGACCACGAGGTGCGGCAGGATCTTCAATGCCCGATCATGGCCGCAGTGACGGTCGACCAGGATGGCGGCGAGATCGATGACCGCGGTGCCGCCGGCGCAGGTCAAGCGGTCGCGGTCGACCACGACGACGTCGTCATGGACGACACGAATGTGCGGAAACGTGCGCACGATATCGATGTCGTGGTCGCCGTAGACACAACACCGGTAGCCATCCATCAGGCCGGCCTGGGCAAGAACGATTGCACCGGTGCCGACACCGACAAGGGGAATACCTTGCGCGCCGGCGCGGCGCAGATAGGTCAACATCGCGTCATCGTAGACGAGGTCGTCGGTCAGCGGCCCGCCGACAACGACCAGATAGTCGAACTTTGCGGGTTCGCCGAACGTCTCGTCGGGCGGAATGGCGACGCCGCAGCTTGACGGTACCGGGCGCAAGTCGGCGCCGACCAGGGACCAGCGGCAGCGGACCTGCCGGCTGCGTTCGCCGACATCGCCGGCAATGCGCAAGGCGTCGACAAAACCGGCGAAGGCAAGCAGGGTGAAATCCGGCGTCACGATGAAGCCGACGGCGAGATCCGGTATCACATCGTCCGGATGCTCGCTGGCGGAGGAGGAGGCGCACGCCGTCCCCGGCTGGCCGGGCGTGATTGTTGTCCGGTCATCCGTTGAACCATCGTGCTGGCCGCGCGCGGCCTCGGTCACGGCACGCTCCTTGTGTGGGTTGGATGGACCCAGTCTATGGCGTGCCACACCGCCGGTCGATGGCCGCTGGCGCCCGCGTCGGCAATCTATCCCAAGACTTGTACCCAGGCGCCCCTTTGTCGGGCGGGTATTGATGAGGGCGAAGGTTGAGCCGTTACCGTTTGTCGACGGTGGTGCGAAACGCCGATGATCTGGGACCGTCAGTACACCGCAAGGTTGTGGTCGCTACGCGGCCGATTCGCCGCCGGACGGTCCCGTGCGCGCGGACCATGGGCGTAGTCCCTAATCTCCGTGCCACATCATGGCTTCTGACTGTCGCAAACCGGGACGAGATTTGTTTCACCCTGGTACAAAATGACATGGGATTGTGCTGGCGATCGGCGACTATGGCGCGTCGGCACGCGGCAATGGCCTGTCAAGGACCGCCGGGCGATCCTCTTTCGCCTCCATCAAGAACAGGTGGCCGTTGGCCAAATGGGTGGCGAAATCGGCCAGGTCTGCCGGCGAAATGCCGTCAATCACGGCGTGACGGCGGGCCAGGTCGGTGAACGTCCGGGCGCACCAGGGCGCATGCGCTTCGACGCCTGCCTGACTGCCCAGACGCAGCTTGAGGGCGGCCGCTGCCAAGCGAATCAAGGCCTTGCGGAAAATCCACGGATCCGTGTCGCGTTCTGCGGCACGCCAGGCCGTTTCCCAGACCTCATGGGCTTCCCAGAAGTATCCGTTATCGAACAGATCAATACCGTAGGAAATCGCGGTCGAAACGTCATCGACCTCGGCCAGTCTATGGCGTCCCGGCACGGCTCTTAAAGGGTGAACAGTCTCACCGGGAATGTAGGCATAGAGAGGAAAATCAAGGGACGGGGACAACCTAGGCCAGCAAAATCGATTGGTGGTCCGAATCTTGCTCATAATACTTTGGAATTACCTATAATGTGTAGATATGGAGAGAGTCGTGACCTTGCTTCGGTGTTCGGTAATACAACATAATGGTGCGCAATCTGGAGCCTGTGTTTCCGGGATGCGCCAGAGTGCCGCGACAGGGATGACGAGTTCAGCGGGCAGGCGCATCGACTAAACGTAACAGATTGCTAAGGCAATCATCGGTGAAGCAACGTGGGGGCGTTCGTGGACACCATGATGGAAACAACAGGCGGCATAACGATCATGTCGACGACCGATAGAGTTGGTCGAGCCGGCGGTGCGTCATGAACATGATCGACCGACAGTCCGAACATCGCCTTCCGGTGATGAACGGCGAGCGCAAGGTCGTCACCGTCGTCTTTGCCGATATCGTTCAGTCGTCGGAGTTCGTCGCCGGGTATGATCCCGAGGACGCCAACGACCACTTGCTTCCCGTTCTGCAGGCCATGATCGATGCGGTCCACCGTTTCGGCGGCACGGTCAATCAGATCCTGGGCGACGGCGTCATGGCGGTGTTCGGTGCGCCGATGGCGCAGGAAGATCACGCGCTGCGAGCCTGCCTTGCCGCGCAGGTCATGCAGATGATGGCGACCCACGCGCTGCGCAACAGCGTTTGCACGGCCCTGCGCAACCAAAGCATTCGGATCGGCATTAGTTCCGGCGACGTGGTCGCGCAGACCCTGAAGGGCGACTTCCATACCGAGTACCGCATCGTTGGTGAGACGGTTTATCGCGCGTCGCGCCTCGAAAACGCCGCGACGCCCGGCAGCATCTTTGTCAGCCGCGACACCGTCCGCTTGTCGCGCGGCGCGGTCGAGGCGGAGTCCGTCGGCGCGGTGACGCTGTCGACCGAAGCGCGCGCCATCGAGGCGATGCGCCTTAAGTCGGTCGTCACGTCGCACAACCTGTCCGACCGTACGGCGGAGACCGGGGCACCGGCGCTGGTCGGCCGCCAGGACGAGCTGGCCGCCTTGCGCAAGTGCCTTGACGAAACCAAGGCGGGTTCGGGTGCCTCCATTGTCGTGACGTCGGATGCGGGCGTCGGCAAGTCCCGGATCGTCCGAGAGCTCGTCGATGGCTTGTCCGAGCGCGACTATCGGGTTGTCGAGTGTGAGCTGCATCCGACGGGTCTGGCGCGGCCCAGCGGAACCATTGCTCGCGTGCTGCGCGGCGTCCTCGGCTTGATTGCCGATGACCGTGAAGCGCTGGAGTTTCGTCTGGACCAGATCGACCTGCGCGATCCCATGTTGCGTGTCGCGCTTCTCGAAGTGCTGGGCCATCCGGTCGACGATCCCGGTTGGTCGGAGAGTTCGCCGTCCGAGAAGCTGCGTTTGTCGGTCGATGCGGCCGCATCGGTGATTGTCGATGTGGCGCAGGACAAGCCTGTTGTCGTCGTGCTTGAAGACGTGCACTGGGCAGACACGCAATCGCGCGCCTTTGCCAAGGAACTGTCCGGCAGGACCTCGGAGGCGCCCGTCCTGATGCTCGCGACATCGCGTATCTGGAGCGAGCCGGTTTGGTCGGAATGGCCCGAGGTTCGCGAGCTTCGGATCGAGTCCCTGTCTCCCGATCAGACCGAGCGTCTGCTGGACCGCATGCTGGGCGTGCGCAAGGAGCTCGCCCATTTGAAGCAGCGCCTTGTCGACATGACCCAGGGCGTGCCGTTCTTCATCGTTGAGTGCGTGCGCAGCCTGAAAGAAACCGGCGCGCTGCAGGGGCAGTTCGGCAGCTATCGGCTGATGGTGCCGATGACGGAGATCAGCATTCCGGCAACCGTGCATGGCTTGTTGGCCGCGCGTATCGATACGCTTCCCGCATCCGACCGGTATGTCCTGCTGTGTGCCGCGGTCGTCGGTCAAAGCTTTGATGTCGGGCTCTTGCAGGAGATCACGGGCCGTAAGTCACAGGATATCCTGATGCAATTGAACCGGCTGCAGGCCGCCGGTTTCGTCAACCGCACGCGCATCGTGCCCAACCTGGAGTTCAGCTTCCAGCACGCGCTGACCCATGACGTCGCCTACGAGACGCTTCTGAAGAGCTTGCGCCGTGACCTGCACGGCTTGCTGATGACCGCCCTGGAGAGCCGCCGATCCGACCAGATGCCTGGCCGGATCGAATTGTTGGCGCACCATGCCTTCCGGGCTCAGGACTGGCCGAAGAGCGTTGTCTATAGTCGGCTCGCCGGTCGCGGCATGTTGACGGCATCGCGCAACGCGGAAGCCGGGCAGTGTTTCGAGCGGGGTCTGAGCGCGCTCGACCAGATCGACGACACACCGCGTAACGCCCAGCGCCGCGTCGACTTCCACATCGAGCTCATTCAAGCCTACTTCCCGCTGGGCCAAGGCGATCGCGTCAAGACGCACATCGACCGCGCCGAGGAGATCGCCGAGAAACTGTCGGATTACCGCCGCTTGGGCCACCTCGCCTCCTACAAGAGCCTCTATCTGTGGTCCGTGGGCAAGGTCGCCAGGGCGATCTCGACCGGAAAATCAGCGCTTGGCCTGGCGCGCAAGCGCGGCGATCGGGATCTGGAGATCCATGTTGCCGGCCGTCTCGGGGCATTGCTTGTCGACCGTGGCGATTTCGATGCCGCGTGTGCGCTGCTGGAGCGCGCGATCAGCCTGATCCCGCCCGAAATGAACCACAGAAGGTTTGGCCTGCTGCCGGTCGCCTCGGTGACGACCCTGGCTTCGCTGTCGCGCGGTCTGGCCGAACTCGGCGACTTCAAGAAAGCGCTGCAATACGGCGACCAGGCGATCCAGATCGCCGACGAGGTGGGCCATGGTTTCAGCCAGATCTACGCCAACCTTTGGGTCGGCAACACCCTGATCAAGAAGGGTGACTTCGAGCGGAGCGTTCCGCCGCTGGAACGCTGCCTGGCGCTTTGCGAGAAGACCGAACTGGATCTGCTCTATCCGCGCAGCAAGAGTTCGCTGGGCTACGCCTATATGCATGTCGGCCGCAACGACGAGGCATCGGCGCTCCTGACCGAGGCCATCGACGATGCCGGCAGCGGTCCGACACGCTGGAACAACGCCCAGCAGCTTGCCTGGTATGCTGAATTTCTGCTGCGCAACGGCGATGTCGAGGAAGCCAACAAGTGTGCGACGCAGGCCCTGGAGCTGGCGGTCGAGTCCGGCGAAAAGGCCTCGGAGGCCTGGTCGCTGCTGTTACTGGGCCAGGTCCAGAATTCACTGTGCGCCCAGCCCGAGCCGACCGCCCATCGCTATCTTACCAAGGCCTGGGATATGGCGGTGGCGCATCGGATGGGACCGCTCGCCGCCCACTGCCATCGCGGCTTGGCGGACTTCTACATGCGGCACAACGCGCCGCAGAAAGCCCATGCCGAAATCGACGCTGCGCTGAGTTACTATGGCCGGCACGGTATGGACACGTGGCTGCGCTACGCGCGCATGGATCTGCAGCTCGTCGGTGACCTGCAGGCCGAGCGCGTTCACTGATCCAGCCGATCCGGCGTTGCCGGATGTCTGACCGGAAACACCACACGCCAACAGTGTGAATGGCGATCGGCATGCCCGCATAAAGGGCTGACCTGCGCTACAAGGCTGCGTTTTGGGTCGGCTGCTTCCACGCGTCATGTCTGAAGCACCTTCCGTCCGCCGACAGGTGCGCAACACATAAGATATTTTAGCATTATTCGAACTTGAACCTGGTCGATGTGAACCAATTCACAGACGGCCCGGACCCCCGTTGGTAGCCCTGATCTTGTCTGTGGCTTGGCAGAAAGTGATCAGGAGGTTGCTAATGGCAACAACGCTTAGTGAGGGCACACTCCTGCGTGGCCCTGATGGTATCCTGTACCGTGTCCATGCTGGACACGCGGTGGAGGTCCACGAGCCCCGTGCTGGTGAATCTTCTGACGTTACCTTCAACAGTGAGGAACGCGAATGGTCCGCTCAGGACCATGCTTCGTCCCGTCTAGCGATCGACCCGGGCGACAGTGCCTCGTCGCGCTTGGCGATCGATCCGGGGGACCATGCGTCGTCCCGTCTGGCCATCGAACCGTCGGAAGACTATTCGATGGCGGCCGGCGACAGCGCGTCGTCGCGTCTAGCGATCGATCCGGGCGAC